>JBIIDM010000117.1:0-11186 GCA_044238365.1 Bdellovibrionota bacterium | reverse complement strand
TCCCACTTGTGCACAAAAAATCAATCCACGCGAAATATGAGCAAATGTAACCGCCTTTACTACACCATCTTCGACTAGACCAACCAAGGGGCCGAACCCCAGTTGCCCGTTATTCTCACTCATGAAACGACGACAGACTGACGTGCCATCAAGCGGGTCAATGAGAAAAAAAGTACCAGGAGCGCCGATTAACTTGTGGGTACTCCCCTCTTCCTCGGAAATGAGGGAAACCCCTGAATCCTTTAATTCGCGACTAATAACCGTATTAGCCTCCAGGTCGAGCGACAGAACCCAACTCCTGTCCGCCTTGCGTGCGTGCGTAACCATCTCAGGCTTCTCAATCAGCGTAACCAAGCGTACGGCCGCCTTCCGAACTGCCCGATGCATTAACATGACACGACAATCCATCATAGATCATCCTTTGCACACTCTTTTCTCGCCAAATAATATACCTCCCTCTTATCCTTCATTTGCCCAGCGGCAAAACCAGCCTCCTCACCCCTTCCCGTAAACACGTCAATGTGTTGGGTTCCTTTGATAGCACCACCGGTATCCTGACTTATCATAAGCCCGAACCGACCGTCTCCCAGCTCGACAAGCCCGATACTACCAAGTGGCACTGCGCCAGGATCGCTGGCAAAGGACCCCCACGGCGTAAGCTCTACCCCTAAACTACCAGTTGCACTCTGTTTTCGCACCTCAAAATATACATAGCTCCCATTTTGAGACAAAACTTCCTCCAACCCTCCCGGTTTACCACCTGATGGAAGGGTATTAAGGACTGATTTGATCGAATCCATTGTGACACCCGCGAGCTCCAATAAGCCGCGTTCCACGAGAACTCGCCCAACGGGAACGTACGGCTGGCTATTCTTACCGGCATAGCCTACCCGCAACAATTCTCCGTTCGGCAATTCGATCACTCCAGACCCCTGAATCTGGAGAAAAAAACGTTCAACATCAGATTCCAGCCATACCAGCTCATACCCCCGTCCTGCCAGTCCATTCTCATAATCAATACTCCTGCGGGTCAATGTTCTGAGGTCCTCAGATGCCGGCATTGAATAGAGCGGATAGCGAAATCTATCATTCGGCGTATGAGAGCCCTTTAAGACCGGTTCATAGTAGCCCGTAACAAGCGTACGTTCCGGCCTTCCCCTATTTGAAGGTGCGTACACCTGAAAGTCGTCTAAAACACTCCACGGTAGGGCTTCGAAACCTCCCGACGTCTGCAGCAGCGCACGTACCCGTTGCAGCGTCCAGATACGCTCCCATCTTGAAGAAAAACAGCGAGAAATTTCCGAATTGGTACCACTTTTAAGCGGCTTTGAGTAATCAACCTTCTGTGACACCAGCTTTTTGATAGTAGCGCTGACAGCTTGGGAGAGCGAGGTCGAATGTGCGAATGGCCTTATCCCCTCTGGTGGTGTCACTTTTTTTATAGGCAGCTGAGAGGAGCATCCAAAGAGTAGCGCACTCGTTAGAGCAGAAAGAAAATTCACGTATATTCTGGACATTGTCTTCGCACAGTAGACTGTTGATTCATCACTGATTTTTTTCCGTCCAACTATCATCTCGTAACCATATGTTGTCTAGAAACTTTTTAAAAACGCAGAAATAAAACCACTCACCAATCCTGTTAAGAGGAGGTGAGCAGTTTATAATAACCTAATCAGTAAGTAGTTCAAGCACCTGAATGGAGAACGGATGCTGCACAATCGCCGCCCCCTTGGAATACTCCCGGTTATCCTCACCCCAACGTTCAGATTCAGTGTTAATCACTGTTTTCCACTTTGCGTTTCCAAAATACGGCGGTATGTAGAACGTATAGGCGGCGGTATAGAAGTTCATCAGAATCAGAAGACTGGATGTCTCAATTGCTTTGCCAGTTTTCCGAATCACCTCAGTTTGAGCACTTCCATTAAGAAAGACAGCACCAATCCGCAATTCAGGACGCTCACCATGTATCCACCGGATATCGCCGTTAATTAGGAAATCACGTTTGCACAAAACGGGTTGATTGAATCGAAATTCAATCAACTTTTCTAAGTACTCAGAGAAATTCCTTCGATAGTCGTGCGCCAGGAGATGCTCCCAACGAATAATACCAAGATCCCGTTGACAGTAGGTATTATTGTTTCCGTAAAAGGACTGCAACACCTCATCACCCGCTCGAATCAAGGGTACGCCAGGACAGAGGAAAAACAGTGTCATATAATTACGATACTGACGCTGCCTGAGTGTGTTAATTTCAGGATTATCCGAATTCCCCTCTACCCCACAATTCCAAGATAATGAATGGGCATCTCCGTCCCGGTTTCCTTCACCATTCGCCTCATTGTGCCGTTCATTATAACACGCAGCATCGGCGAGAGAATTTCCGTCATGGCAAAATAAAATGTTCTGCGAGGCCCGTGTTCCCCGTCCTGGAAAAAGCGATGGAGACCCGGACAAAGCATCCACAATATGGGAAATTCCCTCTCCTCTGACGGCTCTCTTAATGCCATCTCGAAGAACGCCATTCCACTCAACGAATCCATCGAGCTGGCCAAGTAAGTAGGCACCATGCGCATCCCAGGGTTCGACAATCAGCGTAGCTCCTCTTAATGCTGGATTATGAGGAAGCCTCTTGAGGGCCGACGAATCAATATGCCCATCAGGTCCACGGGTCAGCGCTGCAGCCAGATCGAATCGAAATCCGCCAACTCCGATATAATCATACCAGTACGCCAGCGAATCAACCATAAGCTGTTCCACCTGCGGGTCATACATGGCAAGAACATTTCCAGTTCCTGTCCAGTTTTTATAATACCTCCCACCTGATTCCAAGTGGTAGTACTGCCGGTTGGCAAGCCCCTTATAACATAACGTCGGACCGTCCTGATTCCCTTCAAACGTATGGTTATACACAACGTCTAGGAATACCTCGATCCCGTTTTGAGCCAGTGTCTGAACCACCTCACGCACTTCCTCAAGCAACGCTACCGGATCCGAGGTAGTTCCGTAAGGATGAGGAACAAAGAACAGGAGGGTGTTATACCCCCAGCAGTCCTGTAACCCACGATCAAGTAAATGCCCAGGCTGCGCAAATAATTGAACGGGAAGCAACTGCAGGCGAGTCACTCTTAACTTTTTTAAATGAGCTATATAAAGCGGATGCGCCAGACCTCGATAGGTACCACGAATTTCCTCCGGAATACCGGGAAATTCAGACGTAGCAAATTCGACATGTGTTTCATAGACAAGCGCTTCTTCATCCGGAGTATGCGGGCGCTTCCAGGTAATTCTCTCCATTGGAGGCATTACCACACACTTGGGCATTACCAAGGCGGAATCAATACCTGACAAGATTAAATCCCGGTCAGGTGCATCGCTCCACGGATAACCAAAAATGTCTTCGCAATGGGGAACCGGCCCTGTCACACCTCTTGCCCACGGATCCAGTAGAGCCTTGTTTGGATTAAATCTAAGCCCGATTTCCGGATTAAAGTCTCCGAAGGCACGGAAAAGATACCTCGTTCTGATGCCGACTTTAGACATAAAAAGTGTCCATACGCCGCAGTTGTTCCGATGCATGGGCACTTGCGTTTCAAACAAGGTCTCTTCTGTTTCCCTATACAAACAAAGTCTGACTTGACTGGCGTCAGGCGCATAGACCGCAAAGTTAGTTCCTGATTTCCCGTAATAACAGGCTATAGGGGAGTCTTCGCCAAAATAGGTCGCACCCAACGGTGTAACCTCTCCGACCGGAAAATCCTCTCGAGATTCGAAAATCTCCAGTTTCATGATTCTAACCTTCCAACATCTGCGAACGTTGGTATAACCGACTACCCTAAATTATTCAATAATAGAGTTTATAAGAATTTACTTTGGTGCCAACCTGAACCGTGACGATGTAGAATTACAGGAGCAAAGCGACTACTAAGCAAACGCTGTTTATATCTGGAGAGGCTATTGGATCCAACAAAATCGGATCGGCACAATATTAAATTTGTCGAAATAAGCACCATCAATAGTAGTGCTTCGGGCTCTGTGTATCTTAAGGCACCTTCTCTTCGTTCAGCACCGTTCCACGAGAAAATTGAGGCACTGACATTTCATTCTCCCGAACAATGCACACTCCTTTCAAACGCGATGACTAGTTTCGGCGTAGCGAGTCAATTAATTTTTGGAAATGATGAAGACTCCCAACTCCAGTGGGCTTACGAACACAACGTTCATATTGTTTTTCCGGAATTCTGGAAATTTGAAATTCTAATCGCTCAAATAAACCACTTTCGTCCATCCCACATACTAATCAGTGATCCGTATGAATTTGATAGTCGACTCATTAAGATGTTCGGCAGTGCAGCCACAAAACCACATATTACCGCATGGGCTCATAGTCGTATAAGGGAAGAGAAGGATTGGACCGAATTTGACCTGGTTCTTGTAACCAATGAGGGGCTTGAGGCGACCGCCCAACGTTATGGCGCGCGGGATACAATGATTTTTCTGCCCCATTCCGTCCCCTTCGAAGGAATCGAGAAGAATGATACGTCTGTATTTTCTATCGGAATTTTTATTGACGAAAATTCCCTTGAGGAACACACGATCTGTATGCTACATACGTTACGTGACACTTTTCAATCTGGACTAAACGATCAACCCAAGTCCGAGCGTGTCTGCGCCCTCAGTATATATCTTGCTCCCCACATCCAACCTCCTGACATACTCGCGCAACTTACACGCCCTCTGCCGACCACGAACAAGCACCTTCAAGAAATAACATCCTCACTCAATGCGGCGATCTATATAGACAATGAAAAGAATAGTAGCACACTCCTTCCGCAAACCATCTTTACTTTAGCACTCCATAACACGATGATTTTTGCAAATTCAAGTGCTAAAATCTTTGACCACTTTCTACCAGGTTCTGAAATAGAACAATACAAATCACTCTCTGACTTGATCAATAAGATTGATTTTTATCGCAGTAACAATCAGGAGTATGAGAGGCTGATTAAAAGCGCTCGGGCACGGGTACTGCGTGACCATTCTGCAAAAGCCCGGGCTTATGCGCTGCTTACCAAACTGGGCCTTATTGTCCAGCCAACAACTCAACCTACGAGAACGGAAAAACAAGGCGCAGATCGACCGCTCGAAACAGCAGAACCTGCGATAGATGTAGCAGCCCCCACTCCTTCAGAAATCTATTCCTCTTCAAATAAATTGCCGGTGAACAGTGCACCTGCAACGCCTTTAAACGAAGATAAAAGTCAATTACTCTTATTGATTGAATCCGTTGACCTTTTCACCGGCATGGAGCTTGCAAAAGCGGTCGACCGATTCAATCAACATAATCCATCAGGAGCCCTGGAAGTTCTTGATCAGTTGCTCTCCCGGTCGATCTATGTTCCAGGTATTCATCTGCTCCGCGCCCAATGCATTACACAACTAGAGGGGCCAACCCAGAAATGGCTTGCACGTAACGCGTTACGAGAAGAGCTCCGGCATATCAATGACCATACTACCACTAGGCCAGTAATCGAACGTGCCCATCAACTTTTAAAGCCACTTGAGGACGACGACGCCCAACGACAACTCCCTTTGAAAGAACATCTGTTTGATGAGTGCTATACCCTAGTGAAAGATTTCTCCACCCTCCCAAAGACAACCCTCTATTCAATTTACCGCCGCGCTCGCCTAATGGTAATTCGAGATGTACCCGGTGACCTTATAGACATAGGATGTGGCGATGGAGGTGTTGCGCTATTACTGGAAATGGTCAGCAAGAAATTTTCGCGACTGCCCCGAAGAGTAATCGCTCTGGACTCATTCACAGGAATTTGTTCGCTTGACGAGTCCGACACTATTGAGGGAAAAGCACCAGGGCTGGCAGGATGGGGAAAAGGAACACAATCATTTTCACGCGAACGAACAATAGAGAATTTCTCGAAACTTGGGTCCGATATTCTCATACTACCGGTGGATATGAATAATCCAGATTCGATTGAGAGGATCCTGTCATCCCTAAATGATGACGACAAGGGAAAGCGATTAGACTTTGCACTTATCCACATCGATGTTTCAACGTACAAACCAACACGCCATGCTCTTGAGGCCGTGTACCGGTATCTCAATATTCACGGGTCACTCGTAGTCGAAAGAGGGATCGGTATTGAGGGGGTTGGACATGCTATCAATGAATTTCTCTCAGAAAATCAAGGAGATTTTAGATTTGTAGGCGAAGAATGCGATACGATATGGATCGCATCAAAGAAGGGATACGGGTGGACCGATTCTCGTGTTAGTACATTTCCGGAATATTTGTAAAATGAAAGACTTAGATTGTAGGACATCCTGGCCAACTCAGAAGCTCGAACCAACTTACTATAGCCGTTTCAGTTCAAGATGTCTTAAGGTTCGATTGTTGGGATTGGAGCCGGCATGTTTGAATCGGCGCGCATATAACTTCATAAATTCAAGCGCCAGCCAATCTTTCTTGGCCGCTACCACCTATAGACTACTCCTGTTGACCTGCATGGTATGGTTGCTCGTTGGTTGTACTGCACCATCACGGGTATATACCCAGAAGAGCGAAACTCTACCGCCCCTGCCCGAACTTATTGATGAAAGTGCTTTTGTCCCGTGGAAACCTTCACCCGAAAATATTGTCAGTCCTGGCTTCGAGGTTGAGGTCTCATCACCGGTCGATGAAACCATAAAAGGTACCTTTCGAGTTGATAAGGATGGAGTACTGAAGCTCCCCTATCAAGTTGAGGTACAGGCGGGCGGACTATCAGTACCCGCCCTCGTAAGTGCCGTAAATCGTTCATATACTCGCTTACTGGTCAATCCAAATATCACGGTGTCAATTGTAAACGAGGAATACTATGTTGAGGTCGGAGGACTAGTGAATCAACCCGGCGTTTATCCCATTCCGAAGGGTGCCAGCCTTGATGAACTGATTGCTCAGGCCAAGGGCCTGCAAGTTGGGTCAGACCAGCAGCCGCGTGCCCAATTTGCACGAATTTCTCAAGGTGCAATAACCAATACGATTAGGCTTCAGGATTACTACTCTGGACAACCTGGATTACTGCCCTCCTGGAAGGGCGGCGAGAAGGTGTTTCTTCAATACACCCGTAATTCGTTGACCGCGTCGGGGAGTTCAGCATTTGTTCGCCTGGTGGGACAAATAAAAAATCCCGGCGAATATCGATTCCAGGATGGGAAAGATGTCTATGACTATATGATCCTGGCCGGTGGCCCGACGGAAAAGGCCAATATGGACAATCTTACGCTTATTCGGGGTCTCGAAAGAGGACAACGTGAGACTATCTCATTTTCCCTGCAAAAGTCAGATGCCATTCCAGCTCTGCGTTCGGGCGACGTGATCATGTTTCAGGCGGAGAATCCTTCTCAGCTACAAAAAGACGCTCAAACAGTTGGTGGCTTTTCTGGTATTCTCTCCTCGTTCGTAGGTATGCTGGCGTTAATCGGACTCGCTTTTTAGTGGTTGGCAGGAGCACGCAGTAATGAAAGAAAATGACATCCATCCAACGCAACACAAAAATCATCCGGGAGCACAGCTCCCATCAGCGCTCACATTTGAAGCTGATGCTATGGGCAGCTATCTCCGATTGCCGGAAATCAAGCGGCTAGTACACAAAATAGCGTCAACCCAAACTGAAACCCCGTATAAAAGCCTGATAATTCTCAGTGAGTACCCAGGTGAAGGGCGCTCGTTCTTGGTGTCACTATTGGCACTTGCCTACGCCTCCATCTTAAAAAGTCGCGTCTTGATACTGGATACGGTTAGTCAGAGCAGAGAGTCGTCATTTCACTCCAGTAGCGTCATCAGGGATTTATCACTTACTCAAGAGCAACCAGCCGGGCGCGATGACGATTCGCACTTCAGAGGCATTACGGGCGTTGACCTGATCGCGACCCGATCAATGCAACCATCGGGAATAGTCGCCCCTGACGCTGAAAGAGCCGACAATCGTTCATCAAAGATCTTCCAATCCAGCGACGTAGCCCTACTTCAAACAGCCGAATTCTTGATGAAACCCTTTATTGCAGCTTTGAGCCCGTCCTATGACCTGATACTTCTCGATACCTGTGCTATGAGCTCGGTCAGTGGCGATCATTTTGACCCGATGGTACTCGCTCGCCAAATCGAACGAGCAGTACTGCTGCTGTCCCCGGATTCGCGTAATCGCGGAACCGCTCAAGTCATCAAGAAACGACTTGATCAGGAAAGCATTTCGCTGATGGGGGTGATTCATAACAACTTCCTCGTAAAAAGAAGGTAAACATGGAACACCGCGTATTACTCCTTGACGATTACTTAACACTGATCTGGAGGCATAAGGGAGCGATTCTTTTTTCACTAATAACGATGGTGGGAATTTCCGCGGCTATCTATTTCGCTACACCAAAAGAGTATAAGTCGAGTACAACCCTTGCCGTTCAATCAGCCTTTTTCAACGCACCACTGGCGAGCGAGCTGATTCCAAGTATTACTGACCCATCAGAGATAAACTCTGAACGCAACGCGATCCTAGAAAAAGCTCTTGACGAACCATTTATTGACGACCTGGCTCAAGGCTTTGGAATCTACACCACAGAGCCGGGAACGGGTGCTCGTGGAACTGAACGGGCACTCTTTCGGGCCAAAATTGAGTCGTTTCGTACGGGATCAAGCTTTCAATTAAGCATTTCTTCTGAGGATCCACAGAAAGCATTTAAAATGATGACCAGGATTTCCGAGCACATCCTCGATATTATCTCGAAATATCGCAGCCAGCAGCTTCGTACCGCTGAAAGAGTTATTGAGGAACGCGTTGACTTTCTTAGTGCAGTACTTGCGAACGCCGGTGATGAAAAAGCCAAGGCGAGGGTAAAATCAAAACTTGAAGAAGTAAACGCTCGCATCGCCAGCCTCAAATCACGGTTTACGGAAGAACACCCACAATTGATTGTTGCCCGCACGACTGAAAAAGAACTTAGCCTTGCTCTCAAACAGATGCAGCCGCAAAACGAGATAATAGTTCCGGAGGGAATGACGATTGATACCGTCCACCCCGGAGGAACAACAAACCAGGCGCTTTACGCGGAACTGGTTAACCTTCTCAGTAAGTTGAAGATCATGGTTTCCATGGAAGGAAATCAAAAGAATCCCGCATATGTTTCAATAGTTTCACCTCCTCAAGTTCCGCTCATTCCGTTCAAACCACAGAAGGAGCGCTACATAGGGTTAGGTTTGCTTTCAGGGATTATTTTTGCGGCACTGCTCGTATTGTACTTTGAACGAAAAGCCATACCGCTTGAGTCGCTTGATGATGATGAACTTGCGCTGATCTTCGATGCTCCAATTCTCGGTGAATTGCCGTTACTTGTTACCCTGCAAAAGAAAATTCGGGGTAGGAAGGCCCGCCTGCCCGAACCTAAACAGGCCTGACCGCTGCCATGATTCTTAATAGAGCATTTCCGGACTCAGTGGTCTATCATGACGTTATTCCAGCCGGAATTGCATCACTCTTTCTTTTCCTTTGTTTTACGAATATTGGGGTAGCACACTACAAAGACATTAAGGCACTCTCAAATTCTTCACTATACTTTCTGCTGACCATACTCACCACACTTTCAATCATCAGCTTAAGAATTCTTCCCATCGACCTGGCTGAATTAGGCATTGTTGTCAGCGTGGGGATCTCGTTGTCGCTGCTTTCACCAAGTTGTGCAGTCAACGTATTTGTTGCCTTCCTCCTAACGCGCCCCTGGGAACTCGGCGAGCCTAATGCACTGCTACTCCTTATACCGAAACTGTGTGCGGGTATATCAATGGCTTCGTGGTTATTGCAAGCCCTGGTACTCCGGAAACTAGCCATTCACTGGTCTCGTCCTGCCACTCTTTTTGCGGGCTGGATCGTGTGGATCACAGCAGATACCCTGGTGCAGGGTGGCGATGTTCAGGCCATAATCGAAAACTTCTTCCCTACTGTTACCGTCGCTTTTCTACTCTACAATACCCCCCGGCAACTTGTAGATCTGGCACTTGTCCGGTCCACCATCTTAACCAGTATCACCGGTGTACTTGCAAATGCCTATTACCTTACACTTACCCATTCGTCTCTTGCCCATGGAGGTCGCCTTGAAACTGTAGGGTATTGGTCGAACTCGAACGACCTAGGTGCCCTAATCTCTATCGCCTTACCAATTGTGGCTACCACCTTCTTTATGGGCCGCCCCGAACGACTTGAAGGTAGTAAGCCTACAGCCTTCATAGTGCTGATCCTGTTTCTGATTGCCATCTGGCATACGCAGTCACGGGCTACGCTTTTAGGCGCTGGCATAAGCATGGCGATCGCCGGGGCCTTGGCGATAGATCGTCGGTATATTCTTTTGAAGATCTGCATTGGCGTTGGTCTGATTATTGGAGCGCTGGGTGCCATGGTATTGGTCTCACGGAGCGAATCAGATCTGGAGGGATCCTCAGTATCCCGCAAAGCAATGATTATCGCAGGACTCAAGATGACTCGCCATTCACCGATCTTGGGCGTCGGTTTTCAGCAGTTCCCGAAACGGTTTGACGACTTTGCCACCTCCTTCATCGAAACCGGAGAACGTACGGCGCACAACTCCTGGATTCTCGCTATGGGTGAAACCGGCCTGCCAGGATTTGCGCTCTTTACAGGATTGATGCTCACGATCCTGTTATACGCTTGGAGGATCAGAGCACAGTATCCGGTGCTGTTTGTCACCTTTGTTTCGTATCTGTTCACAATGACGTTTTTAAGCCATACGTATTTGTTTCTACCATATTTGCTGGCGGGGTGGGTGTTGGGCGGAGTTCGGGTGGTGAGTGAGCGAGCGGGAGAAAAGCGTCAGAAGAGTTAGGAAAACCGAGTAGTCATATGAGGCGTGAAGTACTGCTGCAACAGCTTCAGCAGTTTACCCCGTGAACCAGCCATTTATCGCATAATATTAGGCAACTTAGTCCTCTTATACGGCACAACTTGAAAATCGATTTACCAACTAATTTAGACAGATAAAAATTTGGCAAATCAAAAAAAACTAAACTTGTTTTTTGATTTAACCGAATACACTAAAGATGTAGTAGATGTTAAAAAGCAATGAGAATAAAAAATTCTCTATTTTTTATAATTTTTTATGGCAACGTGCAAGACAAGATCGAAGAT
>JBIIDM010000112.1:0-11508 GCA_044238365.1 Bdellovibrionota bacterium | reverse complement strand
CATGTGTCTCGACACTATGTCAGCCTGAAAATCTCATTTTCGCCAAAATCTTCAGCACCTTAACCGCTCAGGAGGCGCGTCTCGTGAATAATCCGGGTTTAGGTAAAGTCCCAAGCGACGCAGTAGTCTTGGTAAATGTTTGGAGTGATAAACAATTCAAAATCTGTGCTTGAGTAAGTGACCTATACGAGGACCTGACCACAGGTCGGTAGTGTATCCCGCAGCAGTTGCAGGTTTTTTTAGAATTTTTTGAAGTTTTATAAATTGACCTGACTCAAGACGGGGCTCAGGGCCAGCAGCTTTCCTTGAGCGTAAATTTTTAATGCCACATAGCCTGAAGAGCCTCCCAAGACTGTGTCAGAAAATTAAATTTAACTATTGCAGTCCTGCAGTCCGGCCCTTAACAAAGGGTGCAGGCCGTACTGCGCCGTTTGCGATCGGGGTTAAGAGTTCCACAAGTCGTCTTCATATGTCGTGGATGGGAGGCTGCTTATAATAGTTGAAGACGTAGAATTAACACCCCCTATACGGTTTCGATGCGCTTGTCGTTCGTTGGAGAACTCATTATAGTTTTGGGCACCTAGGCTCAGAAGCTTGTTTTGAAACGCTACGTAATTCTTCCGGTAAATTTTTTGGCTGTCAGGGCTCATATCGTCATACTTTCTTTGCGCTCTTAAAGCTTCTTGGGTAGCCCAAAGGGACTGTTGCTCGGAGGTTAATTCAGTGAAATTTTTCAAATTCATTTCTTTGTACGCTTTTTGTAGCGTAGTTACGAATGCTTTTTCTGTCTTCTCGGCGCTCATATCAGAGTTGGCAGTATAGGAATTGCGATCGTAAGGATTGTCATTGGACCATTGACCTGAACTAATCTCGTTCAGCCTATATTGGATGTCATTGTATAACTTGCCATACCTCTCTTGGCTCTGGCGCTCCATCTTAGAGTAGATCCTCTCAAGTTTAATGGACTCAGCAGTCGCCCAGATTTCTTGTCTGCGAGGACTACTGTTCTGGAACCCAGGTGTTTCCATTCGATTTATAGCTCTTTCAATTTCATTTGCAAAGGCGTTTTCTGCCTGTTCGCTGGTAATCGGAGACCGATTATTTCCACCATTAATGGTCCGTTCCAGGCGTTTCCCAGTATTATAAGTCTGATCGACTGTTCGAATTAATTTGGTAGCGTTATTAAAAAGTCCTATACTTCCTGCAAACGACATGGACTGAACATCAGCCGTTAAAGGTTCACGAGCACCATCTGGAAAAGATGGTTCGAGGTCCCCGGCAGTAGGGACAGCGGTTTCAGAAGTCTTAGTATTGGTTTCTCTGGTTGCCATAAACGGTATAAGAATAGTAATTAGTCGAAAATGACGAAATATGTATGCTTACTAGGAGATATGCGCAATACCAGACCCTGTGTATCATTTTTCGCCTATACTCTGCTTAAAAGAGCTTCCCGGTCGATTTGATCAGAAAACTCCCAGAACTATCGGTGCCACATATATTTCCCTCCATTGATGGTAGGGGTAGCTGTTTGTGTTCTCCAGGCAGTAGCACAGGTGGCTCATTCCAGGAAAGTCTCACTCAACCCATGTTTTTTTAGCACTACTACACGATTCAACACATGCCTCCCTCCCCGGAGACCAAAAGGCTTTTTAACTCGGCCTAAGAGACCAAACAACGGAGTCAAGGGTGCTCGGCTGGTTTTGCCCGAGACGGGCCCAGGGCAATAGCTCTGCCGTCCTTATAAGAGCGGTCGCAACTTCCTCTGTGCGAGCAACGACGACAAGGGTGATTCCTTCCTCACCGATTGCTAGTCTGGTGATGAATCGATTGCTGGGCAACGCTTTAAGAAATAAAAGGTCATAGACCGGGATAATTCGTTTTCCTTTGTCGCTGGCTACCCACAGCAGTGCATCCAGTTTTCCCTGAAGTAACTGGTATCCGACTACGACTGCTGTTGGATTAGCATATACCGCCACCGATGATGGTGGAATTTTCAATATTTGTGCTAATTTCGATTCCAGCACGTCGAGATCCTCAGCTCCGTAAGCGCAGTGGTCTATGTTGAAGGCTGTGGTGGTAGGAGTTGCATCAACCATGGAGTCCGGGCGAAGCCCCAGATTTGCTGGTGTCGGCAGGTAGCTTGTGTAGAGTGAACCATCTGAGAGTAGGTTCCAGCTATACTGCTGTGAGTTCTCATGGGCGTATAATGCGACCATTATTCCCCATTCACTCGAACCTTTCCGAAAGGGGGAGGTTCCATCAAGTGGGTCAATTATAAGCGTATATGGTTTATTTCCAGGAGCTTGTTCTGTGTGAAGGGATTCCTCTGCGATTATTAAGTAGAGTCCAGAAAGATTGGAGCTTTCAAAATAACTGATTATTCGTTCTTGAATCCAGGTGTCGGCAAGTGTCACCCAACTATCCGGATCGTCGGTGTCCTTCTTTGAACTCAGAGTTTCACCAGCAAGGAGCCGTTGTTGAACCCCATGGGCATACGTCAATAGTTCACCGCATGGGAGAGCTTCAAATAGTGCGACAATTTCTTGGTGTGATGGGAGTTCTCTCTGAGTCATATACGTGATTTTTTTTTCCTTTATAGGAATTTGCCTTTCTAACCGCAGTACCTAAGACCAAAAACCTTTGCTTAGGTAGTTAGCTTTCTCAGTTCTTCACGAAGGTAGACAAGTTGGGGCAATTGATCAAGGTTCAGACTGAGGAATATCAACGGCAGCAGCCCTTCGCCCGTTCCTGCGGTGCATCGCTGCCCATTAGCTCTTTTAGTGCTTCGTTCCCGTAGTAGCTTGGCAACGTCAATAACGAGATAGCAACAGGTCGTAAAGGCGTAGCGAAGCTGCTCTATGCAGTATTCAAGGTCGCAGCCCAGACTCTTTAAATGTGCCACCATTGGGATAATTCTGGTATCGGTTATTTGATTGCTCAGTAGAATAAGGTGATCGAAGTTGGGAGTGCCGAGGTAGTCGATGGTAACACTCGCCGTTTCTCCAGAAATCAGGTACTCGCATTTCGGCAAGCTGGGTTCATAATACATTCCAGCGGCAGGGAGTATGCCGTTGTGTATAAAAGGTTTTACCTGTGAAAGAAGCGCCGGATTCCACCCGGCAAACGCTGGGTCCATACAGGTAACTCGAGTGTTTCCTGGTGAGCGCCGTAAAAATAAATTGCCAGCGTGATCGTCGCCGTGGCTGACACAGACGGCAGCGTGCTCCTGTCCCTGGTACGAGAGCAGCTCTCGGGAGCGTTCAATTACTTGGCGTAAGGTGGATTGGTAGCGAACTCCATTTATGATCCAATCAATATCTAAAAGGTCTCCCCACGAGGCGGAAATTATCTTTCCATCTTTTCCTGGTAGGGCAAATATCTTTTCAGGAGGGTACCACTGTGTGATCCTTCCACCTGGGGTTAGACGTGCATTGAACAGACTTTGCATTGGCGTGGCTTTCTCTGAGGCAGCTTCGCTTGCCAGAACAAGCCGGGTGGAGCGAATACAGGCGGTACCGACGGTTTGATTAAATTCGTACAGCCCATTGAAATCAGCATCAGTGAGTTGTCGTTCTCCGGTAGCAAAGCCACGTTCAATCAAATCAAAAAGAGTCGGGTCGTGTATTACATCATAAATAATTATCGGGTAGTCGGGGTTGATCAAATCCTGTAGAATCGGCTTATTTACTGGCCAGCCGTACTCGGCTATCAAATTTGCATTATGATACTCTTCGATACCGGCTCGGCTGCTACATGTTGTCTCGTCTCGATTCGACTCAATATGAACTTTGCAAAAGGTATCATAATCGATATCCTTTAGGGTGAACTTCACCAGGGCGGATACTGAGTTAAGAGCAGCGGTGGTAATACGGGGAGTAATCGAGCTTATGGAGATGCCAGGAAGAGCGTGCTTCAGGTAATTATCCAGGGCGGCCCGTACGACGGCTGAATCAGCTAATGCTGCTCCGCCTCCAACTGTGGACTGTAATAGCTGAGTGTGAATGGTGCTGTCAGTGTTCATTCGATCGCCCGGGATTTTCAGCGGAGGTTACTTTTCCAGTTTTTTCAAATCGGTTTCCTGCTCCGTAAATCTTCGCAGAACACTCATTTTATGCGCATCAAGTCCCTCAATGTCCGCGATCACCGAAACGGTTTCCTTAAGGCTTTCGAGGCCACTGCGGCTCAGTTCACTGAATTGCACTCGTTTCATAAAAGTCCATACACCTACCGGCGACGTACGGTTCGCCCAGGTGCCGGTTGGCAGGATATGATTTACGCCGCTGGCATAGTCTCCAACTGCGACGGGGTTGAAGTTTCCAAGAAAGACCGATCCGGCGTGCTGTATTTCGGCAAGGACTGCACGCGGGTTTTCACAAAGCACTTCAAGGTGCTCTGGTGCGTACGAATTTACGAACGCGATGGCATCGTTAAGCGTATCAGTTACTATAATAACTGAATATCGGGCAAGAGCTGCATCAATATACTCCCTGCGTGACAGTGTTTCTGCCTGCCGGTGTACTTCTTGTTGTGTTAATTGAGCCAGTTTCATTGACGGTGTCACCATCACGCCGGCCGAGTCCGGTCCATGTTCAGCTCGCGCAAGAATATCAGCGGCACAGAGTCTGGCCTTTGTTTCGAGGGTAAGGCCATCCTGGGTACTATCATCAGCAAGTATAATAGCCTCGCTCGGACCTGCAGGCATGTCTATTGCTACTTTCTTTTGGCAGAGGACTTTCGCGGCTGTAACGTACGGGCTTCCCGGTCCAGCGATCAGGTGCACTGGAGCAATTGATTCTGTCCCGTAGGCGAGTGCCGCAATTGCCTGGGCGCCCCCAACCCGGTAAATCTCATGTACTCCTGCTTCTCGCGCTGCAATGAGTACTTCGTAATTCGCTCCGCGGGGTGAAATACAAGAGACAATTCGAGTGCATCCTGCTACAGACGCTGCGACTCCGAGGATTTGTTGGACGGTCGGAAAGGGGTTTTTGCCACCGGGAACATAAAGGCCTACGGCATCAATTGGCGTCCATTTTTCGCCGCCAATTATTCCTGGCGCGTACTCGATTTCCCAGGACGGGATCTGCCGTCGCTGTTCTTCGTGGAAGAGCCGGGATAGTCGAACCTGATTCTTTATCTGGTCAATGACGTGCTGCGGCACCAGTTCGTAAGCCAGGTCAATCTCCTGCTCTGTTACAATTAACCGGCTTTGTTCGTATTCAGGGTCATCAAATTCTTTGGTCAGTGCTACCACACCGGCGTCACCATCATGTTGTATCTGGTCAATAATTCGCGTGGCCGTCGCGAATGCCTCATTGACATCCGCCTGCGCGCGTTGGAGGTAGAATGACCGTTGCTCAGGTGAAAGTGTTGTTAATTCAATTATCCGTATCATTTCTCAGTCAGCAAGTTTATATTTTAGTGCTCTTTTAGATCTTGAATGCCGTTGGCTTTGACGGACAAGAGGGCCGACATGCCTGATCATTCAGTTATCCTGACATATTGTGCGTTCAGGGGAGTGTATACTTAAATGGGGTTACGATATACTCGTTTCGGCCTAAAAATTCGGGATTGCTATGCGAGATGTTGAATCTTCTATCAAGGCCCTACGGTGAATCCCAGAATCTTTACCGAATCAAACTCAGTTGCATCCTTCTTTTCGGATATTAGGGGCTTACGCTAGCACACAATCTAGTGTACATCTATTTACTTAAACAAGCGTTAAAAAATAAGGTGGCGGTTCGTCGGTCTCATAAGCGGGGCAAATGCCGGGGATAGGTTAAGTTATGTAATTACAGTAGGTTAGGAGTAAGGCTACTACCCATTTTTAAATTATTGTGCTGTATGAATCATTCAATAACCAGTTCACCGGAGCCATTACATTCACCTTCGCCTAAGGATGATCCGCAAAGTGGTTCGCCAGAAGTCGAGGGGACAGTGCAATGTTCTGGTTCTTACACCGATATAGCGAGAACTTTGGTTCAGAAAACTGCCCACCGTGAATACAAGTTAGGAACATGGGATTGTTCGATTTTCAGTGAAGCGGTCGTGGAAGAAAAGTTGGGACGTTCGCTCTCAGATGATGAACGTAAGAGGGTAAAGATTGACTATGATTTGCAAGGCCAGTATGGCGGAACGCCGAAGGAGGCGTATGATCGTGCGTTGGCAGCCAAGGATTTACGGATTAATGGAGCTCCTGGATTCATGGTTGACCAGGGTCTTGCAGACTATCGCTCGGTTTCGGACCTTACGGATCAGGATATAACGAGAGGAGCTGCTTGCCAAATATCATGGAAAAACGGGGGTGGGCACGCTGGATTTATTTCAGGAGTCATTAGGAATCAAGATGGAAGTATAAAGGCGCTGAAGATAATCACGGCACATTCGTTAGAGAATCCCGAGACTGGGAGAACTGGCGCCTATGAGGCTACTATATCAATGGCGAAGATCAAGCACGTAACCATCGCAGTTGCGAAATAGGTGGTCTGGCGCAGGGGAATCGAACGACTAAAAACTTGACCGCGAACAGTATATTTGATAAGTCAAATAACTTATAGCAATCCCCCTTTTGGTCACTCTCGAAAAGGGGTTAATCATTTCCTGTAGGAGCCGTATGTCAGACAATACCTATCGAATGCAGAAGGAATTTCCATCATGTATTGATATGCCGTTCGTCACGCCTCTTTTTGACACTGGGGCCACGTGGCGTGATGGGTGGGCTCCGCGTACCCAAGACACGGCGCCCGCTGAGGGTAAGGGCTACCTGATTCAGTCGCCTCGACCAACGTTGCGGGAGGTATTGGAACAGAAAATTTCTAATAAGACAAAGCCATTGGGTGCCCTAGGGCGGCTCGAGGACCTTGCTCTTCAGATTGGGATAATTCAGGATTCTCCGTCTCCGAAGCTGGATAATCCACAGGTGATTGTTTTTGCCGGAGACCATGGGTTGGCCCGCGAAGGAGTGAGTGCTTACCCACAGGAGGTAACGTGGCAAATGGTTTTAAATTTCCTTAATGGCGGTGCCGCCATTTCGGTGTTTGCTCGGGAAGCTGGTCTAACGTTGCGCATAGTAGATGCCGGAGTTAACTACGATCTGCCACACCATCCTCAGCTCGTCAGGGCGAAGATCAGGGGCGGGACTCGCAGTATTCTTTCTGAACCAGCAATGACCGTTGATGAGTGCCGAGCCGCACTGGAGGCAGGGCGTGCCGTCATTGATACGATTGACTCCGAAGGGTGCAACGTCGTGTGTCTTGGTGAAATGGGGATTGGGAATACCTCGTCAGCGTCGCTCATTACCGCATCACTTCTTGGCGTGCCAATTGATAGCTGTGTTGGTCGAGGGACCGGGCTTAACGATCTACAGCTGAAGAACAAGGTTCGGGTACTGGAGCAAGCCTTTGCGCTTTATAGTATCCAGGATCCGCTCGAGATGCTGGCAACGTTTGGCGGATTTGAAATCGTAATGCTAACCGGAGCAATTCTGCAGGCAGCATCTAAACGCATGGTAATAGTGATAGATGGCTTTGTCGCTAGCGCGGCTTTAGGTGCAGCTGCGGCCTTTGAGCCGTCCGTCGTCGGGTACTGTATTGCATCCCATCAATCACACGAACGTGCACACGGTCTCCTGCTCGAGTGGCTCGAACTGACTCCTTTGCTGGATTTAGGTATGCGCCTAGGGGAGGGGACTGGTGCCGCGTTGGCGTACCCCCTCGTGCGTAGCGCTGTTGCTTTTCTCAACGATATGGCCAGTTTTGAGTCTGCGCAGGTGGCAAACGCATCTTGAGGATTGTAATGCACGAACAGCTGAAATTATTTTTCACTGCATTGATGTTTCTAACAAGAATACCGTGTCCAGCATGGATCGGGTATTCGGAGACACAGCTCAATGCCTCCTGCCGCTATTTTCCTCTGGTGGGTATGTTCGTAGGTGCTTCAGGGGCATTAATTTTGATGGTAGCAACTGCTCTCTGGACGCCCGCTGTGGCAATTTTGCTTTGCATGCTCGCTACAATACTCATTACCGGAGCTTTTCATGAAGATGGGCTTTCTGATACGTGTGATGGGTTCGGGGGAGGTTGGGACCGCGCAAACATTCTCTTGATAATGAAGGATTCCCGAGTCGGAGCGTATGGTGCGATCGGAATTTTCTTCGCCCTTGGCCTAAAATTTGCCGTACTTCAAGCGTTACCTGCGACTCTACTTCCGTGGTCTCTAATAATAGCCCATACGGTGAGTCGGTTCGTTGCCGTATCATACATTTTTACACACGAGTACGCTCGAGATGATGATTCCTCAAAGATCCGTCCGTTGGCCTATCGTATGAGAGGAACTGATCTGGCAATCGGAGCAGCAACAACAGTATTGTGTCTGGTACTACTGCTGCCTTCTTATATTCTTGTGATTTTATTTCCGCTGCTCTTTCTACGTATCATTGCAACTCGGGTTCTGCTTATTCCCCTTGGGGGATATACGGGAGACATTCTTGGAGCGATTCAGCAGTTGAGTGAGATTGCGGTATATCTGGTAATCTCTGCAGCGGCTTGATGTGTAAAAGTTGATCAGCTATGGATGCCGTACCACAAAAAGTATTTTATTTGATTCGCCATACATCAGTAGCAGTAGAGCCGGGCATTTGCTATGGGCAGTCTGAAGTGCCGTGCCGTGACAGCTTTTGCGAGGAGGCGGAAGTAGTTCGCCGATCATTGCCGCCTTCGTTGATCTGCTTCTCCAGTCCACTAAACCGGTGTACAAGACTAGCACAATTTCTTTATGGTGCGGCGTTCGAAACCGATGATCGACTTAAGGAAATGTCCTTTGGGTCCTGGGAGCTGAAGCCGTGGACGGAGATTCCGCGGTCTGAATCAGATCCTTGGTGTGATAACTATGTGGAGAGTGCTCCTCCGGCTGGGGAAAGCGTGCGTGACCTAGTAAATCGGTGTGGTGAGATACTACGTGAGATTGAAGCTCGCGGGGATGGTCCCTTTGCAATAGTTACTCATAAGGGTTGTATAGGTGCGATCCTTGTCTACCTCCTCGGGCGGCCTTTGAATTCGGTGCTTGACTGGTCCTGTGACCCTGGGGGTATTTTTAAGGTTACAATGGAAGGTTTGAAAGTTCAGGTTGAGGTGGTTTCGCAGTAAATACTGTGCGGATTAACCGTACCGGAAAAAATTAACGCTGTTATGTAAAGTTTGGGGCTTTTTCAGCTTTACTTACCCGCGAAGACGAAAGTCGATCAGATAAAAATCGGAAAAGGAGTTCGTTCGTGTATACTGCCGGCAGCCCGGTGCTGGCTCGTGAATAATCCGGGCTAAGTACCTAAGCAAAAGTTTTTTTTGGTCTAGGTGGACAACACTGACGATCTACGGTTTGGCTAATGACAGAAATTCCCTGAGTTGCTAACCTCCTTAGTCGAATCCAAAGACCCCGAATTTTTTGTAAACTATCGAGCTTATGGAACCAGCAATAGAGATTATGGGCCTCAGTAAGGTCTTTGATAACGGTTTTTATGCCCTTAATGATATACACCTGACAATCAAGAAAGGTGAAATATTTGCGTTACTTGGCCCTAACGGTGCGGGCAAGACGACACTTATCAATATTGTATGCGGAATCACTAATCCGACACTGGGTAATGTTCTTATAAATGGGTACGATAACATTAAGTCATTCAAGCAGGCGCGCTCCCTTGTAGGTCTCGTGCCGCAGGAACTTACGTCCAATGCCTTTGAGACAGTGTGGGATACAGTTAGTTTTAGTCGCGGCCTTTTCGGTAAACCTTCCAAGCCAGCCCACATAGAGATGGTTCTGAAGGCGCTTTCGCTATGGGATAAGCGCAAGAATAAAATGATGACGTTATCTGGGGGGATGAAACGCAGAGTGCTTATTGCAAAGGCTCTTTCGCATGAGCCGGAAATTCTTTTTCTTGATGAGCCCACGGCAGGAGTTGACGTTTCACTACGCAAGGAAATGTGGTTGCAAGTTGAGTCGCTGCGCGCGTCGGGAGTAACAATAATTCTTACGACTCATTATATTGAAGAAGCTCAAGAGATGGCTGATCGCATCGGCGTCATCAATAAGGGAAAAATAATATTAGTGGAAGAGAAGGAGCGCCTGATACATAAGTTAGGCACCAAGGAACTTGTCCTTGAGCTTCGAAACGAATTGACAGAGGTGCCGGTAGGATTGCAGCGCTTTAACCTGTTGGTCAAGGGGACACAAATGGTCTATCGCTACGACTCACAGAGTGAGGAAACAGGGATAGAGGAAGTGCTAAATACGTTACAGGAGGAGGGGATATTCTTCCGGGATATCAGAACAAACCAAAGCTCGCTGGAAGATATTTTTGTCAAGCTGGTAGGAGAGCAATGAATAGTAATGCAGTTAAAGCTATATATTTATTTGAAATGCATAGAATGTGGCGAACGCTAGCACAAAGTGTTGCCTCTCCTGTGATATCAACGGCTCTGTACTTTGTGGTTTTTGGCTCTGCTATTGGATCCAGGATATCTGATATTGATGGAATTGGGTATGCCGCATTCATTGTTCCGGGCTTAATGATGCTCTCGGTCCTTACCCAGAGTGTTGCAAATGCATCTTTTGGTATCTATTTCCCGAAATTTAGTGGAACAATCTACGAGGTGTTGTCTGCTCCAATATCTTACATTGAAATACTGATTGGTTATGTAGGTGCTGCGGTAACCAAATCCTTAGTACTAGGGTTACTTATATTGATCACAGCGCACTTTTTTGTTGATTTTCATATTCAACATCCCTTTCTGATGTTCGTTTTTCTCCTTCTGACTGCGACTACTTTTTCTTTGCTTGGTTTTATAATTGGTATTTGGGCAGATAGCTTTGAAAAATTGCAGGTAGTTCCGTTGCTCATAGTCACACCACTCAGTTTCCTGGGTGGTAGCTTTTACTCGATAAATATGTTGCCGCCTTTCTGGCAAAAGGTATCTTTATTTAATCCGGTAATCTATCTGATGAGCACATTTCGATGGAGTTTTTACGGGAAGGCAGGTATGAGTTTGGAAATCAGTCTCACTATGATTGCCATCTTTCTAACCGTCTTCCTTATGATAATCCGATGGATATTTTTGACCGGGTATAAGCTTAAGGCGTAGCTTTTGGGGTAATTTCTTTACTCGCCACTCCGATTGGGCTAATGATAGGGGACCATTTTCTCCGCGTAAATCTTGATTCAAAAGGTACACAATGAAGTTCTCGACGCGTGTTCAGGCCATTGAAGTTTCAGCCATTAAGCAGATGCCATTGCTGGCACAGCACTATCCGGGTAGCATATCACTGGGACAGGGAATACCGTCGTTTGCCACACCGTCGTTTATTACTGATGCTGTTGCAGAGTATATTCAGAGCAGTCCCTCCTCAGGGAAGTATTCGCTTCAACCCGGCACCACAGAATTGCGGGAAGCTGTAGCGAGGGATGTAGAGGACCGAACCGGTGCCGTCTATCACCCTTCGAAACAGATCGCCATAACCTGC
>JBIIDM010000007.1:0-35462 GCA_044238365.1 Bdellovibrionota bacterium | reverse complement strand
CGTGGAGTACCACGCCTCATTCACAAAACAATCACTTTCCTCGACCTTGGAAAAATCCCTGGCAGTTACAACTAGTTGGGGCGCTTTACGAGCGTGCTGATGGTGAGGGTACCTGAGTAGTTACCAATAGAGATATACAGTCACCGGATAGCGGGACTTAAGATCGGTCTTGGGTCGGCGATATCTGTTTTTGCTCCGTGGAGTGGTCGTGTTCCGGTTCGGATTCCTCCGCCTCGGGGATAGCAATCAATACAATTGGGGAGCCAGGAATATCAATCAGAATGCTCTTCTTACCAGAGGTTTTGTAGTTGTTAATTAACCAGGCAAAATCTGAGTCATCTTGCTCGTGACTGTAGACTCCTCGACTCATAGATTTACTCTTAGTATTTGGTGGTGTCAGCTTCTGGTTCCACCTGGTTTTCTTTAGCCCTGATTATTCACGAAACGCGCCTCCAGAGTGGTTAAGGTGCCGAAGATTCGGTGCCTTAGCCACTCTGGTGGTGTGCGGGCTCGTGAATAATCAGGGTTAGGCCATTCCTCTCTCAGTCACATTACAAAACGGCTTGTATTTAAGTTCTGCCTTATCCGTTTGAAACTATACTTTATACTTCTCGCGGTCAGGTTTTCGGTTTTTACGCTCAGCCCCTTCTCCATCCATTCCGAAATAATTGGGTTATGGCGTCCCAATTGCGTGCAGTCGCGGGTTTCAGGAAGCCGAACACTTGACCGCGTGGAGTATATTACGTCTATTGTAATGTTCGTCACATAAAGTACCACTGTTCCTGTCTATGCCTGCGAATGTAGTTCGCGAAGTTAGCGTTCATCAGGTTGTCCAATCTGCTCTTCGTCAAAAGCCTTATTTTACGATTGTCTTATAAGTATAAGGATAATAACTGTAGCTACTTACCTCTGTTCTTTTTTTGAGCTCCGCCTTTTAGACGGACTGTGTCTTCGTACTATGTAAGCTTTTCCGGCTTTCAAATTGGATCGGTGGATTTCTATTCCTGCTTTAGGTTCTTTTTTGTAACTGGTTCCCTCTATATGATACTAAAAAGAGCAGTTTTGTGGTCCAAAGCGGCTCATCTATCTGAAATTACTTGGAATTTAGTGATTTTGGGTCGCAATCAAGTATCATCGGGGGCGGCTGTGACCAGTTCTTTTTTTTGTATTTTTCACCATTAACGGGTATATTCTACGGGCTATATTAACATTTTGATTTTACTGACAATATTTTGTAATGATTCCAAAGGTCTATCTAAGCGATCAACACAACATCGATTTAGAATCCATAGACGAAGATGCGTTGAAGGTCATGTCGCGTCTGTCGCGTTATGGTTTTGAGTCTCGCTTAGTTGGTGGTGGGGTACGAGATCTTTTGCTCGGAAAGCGCCCTAAGGATTTCGATGTTGCTACAAGCGCCAAGCCACAGGAAATTAAACGTATTTTTAACAACTCCCGGATAATTGGGAAGCGTTTTAAGCTCGTTCATGTTTACTTCGGTCGTGGAAAGATCGTTGAACTAGCCACTTTTAGGGCAGCTGAAGAACTGGTCGACGATGAGTTGCAAACACTGCGAAACGATAACACCTACGGCAATGAGGAATCGGATGCTTTTCGTCGAGACCTTACAATTAATGCCTTATTCTACGACGCAGAGACAGAGTCAATAATCGATTATGTAAATGGTATTCCGGATCTTCAAAAGGAGGTTATTCGGGTCATCGGAGATCCAAATCGCCGTTTTGTTGAAGACCCGGTAAGGATGATTCGAGTTGTTCGTCATGCAGTCAGAGCCGGCTTTACCATTGAGTCTGATACCTGGGAGGCTCTTGAGGCGCAGCGTGATTTAATCAAATTGTGCGCGCCGATGAGGTTGTTCGAGGAGTTCAGGAAGGATCTAACCTCAGGATGCGCGGTGGCGATTGTTCGCCTCCTTCATCAGGGAGGCTTGTTGGAAAATTTGTTACCCGGAGTGGGTGAGGAGGATCTTGTAACGAGTTCTTCTTTGGTGGAATTGCTTAGTAGTGTAGACCACTATCACCAAGCAAACGAAGAGCTGTCCTTTTCGATTTTTGTAACTGGACTTTTGGTCTGCCGTTACAAGTTCTTCCCCGAAACCATCATGGAACAGTTCACCGATGGTAAGCCTGATCCCGAGTTTCTTGATTCCATTGTTGATGGTCCATTGTGGATTCCTTTTGGGTTGCCGAGAAAAATTAAGGAAGATGTCCGGTTAGTGCTGGGGCTTTGGTGTGCTATAGTGCAAGCGGCGGTCACCAAAAAGTCTATGCAATCCTTTGATATCGGCATCTCTAGAAGAGATGCTCGTAATGCAGATCAAGTGGCACTTCTTCATCGCATATTACCTTCGCATGAGCTTGATATGGAAGTGTATCAAAAAGTGATTGAAACAAAGAAGATGAGTTATTAGTTGAGTGGAGATACAATTGGGTGGAGATACAATGAGTATCGTCGGCTTTATGCCAGTTCGATTATGGAGCTCCAGATTACCGGGAAAACCGCTTAAACTGATTGGCAATCGAACATTATTAGAACGGACCTGGGCTGGTTTCTCCACTATTGATGGTGTCGAGGGTTGGGTGGTAACGTCGGATGATGTAATTGAGCAGCTTTGTAAGGATAATGGCATACCGGTCCTTTTTATCTCGCAAGTGACTGAATCTCTGTTTTGTTCGGTGCTGGCCGCATATGACCATTATGGTCAGCGGGAAGGATGGAACGAGGATACACGTTGTCTGATCGTGCCGTGTTCGTTGCCACTCTGGCGTCGTGAGCTGGTTGCCCCTATTATGGATAGTCGATTAAGTAACTTTGATTGTGTTACTCCGGTGTTTCCCATTGTTGATTTTGATGAATTTGCTAGCATTAATTCGGTTAAAGTTGTGCTTACCGATGATAACAGGCCTCGCTATTACTCCAGAGCGCCGCTTCCGTTTTGTCTCGCAGGGTACGATGTGTCTAGGAGTGACGAAGTTGTGCAACTTGGCGGAAATGCCTTCAGTTTCAAAGATATTGGAGTCTCTTTGATTCGAGTTGCAGCGCTAAGGAGGATCTGCTCGTCGAATATTAATCAGTTCGAGAGAGTTGAGGACGTGCATCAGTCTCAGTTGCTGAACGGGAACTTGTCTGTTTTGGCAGTTATAAACAACGAACTTGTTTCACAGTACTCTCTTGAGGTAAACGACTCGGATGGATTGAAGAAGGCGCAGGCTATGATCGGCTAAGCTTGTCTTGATAGATTTATAAAAAAGGAACGTCTCCTAGATGGCAATTACTCGTCCAACAAAGTACATATTCGTGACAGGGGGCGTAGTTTCGTCCCTTGGTAAGGGGCTAACATGTGCGTCACTCGGTGCACTATTAGAAGCTAGAGGGTTGAAGGTTACGGCTTTAAAACTGGATCCCTATCTGAATGTAGATCCTGGCACGATGAGTCCCACACAACATGGAGAGGTCTTTGTTACCGACGATGGCGCGGAGACAGATCTTGATCTGGGGCATTATGAGCGCTTCATAGGATGCAAGATAAGCTCCCTTAATAATTTCACAACCGGTAAAATTTACGAGACCGTAATTTCCAATGAGCGCCGTGGAGACTATCTCGGTGGAACAGTGCAGGTTATTCCTCATGTTACGGATGAGATAAAACGCCGAATCAGCATGGCGGCGGCTGGATATGACGTCTGTATTATCGAAATCGGTGGTGTAGTCGGGGATATTGAGGCGTTGCCATTTCTGGAAGCGATTAGACAGCTTCGTTTCGATTGCGGAGTTGAGAATACCCTATATATTCATCTCACTCTGGTTCCCTACTTGTCGAAGGCTGCTGAATTTAAGACCAAGCCAACGCAGCACTCTGTTAAGGAACTTACCGGGTTCGGGATTGTTCCTGGCATAATAGTATGTCGCTCTGAGCAAGATCTCGATGTCAAATTGAAGGAAAAAATTAGCCTGTTCTGTAACGTACCCACTTCATGCGTTATCAATGCTCCTGATGTCGAGTCGATTTACGAATTGCCATTGGTACTTCATAGGCAGGGTTTGGATGATCGTGTCGTTGAAATTCTTAACATGTGGACGGGAAGTCCGAATTTAGAGGCCTGGGAAAGGCTGGTTTATAATCGCCATAATCCTGTGAGGGGTGCCCTTCGAATTGCGATGATCGGTAAATATATGGAGTTGACCGAAAGTTATAAATCGTTGACGGAGGCCCTTTACCACTGTGGTTTTAATCAAGAAGTTCAAGTAGAAATCATATATATCGAAAGCGAAGAGGTCGAAAGAAAGGGAGTAGAGAAGGCATTGGAGGGGGGGGGAGCAACTCGTGATGGTGTACATGCCATACTGATACCCGGGGGATTTGGCTCTCGTGGTACTGAAGGAATGATCATTGCGGCTCAGTATGCCCGTGAGAAACAAATCCCTTATTTCGGCATTTGCTTAGGTCTTCAAATCGCAGTCATAGAGTACGCCAGAAATGTTGTGGGCCTGAAAAAGAGTTCAAGTACTGAATTTGATCCAGCTACGCCTCATCCAGTTATTGCAATTATGGAAACGCAGAAGTCTGTTGAGAGCAAAGGTGCAACTATGCGACTTGGTGCATACCCGTGTCATCTTATTGCTGGCAGCAAGGCGGCAGAGATTTATGGCGCGTCAGAAATCTCTGAGCGTCATCGTCACCGGTGGGAAGTCAATAATGAGTATCGGGAGAAACTTGAGGCGCACGGAATGTTGATTTCGGGGGAGGCGCCTGATGGCTCTCTTGTTGAAATGATCGAGTTGCCTGATCACCCTTGGTTTGTTGCATGCCAGTTTCACCCCGAGTTTAAGTCAACTCCAAGAGTGCCGCATCCGTTGTTCGTAAGTTTCATTCAGGCTGGTATAGCAAGGAGAGATGGTCAATGAACACGGGGTTGCCAATAATTCTATTTGTTGGTCCATGCCAGATAGAATCGCTTGATCATTCTCTAATGATGGCGGAAAAAATTGTGTCGCTTTGTGAAGGCCATAAAAATATTAAAGTTGTCTACAAGTCCTCCTTTGATAAGGCAAATCGTTCGAGCCTAAAGGGGAAGAGGGGAGTTGGAATTGACGAGGGTTTGAAGATCCTGGGCGAGGTAAAGAGGCAGTTTGGTTTGCCGGTCATTACTGATGTACACGAGACAAGTCAAGTTCCTGCAATTGCAGAGGTGGCCGACGTTATACAAATCCCTGCCTTCCTCTGCCGCCAAACTGATTTACTTGTAGCGGTAGGAAGTACTGGAAAGATCGTAAATATTAAGAAGGGGCAGTTTCTTGCTCCTGAAGATATGGCACTCGCTGCCGAAAAAGCAACAAGCACTGGAAACGACAAAATTCTTTTGTGTGAAAGGGGCACGTGCTTCGGCTATCGTGATCTTGTGGTGGATTTTCGTAGTATTGTGTTGATGCAGGATTTGGGATGGCCAGTTATTTTTGATGTTACGCATAGTTGTATGTCAATAGGTGGGGCGAATGGGGTTTCTGGTGGGATGAGGCGGTTTGCCCTTCCGTATCTGCGCGCGGCATTGGCTATAGGGTGCCAGGGATTTTTTATTGAGACCCATGACGATCCTACCGCCGCTCCATCGGACGCATCTACAATGTTGACGTTAGAAGGATTTAAGGCGGCGTTGGTAACTATTCAGTTGTTCAGTGAAGTTGCTGAGTCGGCTCGTTCGGCCGTCCCACACACCCTGGAGCCAGCTTTGCCCACGGATAAAATTAGTGCTCGTCTCGGTTCGATTTTGTCGGCGCTGTAGCTTTTCTGAGCTTTACGTAGCAAAGTATACTGCACGCGGTCAAGTTTCCAGTTTCTGTGAGAGTCACCGACGAGCGTAGTGCAGGCAGGATGCCTGCACTACTTTTGCAGTCCCTTAGTTTCAGAAACCGAAAATTTGACCGCGCACAGTATAGGTTTTTATATCACTGCTGCCAAATGCCATTATGTCCATTTATTTCTGTTCCTCCGTCGAGTTAAGGTCTCTAAGAGTATTCCCTATACGGAAATGTTTATTGACCATGATAAGATATATTGGCTTTCAAAATTGTGAAGCATGTATGTCGTTAATCGAGATCCTTTTTTAGGAATTGAAACGATTAATACAAATGGAGTGGGAAATGCGTTTGCCTTTGAGAGCCTTGTTCTTTGCTTCGATTCTATTTACCTCAGCGTTTGCCGAGGATAGTTCTCCGATAATTGGAGTAGATTCCAATAAGAAGGAGCTCTTTAATTTCCTGCCGTCGGGCTGGCGCGCCTTTGGGAGCTTCCCAAATACCATTTTTATTGATACGAGTTTTCAGAAAGTGACTTTTTGGTCAGAGCTGAATGTCGATTATTCTGGGAGCGTGGTTGTTGAGCTTCAGGGGAGGTCCCCTGCCGAGGCCCAGATTTATGGAAAATTACTTTCCCCAACCCAATCTGCAAATTCGGCGGCTAAAGATGGATCTGGCTGGTTTTTAATAAGTCAGGAAATTCCGGTAAACCTTCCAATGGACCCTACTAAGACGATATCGCAATTAAATGAGCTGCAAACCGAAATTCAGGATCTTAAGGAGGATATTTCGACTCGTGTAGCCGAGATTAGTGATTTAAAAACTAGGATGGCAGCAGTATCAAATGGACCACGGAAGGCAAGGTTACAAGTAAGACTGAGGGCGAAACAGCAGGCTTTGAGGGGAGAAAGGTCGCTTTTATCAACAAAAAACCAACAACTGCAATCAGGTCAATGTACCTCGATAAATCAAAGTTCTGACACTGGATTTGTCGCCAACAAACCTGCTCGTGCTCTAATAACCTCAAATTCGCAGGCTACGTGCGACGGATGGTACAACTACTCCTATAGTTCAGAGATGGACTATGGGGAGTACCTGACGGAATTGAAGGACGGGCTTGGAACTATGTGTAATTTGGGGATAGTCGATCCCAATTGTAGCATTTCTTCAACCTACCCACCAAACGGCACTCCTACGGCGAAATGCGGCCTGGTTCCTAACAAAAGTCCTGCATGTGCTTCAGTTCCTATTGCACCCTCAGAATATGCCTCTATTTCAGACAGCTTTGCTTGTAGTGCTTACTTCGATGTGCTTAGCAATGGAAGTGGTTTTGACTATCGCAGGGGCGGGGTGGTTCTTTCGGCCAGTTTTCAAGGTTCGACCTGTTCACTGTCCTCCCGTTATTTGATTAAGGTTGAGCTAGACTTTCCTGGAACTATATGGTCCTCAATATGGGATACTCCTTATGGTCCTGAAGACTTTAGCAGAGAGATCGAAGAAAATAATTTTGCTTTAAAAGACTTAACAGCGTTCAACTCACAATTAGGCTCTCTCAGTGCTGTATCAGTCAGTTTTAGTACGGACTTCTGATTCTGGGAATCAAACAACTTATGTATATAAATTTGGCATTGAAGAATGCTGAACTGAGAGGTTTGGTTGGCAGTTTACTTAGTACGCTTGTTATACGGGTTCCACTTCAAAAAGTCAGAAAAAATGAGGAACCGGTATATCCTTTGCGGAGCAAAGTCCCCGAAGGGACAAATAAATACCCATTCCAGAAAATAGAGTCTTCAGATACTTTGAATTGGAATGGGTATACTTGTCGGTGTCCTATGGTGAATATTATTTCGGCGTCGGATATTCGAGCATCTGAAGGCTTTAGAAATGTCAACGCCGAATTTCGACGATTTTTTAACGATACGGTCGTTTTGATGATGTAGGTATCTGTAGAGCTTTGTTTGCAGTACGTTGGAGTGCGCTGTAGGAGAAGTTGTTTATTTTATTTAATTTTATGAGAAGGGACATGATAGAAAATCCATTGGAACGGTTACCTGCATCTATAGATTTGATTAGTTGAGATTACGAGTAATATTGAATTCTGATGGGACTTACAGTGTTGAACTTTTTGTAAACTTTTTTAAATTATGTTAATTGGTAGTCGCTTTTCACGTCGGCGTTTAGCTGTGATTTTTGAAAATAATTGCAGGTTTTTTTCTGCGCTAAATGCGGCTATGTTTCTGGGATTGTTCATGTTATGGGGAGTCTGCTCCCTTAGCATTAGCCAGGAAGAAGATAGGGAAGATCGAGATGGCGAATCGTCCGCCGTTGACTCTTTCTTCGGAGAAGAGGGGATTTCGAAAGATGAAATATTCGCGCGGTCTAATGAGTTAAATCAAGTGTACTCCCGTGTAAAGCTTAATAAGATCAAACAGGCTCCTAGTACGAATATTATTTTACATTTTAAGGGAAACTCGGGAGTTAAGTTTAAGCGCGTTGAACTAGATCAGAAGGCTTGGGAGGAGATTAAGAAGTCTGTATCTTTAGCCTCCAAAGAAAACTATGAAGCCATGTTGAGTGCTTTCGATAAGGAAGTGCACGAAACCGAGACTATTCCTCTGTGTAAGGAGAGTAAGGTTAGGATTCTTGATCCAGGGATCAGATCTGCTAAAGGCGCTCAAATTAAATCGCCAAATCCAGTTCTTATGATTCAAAGAGATTTGATACCGCAAGATGAAAAAATCGCGTATGGAATAACGACAAAATTGATGAGTTTTGAAGTTGATACGCTAGCTGGATTGCCAGAATTTCTAAAAATGACGGGCTTTTCCTGTCTTCCCGTAAGAATGCATGTCACGAAGAAGGGGCTAGTGTTGATAGAGGGAGAGGATGCCATTAAGAATTATGACCAGGATGAAAAGGGTCGGTTGGACAAAGGAGTGGAGCGATTATGGCAGGCTCTAAAGATTCGCTATCGCTCAAATAAAAAGGAAGACTTGTTCAGTGTATTATCGAAGGATGAAACTAAATAACTGTTTTTAGTCAGATTTTATATGAAGATTGATATAAGGCCATTGGTCTTTAGAATAGGCCTATCTTGTGTACTTACATGGTCCCTTGTAGGGCAAGTATCGCAGACTCAGTGCCTTGGCGAAATTCCACTTCCGATGCCTTCAACAGGAATTGCTTTAAAGCTTGACTCAGCTGGCAATATCGTACGTGACGCAAGTGGTAATCCAGTTCGTATACCGCAGGGTTTATCGGTCCCGCTTGGTACGCTTACTGATCTTGCGGGGAAGGCGACGGAGGTGTTAGACGTGTTAAACAATACTGGTGTTCCTCCTATTAACATTCCTGTGATTGGCTCGTTGCTCCCCCCGCTTCCGGGCTCCTCCGGGATCGGTGGTTTTATTCCGGAACTTGATTTTTCGCCAGTTAACCAAATTACAGGATGGTTACAGGGATTAGAAGGGCTTTTAGGACCATCAAAACTCCTTGGAAGTCTGGGGATTTGTGATATAGCAGGCATGAACCTAACAAAGCCAACCATTCCCGATCTGAAGGAATACTGGGGAAGTTCGGAAACGATAGAACGTCAGGATCACCTTCAGTCAGCATATGATAATAATGTGTCTAATTCTGATTTTGCGAAGGACAACGTTGGTGCAGCAATACCCAATAAGGGGGGCGCTCCGATTCTTGATGTGATCGCGGCTTATACTAAAACTCAACTTGATTCGGCATTTTACCATTTAATTCCAATGCAATTTGGTGAGCCCGTTAGCTGGAGACTCGACCCTGATATTTCATGTCGGCCGAAGATCAGGATTCCATTTACCCGGTTATGCATTCCGCTGCCAGTTTGTTTGCCACTGGGTGTTTCTTATAATCAGGTAGAGGGTGTCTATAACGTTCATCGCCCAGGCCATCATGCGTTGGTGCCAAATGTTCTTGTTACGACAATGAGGGATTTGATTCAAACAGCTGAGAGAGCAACGTCAAACTGGCTCCCTTTTATAACAATAGTTATGAACAAGGAGGAGACCCACGCGTATTGGGGGAGTCGAAATCCAGCAATGGTAAATAATATGGCGGCGGCTATGTTCATGGCAACGCAAGACGAGATCACGCAAAAGGCTCTAGCGCAAAATATACTTGCACAGGATAAGTCTGGGTTGTTGATACCGTTTGCGGGTGACAGCTTTACCGTTACCAGCTTACCTTCGATTCTTTCTACGGGCTCTGTCCCTCTCTTCGGTACCTTGCCAATACCCCGTATGTCGAGTTTTATTTTGAGTGGATTTCCACTCCATCCATTCATACGAACTTGGAAGCATACATATAAATCTGGATACATTCAGTCTGATGATATCAATCCCCGGAAGTATTTTGAATTGCGTTCAATGGTTCCAACCGTACTTAACACAGATTCGAATAAATTTAAGAGGGTTATAGAAAATATGTATGTGCAGAGGTTTGGCCCGGTTGTGCAGTCTCAAGAGCTTAAAAAGGATTCAATATGGGAATATTCTCGATTGCCTGAAAATACCGGGGGGTTGTTAATGCAACCCGAACTTGCGCCACATGATAAAATGCAGAAACCAAGCGTTAATCCGCTTTCTCCAAACAACTGCTTTAGTTTTAGAGGTCGAACGCTATATCCAGAAACTACATTTGCAAACAGCACGGCTCGGGCGCTTTGCGAAGTTAATCAGGCAATTTTTGCCGCACAAAGGAATTGCAAGGCTGGTCCTGGAAAATGTCCGGGACCGCGTGATAGTTATGTTCCATATGACAAGCTTCCCGAAAAAGATTTTGAGTGTTCGTCAGAGTACGGTGAAGCACCTGATCCAGGCACTGAATGTATTTACGACAAGTATCAATTTCATAATACTCACGCTGCAGGCATTTATCCAGGGAGTGTCTTACCCGAGAGTCAGTATCCAAAAGACGAAAATGATTTAAAGGAAAGTGAGTCGCCACTTATATCCCATTATCATAGGCAGAGAGATTGCATGGATGAGCAGGTAGTAAAGACGATTCCTGGTATTGGCAAAATGTTCTGCGGTTGGGCGGAAAGATGCAACGATAAAGGACAATTCGAGCCTGCTCCAAATTGTGCAGCAACCCAGAGATTTAGGCCGGATATGAAGGTGCCAAGTAACGGTTGTTTTTAATCACGAAATTGATATATCTGTGGTCATATGAAAAAACAGTATCAAATTCTTGTTTTTCTTTTTTTTATCAACGGTTCAGGAGGGTTTTGTCAAGAAGGTCCGAAAAAGGCTACAGAGCTATTCCCAAAGGACTTTGTTAGGAACAGAGAGAGTACGATTTCTGATGTTGAGTTTGAGAACTCAACTACAAAATCATCTGGGTCAGATTTTTCCTCGGAGGACTTATTTCGGGATAGATTGTCCGTTGATTCTACTAACGAGCAGAAGAAATCAGCCACCTTGGGTGGAATAAAGGTGACCGAGACAAGTGAGTTCGATGGGGATGATTTGAACGTCGTAGCAGTTCGGTCTGTTGGAGTTATTTTGAATAGTGATGATTCAGAACATGTCAAGACACATTCTCAGGAGCTTCAGGAATTCAACTCTAAGATGAATATTCCGGTATCTAAGGTTTATTTAATAGGTGCTACAGACAAGTTTATGGAACCATTTTCTCGTTTAATCAAATTGGGTTTTTCAGCAAAAAAAGAGGAGCAGTATGAGTCTGCTTTAGTTCTGAGCAATATTAGCTATCTTCCGAATGTTCCGAATGAATATGAGGGTGTTGAATATTCTCCTACTTGGTTACTAGATACTGAGTACGGGCTCATTTTGGTAGAAGGAGAGCAGAAGAAACTCAAGAGCTACTTTGACGATAAAGGCAACTTCAAGTTGGGAAAAATTAAATTGGTGCGAGAATGAGTAAAAATAAAGCCAGGATTTTTTTGGGGGGGGTGAAGTTTCTCGGGGTTATTTCTTTCCTGCTACTAAAAATTGCGGTTTGTCTGGCCGAGGGCAGTGAGCTCAGAGCGCTCGCTTCGGTTGGAGGTAAAATTATAAATCAAAAGGATTTGGAGCGGGAAATTCGTGGAAGGCTTGAATATGCACGGTTTTCAAAAGAGGAAATCAGCACTCTTGATCCGAAGTTCATATCGGCGACAGTAGATAGGTTGATTGATAGAGCGCTTTTGCTTAATTATGGGAAGCAGCAAGGTTTGGTTAATGAGGAGCTGGTTAAAACAGCACTGTCGGGTTTTATGGATGGCATGGGAGGAGAAAAGGGTGCTCAGGCTAGAACAGCTGAGCAGGGGGTAGATTGGGATGCGTGGAGGTCGAATCTCACTGACGATCTTCGTCTGTTAGCGATTGCAGAAGCATTATCTAAGAAGTTCCGGACCCCCAAAAGGGAGGAGGTCGATAGGTTTATGAAAGAGCAACCTATGAAGATTTTTGATCCTTTGAGGGTTCGGATTAGCGTGATAGTTATTAATCCCAAAAATGCGCTTTGGAAAACTGAGGAGTTGTCCAAGTTTATTGAAGAATTAAAGAAGAGCCCAGAGAAATTTGATGAACAGGCCAAGCAGGTTTCCGACGGAGCCTCCGGCAAGGAGGGTGGTGCCCAGGGCCTTATCGTAAAGGGTACTTATGATAAGGTTATAGAGGACGTTATTTATGGCCTTAAGGTAGGAGAAGTTAGTGAGGCAATATTGTTTTCGGGGAAAAAGTATATTTTCAAGGTGGATGAAAGAAAGGGGGATTTGCCTGATGAGAAGGCAAAAATTGCCATGGCGACAGAGGCTTTAATTGTTGAGAATAGTAAGAACAATATCAGTAAGTTGCTTGAGGATTTAAAGTCAAAGACTAGAATTGAAAAGTTTAATTTCTGAAACAATTTTGTTGGTTTAGCTCGGTTTGTGTTTTGGGCTATTTCCACTCATTCAAAGCAGCACAGACCCGAAGTATCTCCTCTTCTGTGAGCTCCGGAAACATCGGCAAGGAGAGAATTCCTTGATACAATCGTTCAGTGTTGGGTAGGATGCGCCCATCAAGGTAGTAAGCATCTTGTTTGTGAATGGGCAGTGGGTAATGCCTAGCCGTGTGTATACTTCTACTCTTCATAAAAGAAGCAAGCTCTTCTCGTTTTTCTGCCTCAATAACATACAGGTGAAAGACCGAATGAGCGTCGGGGTGTTGATTTGGAGGGCTAATGGTTTTACAGGTAACGCTCTGTGTATACCTCCGGGCTATTTCACGCCGTCTTAAATTGTCACTATCAAGCTGTCTGAGAAAAATACGAAGAAAGGCGGCTTGCAGCTCATCAAGGCGACTGTTCATTCCTGTTTCATTACTCACGTACCGTGTTTCCCAGCCATACTGACGTAACGACCTTAATCGAGCAGCCAGATCGCCATTATTTGTGACTACTGCGCCACCATCCCCGAGTGCTCCTAAGTTCTTGGTTGGGTAAAAGCTATATGCAGCCATAACACCAAAGGTTCCCACTTTCTTAGTCTTCCACATTGCGCCATGTGCCTGCGCACAATCTTCAATTACCGGAATTCCATATTTTTCAGAAAGTGAAGTTATTTGAGTGAGGTCAGCCGGATGTCCGTATATGTGTACTGGAATTATTGCTTTGGTTCGTTTGCTTAAGTTCTTCTCAATCGAGGAGGGGCAGATACAGCGTGAAACTGGGTCAATATCGGCAAAGACTGGTGTTGCTCCAGATAGACGAACTGCAGCGGCAGTTGCCACTGCCGAGTGAGAGCTGGTGATTACCTCATCACCCACGCCGATATCAAGGGCCTTTAATGTCAAGACGATAGCGTCGGTGCCGTTGGCTACACCAATACAATAAGTACAGTCGGCCCACTGGGCGTACTCTTGTTCAAAACTTTCGACTTCAGGCCCCAGTATGTAATTGCCGCCTGATAGTACCCGGTTAAATGCCACCTGAATCTCGGGACGTGGCTTTTCCACCCTTCTGGCTGGGCAGGTGAGCGGGATGGGAGTGATCATAGTCTTATATAGGTTCGGGTTTTAGCACTTTTGCTGGGCATTTAAATGTGGTTAGTTTAATAGCTCGAAAAGGGGGGGGGCCAGTGAATCCGTAGTGCAGCGCTGCCTCATTCTGGAGAGGCATATTGGGTGATTGGCTAAACGCCCTGGAACTAACTTTGCGAGTAAAGGGACAAGTGGCGCCCTACCCCCTCCCCCCACCTCGAATCTATAACTACCGAGAGTATGACAGAAGATGGATAGTGAAAGAAGAAAGTCTTGAGAGTTTTATTGAACCTCGCTAGCGCAAGAAGGCTCGCCAAAATTGTCCATAACCAAGACCCTCATACGTACCTGTGTGTTGCTATAAGGTGGTTAAAATAGAACTGTGGGTTGGTTGAGGGGAGCAAAAATAGCGTAAGGCTTCACTGGTTTTTTGTTCAAAGATTCAAGGAACTAAGCATCTTTGTGAATAGGCGTATAAAGAAAATTGGAAGCTACGCTTTTCTTTTAGGAACTTTGCACCCTCTACAGGTCGATGATACACTAAACGGGTGACTTCTCCGTGGCCTATGTCCTGCCTGGGGCTCTTCGTCAGTCGTCAGTCGTCAGTCGTCAGTATGAGGACTTTTTAGCTAAGTTTGGAGCTTTGTTTTGACGTGAGATCTAGTTCGTTGATGATCAGCCGTAAGAATAGTCTTTCGGTCGCTGTGGGGAGTTTGGCTCTTTGTCTGCTCTGCGGTGTTTTTCTTCTTAGGGGGAAGCGCACAGCGGTTATTGGCTTTGGTACGGGGTCCGAAGAGCTTCTTAATTTGCCTACGTCTTCTACTGTAAGTTTAAGTGATTTTCATCGCAGCGAATCTAACGATGGTAAACTCGTATGGGATGTCAAGGCCGTAAGGGGTGAATATTATCCGGAGAGCGGCAGGGCAAATCTTAAGACACCAGCAATAAAACTTTTTTCAGAAGAAGGCTCGTCGGTAAACATTAATGCGCCTATGGGTCTAGTATTGCTTGAGAATGAGGCATTGCGGGAAGCGAGGCTTTCAGGTGGCGCCAGGATGGTGCATCAGAGTGGAGTTATAGTTGAATCTCCTGAGCTTACCTATGGGGCAGCTACGCAGGAGATTTCAACCGACAAAACAGCTACGATTACGGATAATGGCATAGTTGCTACGGGTGATAGCCTAAATTTTCATACAGGGACTCAAAGGCTTAGGTTGTCAAATCATGTGCGCACAACGTTCAGTGGTGGTAAGCGTCAGTAATTTCCGATAGGCGCTCGGGCCAAGGGACTTCGTCCCTCTTTGCTTATCGCGAATTCACCCTGTTATTTGTGACTTTTAGAAGCAGAACCGTTATATTGTATATCCATTCCAATTCAAAATGTCTGAAGACTCTATTTGCTGGAATGGCTATTTGCTTGTCCCTCCGGGGGCTTTGCTCCGCAAAGGATATACCGGTTCCTCGTTTTTTAGGACTTTTTGAAGTGGAACCGGTATAATTACTTTTTTTAAGTGTTCACCGGCCCATCTTGTCAGAGTTAAAATGAAATTCACGCATCACATATTTATGGTATTTCAGTTCACGGTGGCAGGATTGCTTTTTCAGGCCTCTTTTGTGCAAGCGCAAGCCGTGGGTGGGATATTTAAGAAGAGTAATGCACCAACCGTTATTACGTCGGACACTCTGGATTTGGACACCAAGACCCGAGACTTTGTGTACATGGGGAATGTCGTCGTGATCCAGGAGGACATGAAGCTCGTTTGTGATAAGTTGATAGGTTCGTACGATGCGAACAATCAAATACAAACCCTCTCTGCCCGGTTGAATGTTATTATCACCAAAGGCGCTGATATAAAGGCAGAAAGTCAAAGAGCAGATTATGATCCGAAGACGGAAGTAATGAAGTTGACCGAAAATCCCAGCCTTATACGGGGTGGAAGTGAGTTAAGGTCTGAGGTTATCAAGATATTCCTGCGCACTGAGAAAACATTGGCGGAAGGTAAAGTACAAATGAAGGTACTTGAGAAAGACGCTTCCTCTCAAGCCTCAAAATAAGTTTACATACGATGGTACAGTCTTCATCGCAGCCTCCTGCCTCAGCCTTGCCGAGTTCATATCAGACGCTGTCCTTATCTGAAATTCGGAAGTCCTATCGTAGTCGTGCGGTGGTAGCTGGCGTTTCACTTTCTATTAGACAAGGAGAGGTCGTTGGCTTACTCGGACCGAACGGAGCGGGTAAGACCACTACATTTTATGCTTGCGTAGGGCTGATTTCGCCGGACTCCGGGAAGGTGATGTTGGGTAATGATGATATTACGCGACTGCCGATGTTTGAGAGAGCCCGGCGGGGCATTGGCTATCTGCCTCAGGAGCCGTCCGTTTTTAGAAAATTAACAGTGGAGCAGAATGTCCTCGCCATATTGGAGACAATTCCTTTTGCGTCCCAGGGAGAGAGGGAAGCCCGGCTTCGATCGCTCCTTGAGGACCTTGGACTTACCAGGCTTTCGAAGAGTCTGGCAGCGGCGTTATCGGGCGGTGAGCGCAGACGGGTGGAAATCACCCGAGCATTGGCGTGCTCTCCGAGTTTTATTCTCCTTGACGAACCATTTGCCGGTATCGATCCAATCGCAATACAGGATATTCAGGAGATTATTGCTCAACTTAAGCAGCAGGGAATAGGGGTTCTCATTACAGATCATAACGTACGGGAAACATTAGGAATTTGCGATCGAGCATACATCCTCGTCGATGGGAAAGTCTTGGTTTCTGGTACCCCCGAGACCATAGCCTCTGACGATGGCGCACGCCGTTTCTACCTTGGAGAGAACTTCGTTTTGCGGTAATGCCTTGGGATTTTCCCAATCTCTTCGTCAAGTGATTGTTTAGTGCAGGGCGAGCATTTCTGTAGATGGGAGTTAACAAAAACAATTCGTTAACACTTACTAAGGAAAAATACGTATGCCGATACGGCGGAGTAGTGTTTTCCTTGATAACAGTCGAATAACTCTCTTTCCTCGCGTCATCATATACGCGAGGTGCTAATTAATGCCATATAGCCCGGATTCATTTAAAGCCTACACCTTCACGGTGCACTGGGGACTTTGTACAGAGGCGCGTTTCGAGAATGATCAGGGCGAATTGGAGGGGCGTATGCCCCCAAATGAAAAAACTTGGTTAAACGATGGTAGTTACTTAGGTTAGAAATTGGAGTCATTATGGCGTTAGAATCCAAACTCGTTCAGCGGCTTTCGCAGAACCTGCTGATGACCCCTCAATTGCAGCAGGCTATTAAGCTGCTTCAGTTGGGTCGTCTCGAGTATATAGAGGCGATAGAGAGCGAAATGCTGGAGAATCCTCTTCTTGAAGAAGCTACAGACACGTCGGAATATGATTCCGAGCTACTCAACAACAAGAACCTTCCGGATATCATTGAGACTGTAGGCCAGGAAGAAAGTGGTTCAATTCGGGAAACAACGGTAACGGACTGGGAACAATACCTAGAGAATTTTCATGACTTGGGGACTAGTCGCTCTTCTCAACGTGATGATTCAAGGACATCCCTCGAAGAAAATCTTTCGCATGCACGTTCACTTGAGGAGGATTTGCTTGATCAATTTCGTATGCTTGATGAGGGAGAGTATGAGGCAAGGGTGATTCCATACTTGATTGGTAATCTTGATAGCAGGGGATACCTACAGATAACACTCGGAGAAATTGCCGAAGTCTCCGGGGTTGATTATGAAGCTGTAATTCAATCTCATCAAATTCTGCTTTCACTGGAGCCTCCGGGCGTGGGGGCCAGAGATCTGAGAGAGTGTTTATTGGTTCAGTTGGATAGATTGGGGCATCGGGGTTCTCTGGAAGGAAAAATAATTGCCGACCATTTGGAATTATTGGAAAAGAGGAAGTATTTGGACCTTATGAAGATCCTGGGTGTAGCTGAAGAAAATCTGCGCACAGCAATCAAAAACATCCATCGCCTAAACCCGTTTCCTGCGCGCCAATATCTGGAGGAGTCGGTAAAATATACTGTCCCGGATGTTTACATTCAAAAAGTCGGAGAGGAGTACCAGATAATTCTGAATGATGATGGTATTCCACGTTTAAGGATCAGTAGAAATTATTCGGAACTCTTGAAGGGACATAGGGATAAGTCCATCAAGGAGTACTATTCCGATATGCACAAGTCGGCAACATGGTTACTTCGAAGTATCGATCAACGTCAGCGAACTATTTATAAGGTTACCGAAAGTATTGTAAGGTTCCAGCGTGATTTTCTCGATCATGGTCTGCACTATCTTCGACCCCTGGTTTTAAAAGAGGTTGCTGATGATATCTCAATGCATGAATCTACAGTAAGTCGGGTTACGACTAATAAGTATGTGCAGACTCCACAGGGAATCTTTGAATTAAAGTTCTTTTTTACACCGGGGCTTAAGACAGACAGAGGCGAGGTTTCCTCGTCTTCTGTAAAAGACAAGATTCGTCGGCTGATTGAACAGGAGGATTCTGTGAGCCCTATCAGTGATCAAAAGATTGTTGAAATACTTCACGCTGAGAAAATAGAAATTGCTCGACGGACCGTCGCAAAATATAGGGAGACTATGGGAATACTGCCCTCAAGCCAAAGAAAAAGGCTTTTTTAGTGGATATCGGCAGGATAAGGATTATAATTGTCGATAGGGTGTAGCTGGTAAGTTGGTTCCCGGCGGGCACTTGGATACGCGGTTTTATTTTATAGGTACGTTTGTTAGAAATGGTATTCTCATCCAAGTTTACATTGTCTGAAGGCTCTATTCTTGGGATGGGTATTTGATTTGTCCCCTTGGGGAATTTGCTCCGTAAAGAATGTTCCGGTTCCTCGTTTTTGATGACATTCTAAAATGGAGCCGGTATATATTAATGTCGCCTGTATTTAGGATTAGGACAAAATGGTAAACAAACAGAAGCATGTAAAAGTTTCTTTGAAGTATAGAAACACTGAGCCAACAGAGTCTCTCTCCGGGTACGCGGAGGAAAAGGTCCGAAATTGTGTTCAAAAATTTGCGCACCATGATACTGAGGTGAGGGTGGTGCTTTCCGTGGAAAAAAACCGACAAATTGCGGAAGCGCAATTTCATTGTGACGGAGCTGACTTCAGCGGCAAGCAGGAGAGCGATGATCTTTATGCGTCGATTGATGGGTTGGTAGACTTAATTACGAATCAACTCAGAAAACATAAAGATAAATTGACGAAGCACCATTAAGAAATTTGCGTAGCGGTTGATGAGTTTAACTACCTTAGAACACGAACTGAGGGAAGTGCTAGCGTTGGCACTTCCTTCGAGCAATGCACAGCTCTTGGGAGATTCAGTAGAGGGTCCCGCCGGGATATCGTCCTTGTTGGTAGTAGGGGGGATTTCTGGAGCTGGGAGTACCACCGCGCTTCGCATTGTTGCAGACCTTGGGTACTATACGCTCGATAACTTGCCAACTGGTCTATTTCCAGCGTTTCTGAAACTGGAAATGGCAAATGGTTTTCGATATAAGCATCTTGCAATCATTTTTGATACCAGAACCCAAGCAAAGGTCATGGAGTTGGAGGTACTCTTGAGGACAATGAGAGAGTGCGGAGTTCCAGTTAACTCGATTTTTCTTGATGCTCGAAATGAAAAGCTGCTTCAGAGGTATTCTGAAACTCGTCGTCCTCATCCGGTATATGATCCGCTTGTTGACCAAACTCTTTCAGACACGATTGAGCGTGAGCGAATAATGCTTGCTCCTCTTCGTCAGAGTTCGAGCATTATTGTTGATACTACTCTCTTAACGGTTCACGATCTGAAGCGGATGCTGACTGACTTTATTGCAAAGTTGAGAACTGGTCCGGTAAGTTCGGTTTTTCTCGTTTTGCAATCCTTTGGATTCAAATACGGAGCCCCCTCACTTTGCGACCTGATGCTTGATGTGCGCTTTCTAAATAATCCGTACTTTGTTCCTGAACTAAGAGAGTCAACAGGACTCAACAATGATGTCTTTGAGTACGTTATGGGAGACCCAGAAGCCCTAGAGCTCGAACTTCGCTTTCTCGAACTCCTGCAGTTCCTGATACCGAGATATGTCCGTGAAGGGAAATCGTTAATTAACGTTTGTGTTGGTTGCACTGGTGGTAAGCATCGATCGGTGAGTCTAGTGCAGAGCCTGCTGAAAAAGCTTTCATTTGAGGGCGTAAGTGTGACGCCGATGCATCGAGATGTAGAGCGCTAATTCGGATTGTTTTCGAAGCGCCTTTTCAGCGCAGTACCGTGTGGCAACATGCCGAAAACCCCACCTTTTTACAGAGCTAACGCGCTTCGAATTCTCCTGTAAAATTACTATAGGATGGTCCTGCTGAGTACGTGGGAGCTAACGGTTTGCACAAACTGTTGTATTGGGGTAACCTGCCGCCTTGTTTAAGTCTTTTTACGCCTCGACTGTCGAACATTTTGTGATTAGTTTTTTTTGGGAGAGCAAGTAAGTGGCATTACAAAATCATCTATTTACCTCAGAATCGGTATCAGAAGGTCATCCCGATAAAATCTGTGATCAGGTTAGCGATGCAGTTCTTGATGCTTATCTGACAGCAGATCCACTTGCTCGCGTGGCGTGTGAGACTATGGTGAAAAATGAAATGATAATTGTGGCTGGCGAAGTCAGCTCGACTGCCACCGTTGATCTCGAGAAGATTGTTCGTGAGACCGTGAAGGATATAGGGTACATATATCCCGAAATTGGTTTCGATTACAAAGGATTGAAGTTTATTTCCTATCTTTCACAGCAATCTCCTGATATCGCGATGGGCGTTGATGAGGGGAGCGAGAAAGAGCAGGGGGCCGGTGATCAGGGCTTGATGTTTGGTTTCGCTTGTAAGGAAACACCGGAATTTATGCCTCTTCCAATAGCGTTGTCACACAGATTGATGGCGAAAATTTCCGAGATTAGAAAACAAGATCCGGAGAATACTTTTCTTCGACCTGATGCAAAGGCTCAGGTCACGGTGAATTATAAGGGTAACGAGCCTACGGAGGTTGTTACGGTTGTTATTTCGACGCAACATACTGAGGCTGTCTCGTTAAAGGAGCTCGAAACGTTTATCATCAATGAGGTCGTAAAGAAGGTAATTCCTGCAAACCTACTGACTCCTCATACCAAATACCTAATAAATCCAACAGGGCGATTTGTTATTGGTGGCCCCGTTGGAGACTGCGGACTTACCGGGCGTAAGATAATAGTGGATACTTACGGTGGTTATGGTCGTCATGGTGGTGGCGCATTCTCGGGTAAGGACCCAAGTAAGGTGGATCGTTCGGCTGCCTATGCTGCTCGTTATATTGCCAAAAATGTAGTTGCGGCCGGTTTAGCAGAGCGCTGCGAGGTGCAACTGGCTTATGCCATCGGGGTGGCTGCTCCTGTATCGGTGTATGTTAATACGTTTGGCACTGGATCCGTTCAAGATGACTTGATTGCTGAGGGAGTTCAGGAGTGCTTTGATCTTACGCCTAAGGGAATTATCAAGATGTTGGATCTCCTGAAGCCGATTTATCGTGCGACAGCAGCTCTTGGGCATTTTGGGCGTACGCCGACTGATGATGGCCTTTTCTCGTGGGAAAGAACCGATAAGGTAGAAGACCTTCTTCGCTCAATAAAGGTGGAAAGAAGTAGTAATAGTGCTGTAACGGCAACGCATCTTGCCGCTGCGAGATAGTCGCTTTGTGACACGGTTGCCAGATTCTCCGATCGGCTTCGTCAAGTGATTGATTTTGTTGACTGCGGTGTGGAGTGCAACGCGCCTCATTCACAAAACAAGTACTTTCTTCGACCTTGAAAGCATCCCAAGCAGTTGTAACTGCTTGGGATGCTTTTGGGCGTGTTGGTGTTGAATACACTTGAGAGTGCTTTTTCGCCAAGCCGCTATACCATTACGAAGATGGCTCTGAATATTTTGTGACTTAAATCAAAGCGCGCTAAGCGCCTTCCTATCTATAGAAACTTCCAAGTGTTTCCCCGTCAAATTGTACGTTTCTTCTATCTCGGTCGAGTTCGACTACCGAGTCACCGCGGAGTTCGTTTCTGAAATCTTCTAGCCTGCGCTCGTTGGTAAATATTTCTTGTTGGCGGTCTCTGATAGCTTGTTTTTCCTGTGCGAGTTTCTGCTCCTCGAGATGTTGGGTGTAGTACTGTCCAATCGCCAGCCCGGCTGGTAGGCCAATAAGGGCTCCTAATCCTGCGCTTGCCGCTATATTGCCGTCCTCAATCAGGTGACCCACAATCGCTCCGGCTCCCGCGCCCGCGAGACCACCGCCGAGACCTGTCTCCCATAACGTTGGATTCGATACGGCGCACCCTCCCATGGTTCCGGCGAATCCTAAGAGCGTAAGCTTTAAAGCAATTTTCTTTAACAAAATCATAATTGTACCACTTCCTAAAACGCGCCTGGCCTATGTATCTATCTAGTCACCTAGCTTTTCTGGAAGGTTAAGTCTTTCGATTCAAAAACTTCTTGCTTCTTTTGGATATTGCCTAATAATAATGCGTAGGGGGCAAATTGGCTCCTAGAACGGTTTGTTTAGTAATCAGCACCACCGGCAGGGTTAAGGAACTGGAATCTATCACTGAAAATAGTTTTACTGTGATAGGCTGTCCTTTGGGCTCTCTCCCTGGCGGGGAGTTTGCCATGCTCGGCGAAGCGCTTTCTCAAATGGTTTTATAATCCGGTATAACCCTTTCTAAAAGAATCCGATGAGTGATGAAAAGGAGTGGCTAGAAGTAGACGGACTAGGCGGATTTGCAATGGGCACCGCCAATCTAATTCCTACTCGTCGATATCATGCGCTTTTGATTTCTCCCGTTAACCCGCCCACCAGCCGAATGGCGCTTGTGAACGGCGTAGAAGTCTTTGCTTCTGTTAACAGTCAAGAGTTTCCACTGTCGGCCTTGTCCCACGGTCCGGGTGTCATTCACCCATCCGGGAATGATCGGATTGTTGGCTTTTCAAATAGACCTTGGCCCAAGTGGAACTTTGTATTCAGGGAGGTCGGTATCGAGATAGTTTTTGAAGTTTTCATGGTAAAGGAACTTTCTCAGATTATCTTAAGTTGGAAGCAGATATCGGGGAATTCTTCGGTCGTTCTAAATGTTCGTCCTTTGATAACCGTACGGGATTATCATTCTTTGCATTATCAGAATGATCTTTTCTGCTTTGATAGTGGCATGTCTCATGGACAGGTAGAGTGGGTGCCTTATCCGAGTTGTCCAATAATTCGGTCCTTTCACAATGGCAAGTTTGCCCAGAAGCCGCTGTGGATTAAGAGTTGTTTTTACGAAGAAGAGGATGCCCGGGGATTTGACGCATGGGAGGATTTTGCTTCGCCGGGTATTTTTACGTTCGATCTAGGACACCAGGAGGCCTACCTAATTTTTTCTGCTTCTGATAACCAGCGAATGTCACGTTTGGAGCGCGAGGGCATCAATCAGAGTGTTGCCGACTTCCGGAGGGAGGAGGCTACTAGGCGTTCTCAGTTTCCATCGCCCCTTCATGAGGCTTCAGATGCTTATATCGTATCCCGGGGGGAGGGAAAGAGTATCGTGGCGGGTTATCCCTGGTTTACAGATTGGGGACGAGATACATTCATTGCTTTCCGGGGGGCTTGTCTGGCCACCCGGAACTTTGACTGTGGAGCGGCCATTCTCACAACCTGGGTTGGAACGCTCAGCGAAGGAATGATTCCAAACCGGTTTCCCGATATTGGTCTTGGCGCGGAATACAACGCGGTGGATGCGTCACTTTGGTTTGTTGTGGCTGCCGGTGAGTTTATTGCCGCAACACCTAGAAAGTACAAGGATCTGCACGTTCGGCTTAAGGAGGCGATTGTTCAGATAGTTTCATTGTATCAATCCGGTACACGTTACGAGATTCGTGCAGATGAGACCGGTTTATTAATGGCTGGCGTATCAGGAACCCAGTTAACCTGGATGGATGCCCGATGCGATAATGTGACGTTTACCCCAAGAGTTGGCAAACCCGTTGAGGTGCAAGCCCTATGGTATAATGCATTGCTTATCGCAGGAAAGATACAGAAGAAATGGAACACGGTGGCGAAATCAGTAAAAATAGCTTTCGAGGACCGCTTCTGGAATTCGGAGCGTGGTATTTTGTATGACGTTGTTGATGTTGACCATCAGCAAGGGTTTAATGATGGGTCATTCCGCCCGAACCAGTTGTTCGCAGTTGGAGGACTGCCGTATCAGCTTTTGGACGGAGAAAAGGCGAAGCTGGTTGTCGCGGCGTGCCAGCGTGAACTATTAACGCCTTTCGGGATGAGAACCCTAGATCCTATGGATTCTCGCTTCGTATCAAAGTATGTGGGTAATAGTTTTCAGCGAGATTCCTCCTACCATCAGGGCACGGTCTGGCCCTGGCTCATTGGACCATTCGTGGAAGCGTGGTTACGAGTTAACGGAGATACTCCCGAAAATAGAAAGGCCGCTAAGGAGTTATTTTTAGGAGATCTTATTGCATCCGTTTATGAACGTGGTGGTGTGGGTCATATTGGAGAAATTTACGACGGGACTTTGCCTTTTAAAGGCCGTGGTTGTCCCTTTCAGGCTTGGTCGGTTACGGAAGTTCTACGCCTCGTCTATGATGTTTTAGCTCCGTAATCGGTACGCATTGTCAGGTTGGCTGATCTCTTCGTCAAGAGGCAATTCCTCTCACTGCGGCGTGGAGTACCACGCCTCATTCGCGAAATTACCTCTTTCCTCGACCTCAACCAATCTGACAATGCGTACAATCAGGTTAGATCTGCCATACGAGAAAAGCAGTCCTGCTCTTTTAGCCAGGCTGCTGAATACTTACTTAACTCCTTAGTTTGCGAATGATAAATCGAGAGAACGATCCAGAGCATTATCGCTTAAATGAAAAACAGCATAAGTTATGGCGGGAGTGGGGCCCTTATCTTGCGTATCGGCAATGGGGGACAGTTCGGGAAGATTACTCAGCTGACGGCTCCTGCTGGGAAAATGTTCCGCATGATCACGCTCGGAGTCGGGCGTTTAGGTGGGGCGAAGACGGGTTGTTTGGACTGTGTGACATCGGCTGCAATCTATGTCTGAGCCCGACTTTTTGGAACTCTAACGATGAGATCCTAAAGGAGCGATTGTTTGGATTAACAGGTCCGCAAGGTAATAATGGTGAAGATGTTAAGGAGGTTTATTATCATCTCAATGCCTTACCCTCGCATAGTTATTTAAAGGCGCTTTATCGCTATCCGATAGCTCCCTATCCTTATGAACGACTCTTACGGGAAAGCATTAAGCGTCAGCGTGGTGAGCCTGAATTCGAGCTTGTTGATTCTGGGGTCTTTGATCGGAATGAATACTTCGACATTGAAATCGAATACGCAAAAGCATCTCCTCGAGATATTTTAATTCGAATAACGGCAACTAATCGTGCGCCCTATCCTTATCCTATAGTGGTTATGCCACAGCTATGGTTTCGTAATACGTGGTCCTGGGGAAGGGTCGGCGTAGATTATCCCTCTAAGCCGCGGCTGTTTCTTAACAAAGCCGGTCTGATTTCCGCAAATCACGCCAATCTCGTAAGTTATGATTTTGCGGCTGATCCAGAAAATGGTAGTTGTTTTTTCTACTTTACAGAGAATGAAACCAACTATGAAAGACTGTTCGATCTTAAAAATCCCTACCCTTTTGTTAAAGATTCAATCCATCGATGCATCGTCAATAATGAAAGGAAAGTGGTAAATCCGTTGCCGCACGGTACGAAAGTGGGCGTAGCCACAAGGGTATTGGTTGGAGCAGGTAAGGGGAAGGTGTTTAAGTATCGCCTTTTTCAGGAGAGGGCGGAAGGGGCCGTCCTGTTTGATGGGAATTTCGATCGTATTTTTGAGACAAGAATTGCTGAGTCGAAACGTTTCTACGATAAAATTATCCCGAAAAACCTTGATTCTCGTGAGAGAGTGGTCGTCGAGCAGTCATATAGTGGACTGATATGGAATAAACAGTTTTATTATTACTCAATCAAAGAGTGGAGAGAGGGAGATCCAGGGCATCCACCGCCGCCGCCGAGCAGAAAGAGCGTTAGAAATGTGGGGTGGGATCATCTATTTAACCGTGATATTCTTTCAATGCCAGATAAATGGGAATATCCTTGGTACGCCGCGTGGGATACGGCATTTCACATGATTCCCTTTGCCCGTTTAGATCCGATATTCACAAAGCATCAGCTGTTGCTCTTTTTAAGGGAATGGTACATGCATCCAAGTGGGCAGATTCCTGCATATGAGTTTGCTTTTTCCGACGTGAATCCGCCTGTTCATGCGTGGGCATGTTGGCGAGTATATAAGATTGCAGCGGCTCAGGGGCAGCGAGACCGGGTGTTTCTTGCAAGGGCATTTCATAAATTAATCGTGAATTTTACATGGTGGGTAAATCGGAAAGACATACACGGTAATAACCTGTTTTCTGGCGGATTTCTCGGATTGGATAACATTGGGGTCTTCGATCGCTCTGCGCCATTGCCCCCGGGGCAGCATCTTGAACAGGCTGACGCAACGGCGTGGATGGCGTTTTACTGTACGACGATGTTATCGATAGCACTTGAGCTTGCTTCACAGGATCCTTCATATAGCGACATCGCCTCGAAGTTTTTCGAACATTTCGTCTCAATTTCTGACGCAATAAATCATTTTAGAGGAACAGGTCTTTGGAATGAAGCAGACGGATTCTATTACGATCAATTGTTAGCCACTGAAAATGTTCACCACATTCGTGTTCGATCGTTGGTTGGATTACTTCCATTGTTGGCCGTGAGCGTCATTGATGAATCACTCATTCAGAACTTGCCAAACTTTAAAAGACGGATGAGCTGGTTTTTTAGTCATAGACCAGACCTGCTGAAAAGTGTCGAATATAAACGAGAGGGCGCAGCCAATGGGCGTGAGGTGCGACTGCTTTCGCTCCTAACAAAGGAGCGTTTGCTGAGAGTTTTCTCTCGACTATTTGATGAAGGTGAATTTCTTTCTCCCTTTGGCATTCGTTCTTTATCAAAGGTTCATCTCAAGTATCCGTATGAATTGAATACTCATGGAGCTACGTATCGCGTAGACTATATTCCTGGCGAGTCTCAAACGGCGATGTTTGGTGGGAATTCAAATTGGAGAGGACCCATTTGGTTCCCAGTGAATTATCTTCTGGTCGAGGCTCTGGAGAGGTATCACCATTTCTACGGCGACGATTTTAAGGTGGAGTATCCCACTAACTCGGGCGTTATGAAGACCCTCCTTGAAATATCGCAGGATATTTGTTGGCGGCTTACCCGATTGTTTGTTAATGAAGAGTCGCAACCACCGCCCTATCTTGGCGCTCGGGAAAAAGAGCTCGGACAACGTTTCTGGGATAGTGCCGTGCTATTTAACGAGTATTTTGACGCTGAAAGTGGACGTGGTCTGGGAGCCTGCCTACAGACGGGATGGACATCTCTGGTTTCCCAATGCTTTGAAAACGTGGCAGCAGCACGTCGATAGCGACGTTATTTTTTACATTATGCGATCTACCCATTCCTCAATTGCCAGACACTTTTTGAGGTGGAGGCGGTATATATGACTTTTTGAGGTGGAATGGGTATAAGGGGAGCCTAATCCGGGCTAAGTACTTAGGAAAGAACCTTATGTTGAGAAATGGTCATGGTACAGTTTGATAGTGATCTTATTATTTCTAGACTCCTGCAGTGTCGCAGTGAGGCCGACGTGGTGGCCTTTATGGAAAAGGCGTCGAAGGGGGTTCGAGGTATTGTTCAGATTGAGGGCTCAACTTTTGCGGCGATGGGGTGGGAATACCGGGTTGGTAAGATAGAAGTAATAAAGCAAGAAATTGATAATCTTCATATTGCTTCAGATTTGGGAGTTAAGTGCTCCCCGTTGCTTCATTCGGAATTAACTTTCGATGATGGTACTGCCTTGTTGGTAACCTGTGTCAAGGGATGTGCCTATCGTGCCCCTATATCGCTTAGTGAAGATATACAACGTCTGTCGTTAACAACATCCCAACAGTTAGTGAATGACATCGATAAGTTAGCTTCTAGTGGGTACTATCATAAATCTGCTATGAGTGGATTTATGGACTGGTACTTGAATCCTGATGATCAGTGTATTGTATTTAGACGATGGGATTCGCTTAGATCTATAGTGGAAAGAGAAGTTCAACGCTGGCGCATCACGCTACAAGGTATTTTTGAAGGCTATGAAGTTGCAAGAATACGGCAGTAAGCGTTCGCGAATTTGTGGGCGTTCTCTTCGTCAAGAGGTAATTTCTCTCAATGTGACGTGGAGTGCCCCGCGTCGCATTCGCGAAATTACCTTTTTCCTCGACCTCAGTACACCTTGCGAATGCTTACTTTCGAAAGACGGTAGTTACGTACATGACTGGAGGCTATATAGCCATCGTCAAAAATAATGCGGTTTTGAGTCGCATCTCGGCGATGGCTATGTGTTTGTTTTGAATCGCCTCCGCGAGTCGTTATAGTAATCTTTAATACTTTATTATTTTTTGAAGATTACTATAAACCTGAGATTACTTCATCCACTTCGTTGTTCATGATATAAAATGCTCGACGTAGTAAGCTTCACAGCCTGCGCTTTTATATCACTGCACGCCTCTCGTGTCTAAAGCAATTTCAACCATTTGCCTTTGTTCTTACGTCGAATTCAGGTTATAAAGGAGAGCTACTGAGGAAAACTGGGAGTCAACTTAAGGTCACGATCCAGGGGATAACGGCAAGGAGCAGGTATATAGCGTTTGTTATGATTAGGCCTGACTTTACCCATTTTGCATTTTTAGAGAATATGCAAACAAACAAAATCGCAGCTATCGCGAATAGCTTAGTTCCTATAAGTGCAGATTCGGGCCCGAAATTTAACATTAGATTTTGCAGAAAGGGATTGCCCTCGAAGCCTATCCCGTATCGCGTGATACCTATCCACGTGAGAAATCCATCAAATATCTGCAGCCAGCAAAGTGACAGGCCTAGTAAACGGGTTCCTTCGTCGATTACGGGATATGATATACCCTCTCCAAAATAGCGATACGATCTAACAGCCTGCATTACATCCATCACGATAAAACTATACAACAATTATCTCTCGGGGATCCGCTTCACTGACCAATTAATGGGGTGCTGTTTGGAGTTGAGGGGCTGTCTTATCAGACTGAGCTGATTAATACCGCTCACTTGGACGCTTTTTCCATCAATTGCCAAACACACTAATTTCGAAAACGGCTATAACCGAGGAGCCTAAGCGACTTTTTCTTTCTACAATAATGTTATAAGTATTTAAAGGGGAGTCGATGAAATTATTATGAGAGATTTTTCTAACGTGTTGAGATGACAAGCTCTATTTCAATCTTAGCACCTAGGGGAAGTTCTGAGACAGTGACCGTAGAGCGGGCCGGAAAGCAGCCTTCAAAGAATTTGGCATAGAGGTCATTTACTTCCTTGAAATAAGCCATTTCTGTCAGAAAGATAGTAGTTTTTAGTGTGTTAGCAGGTGAAAGCGTGAGGTAAGAAAGAATTGTTGCAATGTTGGCTAGAATCTGTTTTGTCTGATCTGCCACATTCTCAGAAATCAAAGACGATGTGGCCGGGGAAACCCCAAGCTGCCCCGAAATAAATATGAGCCCGTCGTATTCGACGCACGTAGAATAGGGGCCAATAGCTTTGGCAAGTCCAGGAATGGAGGTATGTCTGATTATTTCTGTACTCATTTTAAATATTCAATCTTTTTAGTTAGTTATTAGTTTGATTTTTTAATTCGAGGATTCCACCGCCGAGTCTATCGGAGTATCATAACGAAGGCTACTGGTAAGGAGTAACGGGGGATGAGCTTTGCTCTGCAAAAGCTCCTACCGGATCCTCGTTTTTTAGGACTTTTTGAAGTGGAACCGGTATAGTCTTGCCGCACTCTAAAAGTATTTGTTGATGCATTCCGTAGTCGAGTCGAACTCTGACGGAGCTCGAGGAAAAAAGTCTCTTGTGAGAATTATGAAGGGGCCTTGTCAGACTCTCTGGCAGAAAAGTGGTGATTTGAGTAGTTATAAACCTGAGTTCGGCGAACGGACAAAAGTTATAATGAGTGAACCTAATAGGAGTCAAAATGGAAAATTCGTCATTGGTTTCAAGAAGAAGTTTTTTAAGGAGAGGGCTTATTTGTGTCTCTGCGGCGTCCGTGGTTGCCACATATTCCGGGCCTATGCAGCTTGCGCATGCTGAGGGGGAGTTGAAAGCACTTAGTGTAGAGGATCCAATGGCCAAAGCACTTGGGTATGTCACAGATTCAAGCAAGGTTGATCCCGCAGAACTGACGAAGAAGGGGCAGCCGGATGCATCAAAGCAAAACTGCTCTTTCTGTGTTCTCTTTAAAGATGGCGGCAAAGCCGTTGCTGGTGTTGATGGAGAATATGGATCGTGTGCTTTGTTTCAGAACGGATTAGTGAATTCCAAGGGATGGTGTAAGTCATGGGCTGTTAATCCTGCTTTGCCAAAGTAAACAACAGTGAGTGATGTTGGATACTTCTTTGATCGGATCGGGGAGCTCATTTGGGCTAATGGAGAATTTGAGGGTAAGCTGCGACGGTTGATAGTAAACTGGAGCCCGTCGCAGATCCCCTTATTTGACAAATCGGTTCCATTTCAGGAGGTTGCAAAGAGCGAGAAACAGAAAGATTCGCGGCTGGGACAAGCCCCTGAAGGAAGCCACAACTACCAAATCCGGAAAATAGAGCCGCCAGATATTGCAATTCGTAATGGGCAGAAAGTAGGGGCCCCGCTTTCGGTTAGCGCCCTTCATGCTGATTTCAGAAGTGTCCACGAGCTCGCAAATAAGGGGTGTACTATCCTGCCTCATGATGTCATGTATTCCGCTAAGCCTGAAGAACTGGTTGGTCAATTCGATTTAATTGTTGTTGGCATCAGTCGTTTCTATGAGCAGAATCTTCTTTTCTTTCGTTTGGCCGCTCAGCTTGTTTGTGCTGGCGGTGTGGTGTGTATTGCCGGTCCGAATCCGTGGGGGATCAAAAGACTCGAGAAGGAATTTTCTCGCTATTGGGATAATGTAGAAATTGTAAGCAAGTTTCACGGAAGGTACTTCTGGGCGAGTGCCCTTAAAACGGAAGCTGAGGCGGTTCAGGCCGAATGGGCGATAGAATCAGCTCCGAGGGTTTTGGAGCCGGGCAGCTTAACAAGCACTCCGGGTAATTTTAGTTGGAAATGTTACGACACTGGGTCACAGTTTCTAATCAATACACTCATTGAGGAAGATCACTTGCAGGCTCTCAGAGGCGCTGGTGCGGACCTGGGTGCTGGTTATGGATTTCTTACAAAGTCGCTTCTGAGCGTTAGGGCCTTCGAAAAGATATTCTTGTTGGAGAGTGATCGGTGGGCGCTTCAGAATGCCGAGGGCAATATTTCGGCTGCGTTCGCTCGGTTTCTGTGGTGTGATGTTAGTAGGTTGGGCGGTCAGAGGAGTGCTGAGGTGGAGGGCCTTGAGTATAATCTGCAGTGGGTCATTATGAACCCGCCGTTCCATGAGATATCCGGAGACGTTTCCCTTGAGCTTGGGTTGTCGTTCTTCACTGCGGCTCATTCGCTCCTTGGTCCACGGGGGCGTCTGTTTTGGGTTGCAAATAGACATCTTCCGTATTTGTCTGAAGTGGAGAAGAAGTTTCGAAAGGTCTCCGTGCTTAATCGTGATTCCCGCTTTTTGGTGGGACTTGCCGAGAAGTAAGTTGGTGTCTCGCCGGTAAAGAGATGTACGTTAGTCCGAATTAGTCCTAGCGGTAACCACTCAAGTATTTTCCCAATCTCTTCGTCAATTGATTGGGAAAATACTTGAGTGGCTACCGAGGGAAAAGAATCGCATGATGTCGGAGGTGGTCGGTAGTGAATTGGACACGACAAGGGGTGCAACTACGAACTAAACCTAAAAACCTGAGTTCGACGTAAGAACTGGGGTAAATTGCTAAAATTACTTCATCCACTTCGTTGCTTATGATATAAGATGCTCAACGTAGTGAGCTTCAGCCTACGCTGTTTTATATCACTGCACGCCTCTCGTGTCTAAAGCAATTTTAACCAGTTACCTTTGTTCTTACGTCGAACTCAGGTTAACAGGAGTTTTCATATGTCATTTTGTGCTGTTTCCTTGCGTACGTTTATTTTGCCGGTTTTGCACATCTCCGCCCTTCTCACACTAACATTAAGCCCTTCCAATGCAGAGTCGGAAAGTGGGGTTGTATTAGTCAAAACGGACCAGAGTCAGGACGGCCTAACCCTCATACCTGAAGAGGGTAGCGCGACCGTAAAGTTGATTGACAACAAAGGAACGTTGCTGCACGTCTGGAATGTGGACGCCGATCGGGCTCGACTCCTGCCAAATTGTCACCTTTTGGTAGTGCACGGAACTAAATGGGGAGCTAAGGTCCCAAAATGGAAGGCCCTACGTGACAGAATACGAGAGTACGATTGGAACGGGGAGATCGTCTGGGAGTATCTCGCGCCTGACCCGGTTCATCACGACCTTCGAAGGCTTCCTGACGGGAGTACCTACTTTTTAAAGCGCACCCTTGTACCCGAGGAGTGGCAGCTTAGAATTCAGGATCCTGCGAGGAGGTTGTCAAAAATTCGGGGTGACTCAATTGTGAGAATAGATCGCAACGGGAACCAGTTGTCAGTCTGGCACGCGCACGAACACTTAGATCTAAATAATCCCGGTTCTGGAGGATGGACAAGATACACGAGTCCGACCTCGGCATCTTTCCGAATGGCCGACTGGACGCATATTAATACGATTGCGCCTCTTCCTGACAATAAGTGGTATGACAATGGCGATAAGCGCTTCAAGCCCGGAAATCTGCTTATACAGCTGCGAAACTGGTCTACTACTATGATTATTGATAAGGACTCAGGGGTGGGGGTCTGGGAGTACACAGGCGATGCGGAGAGGCGCGTTTCTGGTGGACACGAGCCTGGGATGATCGAGAAAGGATTGCCCGGGGCTGGAAATATTCTCCTGCTGGACAACGGTCGAAATGGTGGGGAACGATCGCGGGTTCTTGAAATAGATCCCCTTACCAAGGAAACTGTCTGGACTTATACGGCGGATGGTTTTTATACGGCTGCAGCTGGGTCTGCTCAACGCCAGCCAAATGGCAATACGTTGATTTCAGAAGATCGAAAGGGTCATGTTTTTGAGGTTACTCCTAAAGATGAGATAGTCTGGGAATATCGGAGTAAATTTGAAACCAGTAGGGCAAAGAGGTATCCCTCGGACTACTGCCCCATCAATGAGGCCGAGGCTCCGAAGACAATTCAGGCTAGGTTAAAGTCGCTTTGGGGTGATGCTTTACAATGGGTCTTTCTGGGATAGCGTTTACCCAGTTGTTGAATCTCTTAACCTGAGTTCGACGTAAGAACTGCGGTAAATGGCTGCAATTAATTCATCCACTTCGTTGCTTATGATATAAAATGCTCGACGTAGCAAGCTTCACAGCCTGCGCTTTTATATCACTGCACGCCTCTCGTGTCTAAAGCAATTTCAACCATTAACCTTTGTTCTTACATCGAACATCAGGTTATCAGAAATTTTCTTTGGCCTTCGGTGCTCGCAGATGCCCATTGAGCGAAATCCTATTTTTTACTTCCTGTTGTTGTCGGAGCAACGGAACAACACGTTGATAATATTCGGCTAAGAACTCTAATCTTGCAGACTCATTGGTCATTTCAAGTAACGACTGCCTCTGTTCAAGATCAAGTCCAGCGCTATGTGCTAGGACGAAAGAGGTCATACCTCCCGGGGGTATAATTATTTCCTGCGCTTTTCCGTGTGCGGCCTCGGTAAGCTCCTGATGTAGTGATATTACGTTTCTTTTGAGCTCAAAAGAGGGCGGCGTAACGTCAACATCATCAAAAAAAGACACCTTCGCCATCGGGAACGGATGTCGCTGGGTTATCTCGATCGTATGGTATCGTTGCTCACCAGTGGTCAGGATGTCGATTTTGCTATCGTGGTAAGTTTTTGTAATTTGGTCAACTAGAACCGAACAGCCGACAACATAGGATCTCTCGGAGGAGGCATTAGTTATGCCAAATCGAGCTTTTCCGCCGCTTTCTTCAGCGGCCAGGCACTCGGCTAACATTTTCAGGTAACGTTCTTCAAATATGTGGAAAGAGAGCAATTCACCGGGAAAAGCTACGCAGGGGATAGGGAAAATTGGTATAATCGATATTTCCATGGGTATATCTTCAGTCCATTTCTGTGGTAAGCGTAATACATCAGCATCATATACTCTTGGGAAGTAAAAGTTAACTATGGAAAGGCAAGCATTTGGAAGTTTAATTCCTGAGGGGTGGCTAGTTCAGGCTCTACAGGACAATCAGATCTCTGCGCCCACAGAGGTTCAGAGGAGGGCGTTGCCCATAGTTTTCAGAGGACAGAGCGTGATCGTCCAGGCCCAAACTGGAAGCGGTAAAACGCTGGTTTTTGGACTTCCGCTACTTTCTCACATTCGTCAGTCCGTACTTGATCTAAATATTACCGTTGGTATTGTCCTGACTCCAACTCGGGAGCTGACGCTTCAGATAGCACAAGTCTTACGCAATATTTACCCAGATGTAGATCCGGTGGCTTCTATCGGGGGAGTTGAGTTTAGTCTTCAGTCCAAAGCACTTAAAAGGGATGCTCGAATAGTTGTCGGTACGCCCGGACGTGTAGCGGACCTCATAAGGCAAGGAATGATTCGCCTTGATGACGTTTCATTTTTCGCCCTAGACGAGGCCGATGAGATGCTATCTATTGGATTCCTTGAAGAGGTTGAGACGATTCTTGAGCGAGTGCCAGAAGGGGCTCAAGGAATATTTACAAGCGCAACGATTACTCCGCGAGTAACAATGCTGGCGAGTCGCTTTTTAAAGAATCCCGAGCAAGTGTGTGTCGAAGGGCAAGCGCTCGGTAAGGGTGACGTAGAGCATTATTGTTGCAGAGTTACTGCTGGTCTCGTGGACAAGGCGAGGCGGGTTATTGATGTGATTGCAAAGGTTAACCCTCGATCAACTATTATCTTCTGTAATACGAAATCCGACACTGAGTTTGTAGAAGCGGTGCTGAAACGTAATGGTGTTATGGCAGAGCGTCTTAATAGCGATCTTACGCAGGTACAACGAGCTTCTTTGATGGTAAGATTAAAAGATAAATCCCTTAGGGTCGTGGTAGCCACTGATTTGGCGGCCCGGGGTCTTGATGTTGATCAGATAGATTTAGTTATCAATTATTCCCTTCCCGATTCAGCAGAAGTGTATGTACATCGTACTGGAAGAACTGGTCGGGCTGGGCGCAGTGGTATAGCCGCTACCATTCTGCCGCCGATGGATATACCTCGGCTGCATATTATGCAGAAAATTTTAAACGTATCCTTCAGGGACTACGAAGATCTCGGTGCTTTCAACCTGAGTTCGACGTAAGAACTGCGGTAAATGGCTGAAATTACTTCATCCACTTCGTTGCTCATGATATAAAATGCTCGACGTAGCAAGCTTCACAGCCTGCGCTTTTATATCACTGCACGCCTCGT
>JBIIDM010000111.1:0-11559 GCA_044238365.1 Bdellovibrionota bacterium | reverse complement strand
TGGTTTTTGCCAGTTTTGTGGAGGTTTTGCCCATTCACTCAATTTCATGTACGGACACATCTCATATTTGTAAATAAAAGTCTATAGATTACTACTTTTTATTGAGCAGTTTTCAACCCCACAAGACGATTGTCTACTTAACAACCGCCTTCTTTCCCAAAACGTTGACGGTTTTAAGAATTTCCAACGCTCGTCGCGCATAGCTATCCCTCGCCAACCAAGTCGGCGTGTCAAGACTATCTACTGACACAGGAAGATCTTCGGTCGCCTTCACTGCTGGCTTTTTCAATTCCTTCTTGGACTCGTTGCCCTTATTCAAGGGGTTGCTGATAGCTCCCGGCAGGTCACGTTCACTATAGGAAACTACCCCATCCTCACTGGTATCATCTGGAGTCGGTGCTACCTCATCAAGTGGTAATTCAATATCCGGAGTAACTCCTAACGCTTGAATCGAACGCCCACTCGGTGTGTAGTAAAGTGCCGTAGTGAGTTGAACGGCGCCACCATTATTGAGGGGATTTATAGTTTGCACTGACCCCTTACCGAAGGACTGACGTCCCACAACTAATGCTCGACCGTGATCTTTCAACGCTCCCGATACAATCTCTGAGGCACTTGCAGAGCCGCCGTTTATAACAACAACGAGCGGATATTCGGGCTGTGTCTCGTTCTCATGAGCATAAAACTTCTGCTCCTGAGAAGCTATCCGCCCTTTAGTTGAGACAATGATGCCCTCCCTCAAAAATACATCAGAGACCTTGACGGCCTGGGTAAGCAGTCCGCCTGGGTTGTTCCTTAAATCAAGAACGAGACCACGTAACGCCCCACCCGCCTGCTTCGTCAGTTCACTGATCGAAGCCAGCAAGTCATCTCCAGTCGTTTCCATGAACTGGCTGATACGAACATACCCATATCCATCGCTTAAATAACGATGCTTAATACTCTTGATAACGATCTTGTCTCGCGTGATCGAATACTCCTTCAGTTTGCCAGGCCGATTCTTTCTCATCACCGAAAGAGTAACTGACGTCCCTGTCGGACCCCGAAGTCGCTTAACCACATCAACAAGTGAAACCTCCTTCAGATACTCGCCATCAATCTTCACAATCACATCACCCGACTTTATTCCTACACGCGCCGCAGGGGTGCCTTCCATTGGCGCTACGACCACAAGCATTCCGTCCTTTGTTGCTATTTCGATGCCTAGCCCCCCAAAATCTCCTCTGGTTTGAGACTGCATTTCCTCAAAGTATTGCGGATCAAGATAAGCACTATGAGGATCGAGGGCACTCATCATTCCTTTAATAGCACCCGATGCCAGCTGCTTACCGTTGACTTCGCGAACGTAATTTTCCTGCACCATGGCAAGTACATCTGTAAACGTCTTCAGCTCTGTAATCAGGGATTCGTCGATTTTTTCTCTAGCAAGCAACTCAGGTGCCCGGTCCGATAGAAGCAGCCCTACCCCAACTCCGAAAAAAAGAGCACTGAAGACAGTCGATGTCACGAAGAACGTGGAGGTTCTAGATTGAGTTATCATGTCCGGATATGACCTATAGAAAAAAAGTTACCTCAATTAGATGTTACCACCTTCACTGCCGGCACCGAATAATATTTTAAGGCATACATCAAATAATACGGTTCAGAGAAGGTACCCCGGATTATTCACGAGCCCGCACCACCATGGAGGCGAGTTTCGTGAATAATCCGGGCTACGATCCATCAAAGATGGTCGCCAGAACACCGATATGAGAATTAAAGGACTCTGCCAGGGCTACCTGAGCCTCCGCTCTTACGAGATTATGTTCGGGATAATTCGGGGTGAAATACATATCCCCCTCCAGGTAGTCGCTCAAAAAGCGGCTGGCAAGCGCCGTTGCGATAGCAGCAGGAGCAAAGACGCATTGCTGCTTTTCGATGTCACTCAAAGTTAACCGTCCAATCCCATCTAGAAAAGCTGCAGCGGCAACTTTCATTCGAGACACGTCAACGGCCATCCCTTGCACCAGATCCTCATCATTGGTGGCACACGCCGCCCGAATAAAATCTCCAAAGTCATAGAATAGATACCCGGACGAACACGTATCAAGGTCAACAACACTACAAGCCCCTCCGGATATCTCATCAAAGAGAATGTTATTGAATTTCAAATCGTTATGTACAACAAACTTGGGCGCCTCAATCTTCCAGGCGCTTTCCACTATGGGGGCCAAGGACATAATTCGATCGTAGATAGGGTGCGCCTTACTTTGACCATCAACGGAAGTCTGGTCCATTATGATCTGCAATCGCTCAAGTCTGGACGGAATCCTTTGAAATCCTGGCAGTATGTCAACAAGTTCCGGGGCGTCCGGCAGTCTCAGTAAGTACGAAAAAACGCCAGCTAGGTGAGCTGCTGACCTTAAATGCTCAATGTCTGGCGCGATATTGAATGCTATTGCTCGCTCCACCCGCGTATAGGCCCGCCACCATCCGTTGTTCCAGAATACGGCAAGGTCGCCCGAGACAGCCGGAATTATCTCCGGCATACGCAACCTAACAAGCGCGGACGCAAACTCTGGGGGGAGTTCTGCCGAAAGCAGGCGACTTCGCTGTTCCCTTACAAATAAAAGCACTGCCTGTATATTCGCCATCAATGCTGGAACGGGAAAAAAAACGGAATCATTAATCCGCTGCAGTACTATCTTCCTCACGTCGCAGGTCGTCTCATAGGTTTTATTGAGGTGGCCAGAACCAAACGGCACGCACGGAGCCGCCCTTCCGTTACATCCGAAATATTCCAATAACTCACCGACAGTCTCTGAGGTTACGCCGTTATCATGTACTACCATTATGATGCATCTCCGGTTTATGACTGGACATATCTAGCTGATATCTATCACTAAAGAGGCCCTTAAGGCGCGTTTAGTGATAGATATCAGCTATTGAAAAAGAAAGCTGACGGCAGAAGTTTCCTGCGCGAGGCTCTCTGGGTAAATAAATTGATGGCGGGCTTGTTCAACTATCCCCTGACTTCCATCCCATACCATAGTTTGTAAGAAATCTAATAACAACTCTTTCACAATTTATTCAGGATAACTACCTAGGAACGCTAACTCCTTTTTGAAAGATCCTTTTAATTCTTTAAGTCACTTAAAATTATAATTTTTTTTGTGTTGACAACTCTGGGGCGCCACACTTAGGGTAGGGGTCTACTGTACTAGATTTGTGAATTTCAGGTGTGGCTGTTGATAAGAATGCTGTTGATAAGTCCATGTTTAAGGACGTCTGTCCGTTGTTTATTCTTTCTTTTCATAACTGCCCATGAGCTTACATTTTGTTTCGAAAGAGTTCACTGCCAAAGAGGTACAGGCGATACTCCGAGCCCTTTGTGGAGGAACGGAAAAAATTGGCCTTGCCTTGCTTAACTACTACTCGAGGACCAATCTAGTCCCCTCCTCTGGGAAAACACTAAACCGCGGACGCTTCAAGTACTCCTATTCGGACTTGATCTTGCTCTGCTGGCTGTTCAGAATGAAGCGTGAAGGGTTACCGGTAAATCGTTTTAGAAGAGGGTTAGATTACCTCAGAAAGCGTCTGCCTAAGCTTTTAAAGAACCCTCAGGACATGGTTTTGTTGACTGACGGCCGGCAACTATTTCTAAAAAATCGAGTGGAAGAACGCGGGGAAATAGCGGAAGCACTCACAGGGATGCGATCGGGCCAGTATGTTTGGGTGTATGCAATCGGCTCCCTGATCGAGGAGATCGATCTCCTAATTCAGAACCCAGCTGTAATTCGTGGAAATTTTACCCCTGTAGAATCGCGTCAGAAGCTGGAGAGTAATGCTGATACTAAGGGCGGAGAGGTTGGGGAAGTCGCGGGAAATGCGGGCTTGTATGTTCGCAGCGCTTAAAGGGTCTTTGACCTAACAAGCCCCGTGCCCCGTAGAGAGGAAATAAAGAATGATACGGTACGAAGCGGGATACTTGAGATTGCCGTCAATGACAACAGTATTACTCTGACCCATGACAGCTCATCTGAGAACTATTATTTCGGTGCAGATTGCCGCTCGGGAATACATCGGGTAAATGAAACTGGCATAACGCTTTTTCTGATCATCAATTTTGTCCGAAAATTTGAGGACTTCGAAAGGACGCGCTGCCCCACTGCCTCTGCCAGACTCGAAGGAACATACAACTTCGTACTTGAGTTCCAGTCGCTTGGCCCCTCACTACCGGGCGGATGCCGACTTATTTACGAAGTAGAGGATATAGATTGTCTCGGGTGGGGCTGTAAGCTGCGGTCCTTTCTGGATATACCTGGAGAATATATTTTGCAACTCCTGCAAGCCTTCAAGCAGTTTTTCAACACTGCCCTCCAAAAGAAGACATTTGAATAAGACCAACTGCAGCAACCATTTTGCCGATTCGCTCAAAAAACCCAGAAACTCGCAGCCTAATCACACTAGTTGGGCTGTGATTAAAATTAGCCGCTAGGCCTTAAATTCTTTCTGCTCCGAAAAGCCCACAGAATGCCTCCAATCATAGGAACTTTCTTTGGCTATCCGTTGCCCGAAAACCCCTGCTGTATTAACACATTATATTAATATCATGCGCTCGCCCAGCTTGTGGCCAAAGAAACTACTTGAATACTTAATGGCTCTGTGCCAATATGCACTAAATGGCTCAGAGCCAGCAACCATAGGAGTCGGTAAATGCCAGTCTTAGTTAACAACCAACCAATACAGTCATTCACCTTCCCAGGTGGAGAATGCCACGTGGCCGTGTCAACCGAGCAGGTTTCAGATCAGACCACCGTCACCGCATCGCTCCACAACTCAGATGACATTATGAAACTACTCCTCACTGTGGATGCAGTCCGTCGAGTTCGACACACGGCAATAGACCTGCTTATTCCTTACGTTCCCTACGCACGTCAAGACCGTGTCTGTAATCCGGGCGAAGCACTGAGTATAAAAGTAATGGCTGATATTATTAACGGGCTCGCCTGCCAAAGCGTTACCATTGTTGATCCCCACTCCGATGTCACCGCTGCGCTGATAAATAATTGTCACGTAATCACTCAGGCCGATGTACTAAAGAGAAGCTCTGTAGCAGAACAAATACTCCGTGAAAACTGGGCATTAGTATCACCAGACGCGGGTGCGGCAAAAAAAATCCAGACAGTAGCAAAGGCAATTGCCAATGACTCAGTCTTTCCAGATGTTTTCAGCGCCGCTAAAGTTAGGGATACCAGAACGGGTGCCATCACCTCTACCACCTTTCATGATGATGTAAAGGGTCGGAAAGTTCTCATAGTTGATGATATCTGCGATGGCGGACGGACCTTCATTGAGCTCGCCACGCTGCTTAACCAGCGGGGAGCTGCCGCAACCATGCTCTACGTCACCCATGGGATCTTCTCGAAGGGACTCGATCTACTCCGAGAAGGGCTCACTCACGTCTACTGCTATAATACGATGCTACCGCAAAATCAACACGACCCTCATTTTCTCACCGTCTTAAATCACCACCACAACTAGGGAGTAAGCCATGAAGTTGAATCCTCTTACCGCCATTGACTTTTATAAAGCAGACCATCGCCGCCAATACCCCGAGGGCACCACCGAAGTGTACTCCAATTTCACACCTCGAAGTGGGCATCTTGCAAGACTTATCTATACCGACAACATATCAGTTATTTTCTTCGGATTACAGTACTTTATAAAGCATTTCCTGATCGAAGTATGGAATGAAGAGTTCTTTGCAAAAGATAAAGCAGAAGTCGTGGCCGCCTACAAGCGCCGCATGGATACGTCGCTCGGAGCCGATGCAATTGACATAAGACACATAGAATTTCTTCACGATCTGGGATATCTACCCATTAAGATTAAGGCGCTTCCGGAGGGAAGTCGGGTACCAATCGGAGTACCGGTCCTTACAATGGTAAACACCCACCCTGAGTGCTTCTGGTTAACTAACTACCTTGAATCCGTCATATCTTGTTATCTATGGAAGCCCATAACTTCTGCTTCTACGGCCTTTGAGTACCGGCGGCTTTTAACCGAGTACGCGAACAAGACCGGCACTCCACTGGACTTTGTTAACTTTCAGGCTCACGACTTCTCCTTTAGAGGGATGTCAAGCTGGCAGGATGCTGCCGTAAGCGGTGCAGCACATCTAACTTCATTCTATGGAACAGACACAGTTCCAGCAATCGACTTGGTGGAGGATTACTACGGCGGCAATGCAACCAAGGAACTTGTCGGATGTTCCGTGCCGGCTACCGAACATTCTGTCCTGTGTATGGGAATGAAAGATGGCGAATTAGAGACCTTTCGGCGTCTGATTGAAGATGTTTATCCAAACGGAATTGTATCGATCGTTTCTGACACCTGGGACTTCTGGAAGGTCATAACCGAATACACCATACTCCTGAAGGACAAGATTCTTTCACGCGACGGAAAACTCGTGATTCGTCCGGACAGTGGAGACCCCGTCAAGATCATTTGCGGAGACCCAGAAGCACCAAAGGGATCGCCCGAATACAAAGGCGCGGTTGAGTGCCTCTGGGATGTCTTCGGCGGCACAAAAACGGCTACTGGTCATAAGATGCTCGATTCTCACATCGGACTAATTTACGGAGATTCGATCAGCCTGGAGCGCGCTGACAACATCGTAGAACAACTCGATGCCAAGGAATTTGCCTCAGGCAACGTTGTATTCGGTGTAGGCTCTTATACCTACCAATATGTTACCCGAGATTCCTTTGGGTTTGCTGTAAAGGCCACAAGTGGGATAGTAAATGGCGAACGCCGGGATATCTTTAAAGAACCCAAAACCGACAGCGGTACTAAAAAATCATCACGAGGACTTCTCCGGGTTGAAAAGGAAGGGGATACTTTTGTACTCTACAGTCAACAAACACCGGAGCAAGAAGCTCTGGGTGCTTTGGAAGTCGTATTTCAGGATGGAAAGCTGGTGAAAGAACAAGCCCTGGCAGAAATTCGGAACAGAGTAAAAGAGTGCATCTAGGATACATACATATGGACAGAAAGTTACCACACGCTGAGAAAGACTTTCTGAAGACATATGACGCCCAAAAATACAATCGACCGAGCACCTCGGTCGATGCCGTAATTTTTACGGTATTTGATGAGATGCTCCAAGTACTTACAGTAAAGCGGGCGGAGCATCCATACATGGGAAAATGGTCATTGATCGGTGGCTATGTGAACCCCGACAGCGACAAAACCCTGGAGGAAACGGCAAAGCGCAAGCTTTTTGAAAAAACCGGCGTTAAGACGCCCTATCTAGAGCAGTGCTTTACCGTAGGCAATAGCAAACGTGACCCTCGTGGCTGGTCGATTACGACTGTCTATTTTGCTCTCCTCCCCCATAAAAATATTTCTTTAGAAGCTGGCAGCGGCGCAAGCGATACCAAGTGGCTACCGATTCATAACGTTGAGGTCAAACCCTCGCTTGCGTTTGACCACGATGAGCTACTACGCGTTGCTATAGAACGCTTACGTAGCAAGGTATTATACACGACTTTACCCGCCTATCTGATGCCAGAAACATTTACCTTGGGAGATCTACAAAGAGTATTTGAAGTTATACTAAACCGAAAGCTGGAGGTCAAATCCTTTCGCCGACGTATTGCAACGGCAAATGTCCTGGAGGAGGTAGATAAAATGCGCCAGAATAGAAGCAGGCCAGCGCAGCTCTACCGCCTTCGGGAGGATATTAACACTCACTATTTCGTGCGTAGCCTTGAAACCTGAGTTCGACGTAAGAACTCAGGTTTCAAGGATAGGTCAGTTGGAGACTCTGCGCGAGAAAGACTTATCCTTGTCCCCTTTTTCATCACTTAAGGAGTTACCATGAGAGAAACACAGATTATTCTACCCAATCTACCGACTCGAATGAAAATTCTGTGTACATTGTTTTTACTTTTGGGTTTTCTTCTTCACCTATTGTCATGGGATTTTGTCTGCAACTCGCTCTTCAATCACACGATGCTTGCTTCCGTTCCCGCAACATCGGCTGAACAGCTTTCCCCGAGCATCTCGAGCCAAGTATCCCGACTTCTCATGCTTAACTTTGGCGGCCTTCTTCTCATCGCAGTAACCAGTTTCTGGTTATTAAAGCGGATGCCCCTCAAACGAAAAGAACGCACTGTTACCTCAATATTTATAGCTGCTCTGCTGCTGGTGGATGTAGTGCGCTGGGTGGTATCTCCCGCCTGCTTGGCGACTACTTCACTCCCACAAGCCATCCCGATGCTATCACATCTCGGCCTATTGCTGGTCATCCTGGTTGGTCTGTATCAGCTCTGGGTATACACCCGCTGGAGCGGTAATGGAGGAAAACCAGTCCATGTAGCAATAGTGGGAGGAGGCTTTGGAGGTCTCTACACCGCACTGGCTCTTCACAAACAACTGGGCTATCACAAAGACTTGGAGATTACCCTGTTCGACAGAAATAACTATTTTCTATTCCCCCCACTCCTGCCAAGCGCAGCTGCTGGCATTCTTGAAATTCGACAGGTTAGCTTTCCCTTTCGAAGAATCTTCGAAACCATGAGGGTTAATTTTCGTAAAATGGAAGTCACGGGTATTGATACGGAGGAGCAAATCGTACAAGGACGAATCGTGCGAGAATCCAGCGACCACTCGGTGGAGTCATACCACGTTGATGAGCCGTATGACTTCCTGGTTATAGCGCCGGGATCAAAAGTGGCAACCTACGAACTTCCCGGAGTCGAGAAGTACGCTTTCTTTTTACGGGAATTGCGAGATGCAATTATTATTCGTAATCGAGTCATCGATTTATTTGAACGGGCGGCAGGAATAAACGATGCCCAAGAACAGAAAAACTTACTTGATTTTGTTGTCATCGGGGCCGGTGCGACGGGCATCGAAATAGCCACCGAACTCCAGGACCTGATCCAGGATGTGCTGCTTGAGAGATACCTAGAACTGGACCCAACTGCTCCCAAAGTCACGATAGTGCAGTCCGGGCCAACCGTTCTTCCCGGGTGGCCGGAGGACATCCAGAAAATAGCACAGAAACGCCTAACTGACCTTGGTATAACTGTTCAACTGGGACAGCGAGTCAAGGAGGTCAAACTAGACTGTGTGATTTTAAATAACGAGAATGTACTGCCTTCGTTTACCACAATCTGGTGCGCAGAGGGGTTTGCCCCGCTGATTTAGTTTCAAAATTGAAGCTTGAACTTGATGAAGCCGGAAGAATCAAGGTCGATAGTGACCTGAGAACCATCAGCGATAACCGAATTTTCGTACTGGGGGATGCTGCCTCCGCAGTAGATCCTCGCACGCAAAAGCCATATCCGACCCTTGCGCAGGTTGCACTCCTCCAGCAAGGAAGCCATACTGGAAAGAATCTGGTGAATCTTATTAAAGGTAAGGAGGCTACACCGTTTAAATATTTTGATTACGGATCGCTTGTCTCCGTGGGAGACCATTTCGCTGCCGTAAAGGTGATGGGGTACACATTTTCAGGATTTCCCGCCTGGTTTTTCTGGAGGACGCTCTATCTTCTCAAACTACCGGAATTTGGCAATCAGATTCGCATAGTGATCGAGTGGACTCTCGACCTGTTTATCGAACGTTCGATTACACAGGTTCACACTGGGCGCACGCTGGAGGATGTTCATATGTCAGTGCCAGATTGATGCATCGAGATTTGTATCAGAAATTTGTCAAATCTAGTAATGGCGGCATTGCAAAACTTTTGATGACGTTCGCGTCAACTGTGACATTATGTCGCATACCACATGGGAACAAGTAGTGCTAAGTTTACGCTCCTACAAGATGCCTCTACAGATTCTGTATCCTAGAGCGTGTTGAATAAGGCCCAGGACCTAAGCTGCAGGTGGTATCTTGCTTCCAAAAATTAAATTCAATTTAAAACTTACTACGGAAAGAAGTAATGACGCTATTAAACCCTAAACGAATTTGTCTAGCTGCCGCCTTAGTCATTGGGCTATCACCCGCCGTATATGCCCACGAAATGCGGCATGTCGGTGGAACCAACGGCACCGGAGAGGGAGCGAATGTTTTTATGTTTCACGTGGGCTTCATAAATGAACCTGCGTTTTCTACTGAACTAAACGGCATTGATATTAACCTGTCCTTTCACCCCGATGAGGCACACGATAAAAATCTGACTGAGGACGTTGATACTTCGAAAGGAGATACGGTAAAAATTGAAACAGCGGAAGTGCTCTACTTCGGTAAAGAAACGAGCAGGAATCGCAAATTAGCGAAACGAAGACTCGTCACCGAAACAGACGATCTGGGAAATGTGAAGAAAAAATTCGGTACCTCAAACAAGTACCCAATTTATTTTCGGCCTACAAAAGCTGGAAAATATGGCTTTCGTCTGAAAGGCTCTACAACACACAATGGATTGTCAGTTAATTTCGATGAGACCTTTGTCTGTGGTTCGGGTTCGCAAGATGTGGACTTAAGCACAGGATTTGCCAAATCTAAATTCGGCTGCGTACAGGATGCTATTGATTTTCCCAAAGAGGAAAAACGTGAAGAAGATACATCTCTCTCAGAAGACGCAGCGAAGCCACATACAGGACACAAGCACTGATAGGTACAGGGATTGATAAAAGGTCGAGCCCTAAGACAGATTTTCAGACTTCCATGTGTCCCGACACTATATCAGCCTGAAAATCTTATTTTCGGCAAAATCTACGGCACCCCCGCCTTCATTCCCTCAGAGGCGAGATCGTGTTGGTTGGGTGCCACCTTCAGACCAGCCGGAGACATTCATGGCTGGATTTTGCAAAACTACCCTTGCCATTGCGGCCAACCTTGAGGTAGTGTGTATATTGCAAGTTCAACTTGCAATATACACAAATGCTAGGTAAAACGGCAAATTATCATGATATTCAAGAGGTTGCTTACAGATAAACTGTTGGAGCTGGCTACGAAGTACCCGGTTATTACTCTGACGGGGCCAAGGCAATCGGGAAAGACAACTCTTTGTCGAGCATGCTTTCCCGGAAAAGCGTATGTGAATCTTGAGGCCCCAGACACGAGGGACTTTGCCTTGACCGACCCTCGGGGATTCCTTAATCGATTTCCGGATGGCGCTATAATTGACGAAATTCAACGGGCACCTCAGCTCGTATCTTATATCCAAGTCCTTGTTGATGAACTGAAATCGAACGGACGGTATATACTCACCGGCAGTGAACAATTTCGAGTCAGTACTACGATTGCTCAGAGCCTGGCGGGCAGGACCGCGATATTGCGATTACTGCCGCTCTCCCTTGAGGAACTGAAACAACAGGGCACCTTTCCCTCGATTGATTCTTTACTGCTACAAGGTGGATATCCGCGACTTTATGAACAAGCATTAGCACCCGGCGATATGTATCGGGATTATGTTGAGACCTACATCGAAAGGGACATTCGCCAAGTTGTCGCCATAAAGGATCTCTCACTGTATCGCAAGTTTGTTCAACTCTGCGCCGGAAGAATAGGACAACCACTCAATCTTACGAGTCTTGGTAACGATGTAGGAGTGAGCCACAC
>JBIIDM010000110.1:0-11584 GCA_044238365.1 Bdellovibrionota bacterium | reverse complement strand
ACTGCCGCCGAAATCCAGAAATGCACACGATATATGCCTCTTTCTCAGCTCGGCCGCTATAACATCAAGAGCAAAACCCTTTCCGATGGCCCCGGTATCAAATAACACCCCTGGTTTTCTCATCATCGCAGAAAAATCATCAACGACAATCAGATCGTCGATAGTCGGCGCCTTCGACCTTTTGGCCTCACTCTTTGTCATCCGACCTATAGTCACATCGATCTTCCCTTCTGTCAGAATGGCCATATTCTGAGCGAAGCGCAAAAATGATATCGTAACGGGATTCATAACAAGGGGGACATTAGGGCTCTGGCTTTGCAGACGTGAGATATCACTCTCCGGACTCCATTCACTTATAGATTCTTCAATCTGTTTCAACCTAGCAAAAACTACATCAAATACCTCGTACGCCTGGGGCTTTGATCTATGACATAAAGAGACATCTAGAAGCGTACCCATCGCATAACGTGCCTCTCGATACACTCTTACCTCGTGAGTACGTACCTCTGCCCTTGATAATTGAGCAGATAACAGGAGAAAAAGAGCACTACAGTTTATGATGTGGCGGGATGACGAGCCCATCACCGACTTCTTTGGAACCTGGGCTGACTTCGAAGCATTCCGTTCCTCAGTTCGAGATTGATCTGAATAAGAGAGTTTCCGTCTGGAAAGTAATCCAATTAGTAAGCAAACTAACAACAGGCCAAGCCCTGCCTGCAATACTAGAAATGAGCCAATCTTGAGATAGGAGAATAACGGATGGACATAAAGAACTAACCAACCCGATAGAATATCAAGCAACCCGGCACCTAGAACCAACACTGAAAAGACCACCTTTACCCGATCTTTGCCAGGTATGAACAGAAGCAAATGGGTAAGTGTTACCAGCAATATTCCCATCGCAAACAGGTGAGCATGCGTCACCTCCAACAAGCCTATAAAACTTTTTTGTGGAATAAACTCATCCTCAGCCCCTCGGTAGTATTTGATGACAGAGGTCGGCGAAAGGCTCATGTGATAAAAGTACATGAGGAAATTTGTAATCCAAAAGAACAAAATATATACCAGAAAAAAGGTCATAATCACGCGCATAACGCGATGCTTATTCCACTCTCCGGTTATTAAATACCTCATACCACCCCTTCATATCAATCACCAATAATTATGTGGATCCGACCAGAAATGGCGAAAGATATCGCCGCAAGCACTAGCCCGAATTAGCCATATGATCCTGAAGCCTACGGCTATTTCTTACCTTGCGTGCGACAACAACTACTTCAATTTTCCGGTTTTAGGAATTCCTTGAATATCCCCTGGACTCTACGAATCGACCTCGTGATTGCGTTCACAGTTAAGGTGGATCCCATAATCGGGGGCACGTTCTTTCCCACAACCGGTGCCTCGGACAAGGCTTTCCCCTGTAATAATCCCAACCATTTTTCGTTAGGCAGATACTCTGGGGGTTCGTTAAACGCCAAAACAAAAACATCCCGCAAAGTCCCATCCGGTAACATCACCACCATAAAGACTCCATTATGCGTCCGTACTACTCCCGAATCAATAAATGCATACCCCAGTAAAGTTCCATCTTCCTTTAACCCCTCAAAATACGAGCTAATACCTGGATTAACGGGGGCTTTATACCTTTCTGACAAAACTGTTGCCCGAGAAGAAGTAATTACGATATTCTTTCTGTTTACCTCCCCCGCACCTGGAAATGCTCGTCCTATAGCCTCATCTTGTGCATAAAATACCTGTGAATAGCCGACATTCCATAATAACAGAAACAGTAAGAGCAAAGTTCGCATTAGGACATCCCGGAAATAATAACTTTTAAAAATTAACCAGAGTTCCACTAAAGAACCAAGACAAGCGGCTAAAAGCGCATAACCCTAGTTAAAAGGCGAAACCAACACCCGCGTAGAAGCTATCAGGAAGATCCTCCTCATTACTTCGTGATTCAAGGGCGCGATATTCACCCTTTATAGCCACCTGAGTTATCGGCTTATACGTGAGACCGATTGAATAGACTGAGCGATCCTGCAACGGATTGGCGGTTAGTCCGGTGGGCACACTCGCTTGGGTGTCAAGCTGTTCATACCGAACAAATGGCGCCAGGTAATGACCATTAGGGTCTCCCAACAATGGCAACACATCATACGCTGCCTCGGTATACCAGCCAAACTGTCGATTGCCAACGGTGGACCCCACCTGCTGGCTCACCAAATTGGCGTCACTAATGTGAGTCCACACACCTAAGGCGCGTAACTCCAAGCCACTTGCCTTATATTGAGCATGTCCCTCAAATAATGTAGTTCGAACACTAGGAGTCGATCCATTAGCAAATGTATCATCCTGGCCAGCATTACCAGTATAAAGCGCAGTTCCCACCAACAATCCCGGAATTATATCGGTGGGTGTATAGTCGAGGCGGCCAACCCATGCGAGATCCTCGGTTATTGCCTCGGCACCCGACTGACGAGCTGCCCTGATACCACTGTCACTAAAAGAGTTTGCCCGTAAACCGTTTAACAGGTAGGTTCGATACTCAAAATCACCTCCAAATTTACCGAAGACTCCCGCTCCCATTTCGCGCCAGGTGCTCGGAATCAAGTAGCGCTCAACCTCTGGCCGCTGTACGCCATGAAAATAAACCGGCTCATGGATTTCATTTATAAACCCCATTGGTACCAGTACAAGACCAGCACGAATGTTTGCTGCAGGGTCCAAAAAGAAATCAAGATATGAAAATTCAACTGATACCGATCCGTTTTCACCAGAGGCTCCCCCTTCAGTGCTTCCATGCTCGAATTCAACTTCAGAGTTCATAACAATCCAATCATTGAATCGATACCCGAAGTACCCAACGGTTCGAAGAGCATCACTCACATCACGCTTGGTCCCGGCATCACTAAGAATATTTTGATAGTATGCCTCACCATACCCCGCAAGAGAGAGTCCTTGGTCCACCTGATAGACACTCGAAGCTGAAGGACCGAATCCATAGAGTGATTTAAGTTCTTTTTTCTTTGGTACCATACGAGTTACCTTGGTATCTGCAACCTCAGTAACTAGAACGTCTGTTTTTTCCTTTTCCTGCTCAAGGACCTTTTCCAGTTCATCTATCCGCTGCTTCAGAACCTGTAATTCAGCTGCAGGGTCGGCATTGGCCACAACAGCACTCAATACGAAACAAAGTGCTCCTGAAAAAAGCAGGCTCCTGCTGCCCCCACACATAAACGAAAACACCGACCTTCGCCCGCCGTTGTTTCTCTCGCAAACGTTCTCAAAGAAATTCATATCACTCCCTGTAGACTTTTTACTTATAACCAGATTCGAGGTAAGACCGAAATTTATTTACTGGCTCTGCTCTGCAGCTCAAGCCCTATAACACCGGACCCAGACCGCCCCCCCCCTTTTTTACAGAGCCATACCTTATAATCACAAGGCATATACATTAATACCCATACTGCTATAAGGCATGTTTGGCATGCCTATATTGCCATAGGTACTACATACCATGAGTAATATCAAGTAAGTTTAAGAAAATTATCACCGCTCCGAAGTGTACCTGACAGGGATTTTGTCTAAGATCGAAAAGAACAATTGTTTGGCAAATAACCTGAGTTCGACGTAAAAACTAAAAACAAAGCTAACTGGTTGAAATTGCTTTAGACACGAGAGAGGCGTACAGTGATATAAAAGCGTAGGCTGACAGCTTGCTATGTCGAACTCAGGTTACGAAGAGACTGTAATAATACCAGCTAGTTACGGTGCGGCCATGCAAGCTGGATCTTGCTTAATCCGTACCCCGAGAGTACGCCATTCCTTCGTCTCCGGAGCATCTACAGCCGGAATCCACCCCTTTGAAACCTTGAAGGTTAACGGTAGTCGCGTTGCTCCCCGACACTCGACACTCACCCCTTGCCAGGACGCGGGGAAATGGTTCAAGGTACTAACTGAATGAGGGGAGCGAATTTCTACTGTACGTTCGGGTGGTAATGAAATTTCAAAATGAACTCTGTCATCCCTGCATACCTGAAGTGCCTGCGCTCTCGGCGCGGCCCAACGAACATAACTGCCATCGATATCCCGTTCCCAGGGATACCACCCGTACTCCATTGAGCGATGTACCGCAAAAAGCAACACAAGCATCCCACAGGCAACTGTGCTCTGCAAAATCCACAAGGCTGGAACCGAGCGTGTTGTTTCCCGTCGTCTTTCTTTCACGCAGAAACCGATCAGGAGGGCCCCTATCAAAGAGCACTCAATAAAGTAAATATGGGCTCCAAAGAAGAGGGTCAACAAAAAGACAAAAAGTCCGGTTTGAAGGAACATCCGATCTTCGGGGGATTTGTTCAAGGACAGTTTAGTAAGTTCAAAAAGAAAAATAAGAAACCCGATAACTCCCAATTCAGAAAGCAAACCAAGATAGAAGTTATTTGGAGTATCAGTCCACAAATTGAGGTCGTTGCCATCTCGCCTTGCATAAGAAGTCATGACACGCTCGAAATTACCAAAACCCACACCAGCGAGCGGATTGTGTGCAAACATCTCTAACCCTAGCTTCCAAAAGGCTAGGCGCGTCGAAAAAGTCTCGTGTAGGCGCACGACATTGAGCGCTGAAAATCCTCGGTTAACAGCGTCCGGTAGTACATTAGCCTCACTTAGAAGCTGATAAGCAATCCCACAGAAAAAACAGGCCGCGAGAAGAAGTGCGACTCCGCATCGTAGTATCAACGGAGACCAATGAATATGCCAGAGAGCCAAAGCACGCTGACGTATACGCACTGCCCAAACAATAAAAAGGATAACTAAACTCAGCGTAAACAACCTCGAACCCGAAAAGAGCGCCAAAAACATCCAACAAGTCGATAGTAGATACCAGCGTTGATGCATACCGATAAAAAGCAGTAAACCAGTCACCACCCCAAAAGCATTTGGATCCTCAAAGAGTCCCGAATGGCGATTCAGGTGCTGCCAAAATGGCGCTTCACCCGAAACATAGGGCAGCGTAATCCCTGAAAGCTGTAGGAAGACCAGGGGCATCGCGCACCACAACCCCACGTGAACTCCCTTCAAAAAGAAACTCCTCGCGGAGGCGGATGATGAAAAGAGGGTCATATAACCGCAGAGGAGGGCAAGACTCGCAATTTGCCCATAAACGGGAAAGATCGCTGGCGACTGATGCACCAAAATCAGATGCCAGGTCTTTAATGACCAGATGGTTGTAGTAGCAGCAAAAACGACGTGCAAAAAGAACCAAAACATCGCTATGGCCAAAACCCCTCCGAAACACCAACCAGAGGAAATTCCGGCACGAAGAACATTAGAGTCGTCTTGAGCAACACCACCGGTTCTGAAATCACGAATCTGAGAAGCACCACTTCCCGAAAGACCATCGCGACAAGTCCAATCTATAATCCCGAGGGTAAAAAAGGCGAAGAACATAACTGCATAGGGATCGACCCTAACTAGGCAAACTGTGCCAAAGCCCAGGAAACTCAAAAGAAACCGGGAGCAAATTACCCAGAAACTACCGCCCTGCAAAGCTATCAACGAAGCTCCAAAACTTCCGAGAAGTCCAGCTATGACCAAACATCTCCCTTCCACCGTCAATGTAATCGGCAAGCTAAATAAAAATAGAATAAGTGCTAGAGCCTTGATAGCCACTAATTTTATATGATCTCCGTAAACGTTTCATCAAACTGGAAAGAGCAGTTGAGTGGGGCAAAGTGGAAATCTTATTTTCGGCCAGAGATTCGGTGCCTTAGCCACTCTGGTAGCGCGGGCTCGTAAATGATCCGGGCTAGCGCAGGGGTTTATGGGTTACTAGATCCTGTTTTCCATCCAACGAACCAAGTACAAGCTCCAAATCTACCGACTTGAAGGCAATCTTCTGAAGCCCCTCTGCCTCGTCTTCAGTTCGAACTTCCACTTCGTTCGTTGATTTTACACTATTGATCAGCTTAACGGCCTCGATAAACCATCCTTCTGAAATCTTTTGGTCTACCCGCGCAACACCGAAAAATCCAAACCCGCCCTTGAAAGCGCTCCCTGGAGTGGCACCGAGCAGTAAATCAGCAGCTGATGAAGCTGCTCCCGCCTCCTTCAAGTCATGTGCGCCACGAAACGGGTTAAGAGGGATAATCGGCTGGTCAATACCACCAGCAGCACTCCTTGCTGAATCTTTGTTGCGCATAAACTCACCGTAAAGCGGCTGCGTATGGAGGACGAGGTAACGATCTTCCTCAAAACTGATCCCAACTGCCAGCCACTCGCCAGCATGAACTGACACCGGCATAAACCGATACCATAGCCCTTTTTTTCGAGAAGTTCCCCAATATACCTCAGGAAAAGTATCATTCCCGATCTTATGAAACGCTATGCCCCAGCCAGGATGCAGTGGTTTATCAGCATCATATTTCAAAGCAAATATATGCCGTGCCCCCCCCTTACCTGACAAACGCCTTACCTTAACTGCAGCGAAAAACGCCCAGAAACTTTTGGAATCACTCCGTTGAGAAACAAATCTTATATTTGAATTATCTATGGCTGGATCCAACCGAGCATCATGATGAACCCTCATGACCGGTAAATCCTTACTGAATTGAATTTGAGCCTCAAAACGCTTTCGGTGCACTAGTTTACCGCTAGCCTCTTCAATGGCTGGCCGGTCATTAATCGTTCCTTGAGTCCCATCCTTAAAAAGAAAGAACCGGGCCACAACCAGGGGCAAACCTATAATAGCGACCGCTAACCCGATGTACGCAGATCCAAGAAATATACCTCTTCCCGCTACCCGGAACTTTTCAGGCATCCTACCCCTTGTAAGTTTCTATTGAGTAACTGCCAAATATTTCTCTCGTCTCGTCGTCATACAAGAGCCTTTATTTTCTGTGGCGTGGAGTAGCACGCTAGCGAACTTAATGCACAAAATAACTATTAACCTGAGTTCGACGTAAGAACTGCGGTAACTGGCTGAAATTACTTTATCCACTTCGTTGCTCATGATATAAAATGCTCGACGTAGCAAGCTGTCAGCCTGCGCTTTTATATCACTGCACGCCCCACGTGTCTAAAGTAATTTTAGCCATTTACCTTTGTTCTTACTTCGAACTCAGGTTTCTACTCGACCTTGAATAACCTGAGTAACGCATCCTTCTACAATTTTCGCCAACCTGATGAACAGTTATCCCTAAGCGACTACTTTTAGTGAAAAAACACAGTATAAAGAAAATATCTCTGTACACGACAAAAAAACGTAACTAGCTGAAATTACTAGAAACAGCAAAAGTACTTTTATGTGTAATTTTAGATAGTTACGTTTTTTGTCGTGTACAGGGAGAAAATATAGCAGGGTTTATTTCAGATGTTCACATGAAAGCTCAACAGCTCAATTACCAATCTTCTGACTCAACTTCTCGACGAGGCTTGCGACGTCCTTTTCCACCCCTACCTGCAGCTTGCTCTTCATCCTCTTCTGCTTTCTTCACAGGAGCAGGCTTCTCGATAGCAACCCGAACGGTAATTGCCGCACTCAATTCTGAGTGCAACTTCACCTCAAGAGAGAACTCCCCTGAAGTCTTGATTGGCTCAAGCAAACGGATTTGCTTTCGCTCTATCTTATGCCCCTTTGTTACCAACGAATTTTCGATATCTTTAATTGATACAGCACCGAAGCTCTTTCCCCCTTGACCAGTTGACAGAGTAAATTCAAGGATTAGCCCCTCTAATTCTTTGGCCATTTTTTGAGCCTCCGCAAGTAACCGCTGCCGCTTCCGGTTAATCATCTCTAACCGGTGCTTTAGCTCCCTGGCACTACCAGAGGAAGCCTCAACGGCGATACCCCTGGGCACAAGGAAATTACGCGCGTATCCCCTCTTTACCTTTACTCTTTCTCCGACATATCCGAGAGAAGGATAATTCTCTTGCAAAATAACTTCCATGGTTCCCCTTACTCTTCTTCGTCGATTCCACTCAAATCCACAGATCCTGTTCTGCGTGGATTCCCTTTAAATTTCCGCACTTTTGTGATGATTTTATGGGACTGCATTTTTAGTACGGTATCACTCAACAACAACTCAGCTGTTGCTTCAGCCACTGCTTCACTTCTGTCGGATGAATACTCGAAACGTTGATAATGACCTACAGCCTGCTTTCGAAGAGGGTAAGCGACAGTGCGCTTTCCCCAATCAGCGTGTTGTATGTCTGATGCGCCACGTTTAGCTAGAATCGCCTCAACGCGCTTGACCTCAGCGTTCAACTCCTCATCTTTCAATCCACCGTCCAAGACGACTATTGATTCATACCTTCGCATATTCTCTACTCAGTTCTTCTTATCGATTAATACTATTCTGTGCTTTTAAAAACCCTTCAGTAACTACCAACTCAATAGCGTCAGCAGCTTTATCACACATACCTCTTACTCTTTCACTCTCGCTAAGATTAAATTTCGAAAGTACCCAGGATGAAACGCTTATTTCGTTCGCTTCTCCGGCAGATCGGTTCTCAGAGCTTGATTCGCTATTCTCCCGACTACCAGCCACATCTCTGGGATGACCAATTCCGAGCCTTACCCGATAGAATTGCCTGGAACCCAAAACCTGAGATATCGAGCGCAGACCGTTATGTCCGGCTTCGCCGCCACCATCTTTCAATCGAACCACTCCTAGCCCCAAGTCTAATTCATCGTGAAGAACGATTAACCGGCTGGGCGGCACCTTATAAAATCTTTGCAGCCGCCCTACTGGTTCGCCACTCCGATTCATGTATGACAACGGCTTGGCACATACAATTCGACGACTTCCGACCTGAAGAACACACGACTCAGCGTCGTCTTTATTCTGCCAGCTTATGGACGAAGTCCCCTTGCCTCTCGCTACACGATTTACAAATGCATCAAGCGATTCAAAACCAATATTGTGGCGAGTTTTCTCGTATTTATTACCAGGATTTCCAAGCCCAACAATTAGCCAAAACTCAACATCCACGGCCTACCGACTTATTTTGCTTCCTCATCCGCCAACATACGCGATGCTCTGGTTCCAACTACCGTGACAATAGTTTCGCCTGGCTCATCAGCTAAAACAACCCCTTCAGGAAGAGCTACACTACCTTTGTGAATGCTTTGGCCGATTTCAAGTGAGCTCACGTCAACAGTGATTGATTTCGGTATAGAACGAGGAAAACATCGAACCCGGCATTCATGAAGCATCTGGGATAATACCCCGCCCTGAACCTTAACACCAGGAGCTTCGCCGTCAAGAACAAGTGGTATACTTACCACAATCGCCTCGTCTTCACGGAGTGACTGGAAGTCAATGTGAAGAACCGTACCCTTCACGTAATCCTTCTGGATTTCTTTAACGATAACGGACAATCCGTTCAAATCAGCACACTCACTTTTAAGAGTGAATACCTGAGAACTTCTTGCCTTTTTCGCAAGACGACTGAACTCATGCTGGTTTACCAATCCACCGAGCGATGGGTTGGTCCTATAATATACAACCGCGGGCAACTTGCCTTCACGGCGATAACGACGGCTCGGAGCCGAACCATGAGTATCTCTGCGCTCAATTTCTAGAGTAAAATCTTCCACTGGACATTCCTACATAACAAAAGCCACTATCAAGGGTGGCTATTCATACCAAAACATACACCTTCATGCAACTCTCCAACCCGGATTATTCATGAATCCTACCCCAGCCAATCCCAAACATGCCTAAAATCCCCCACTTCACCCCAAAGGCGCCGCCTGTAACTGCCACGAATTTTTCTAAGGTCGAGAAAAACGTCTGCTCCCCGAAGAGATTTCAAACACCCCAGGCGCCAAGTGTAGCTGCCCGGAATTTTTCCAAGGTCGAGGAAAACGTTTGTTTGGCGAACGAGGCGTGGTACTCCACGCCGCAGTAAGACAAATCAAGCGTTTGACGAAGAGATTGGGAAAATCCCGGGCAGCTACCGTTAGACGAAGAGGCTGCTGACAGAGTCATTACTATGAATCCGCCGAATTGCCTCGGCAAAGAAGGGCGCTACGGACAAAACTGTCAATTTTTCAGCGCCCGCGCCAGCGGGAGAAAGTATGGAGTCCGAAACCACTAACTCGCCAAGTTGGGATGCTCCAATCTTCTCTACGGCCGAGCCTGAAAGAACTGCGTGCACGCAACAGGCAACAACCTTCAGCGCGCCCTGTTCAATAAGCGCCTCCGCTGCCTTTACAAGAGTTCCTCCAGTGTCGACCATATCATCAACAATGACACAGACACGCCCTTCAACCTCCCCCACAACGTTCATCTCGGCAATTTGATTTGGACCGGACCGTCGTTTGTCAATAACAGCTATTGCTGCATTTCCCAGACGCGTCGCATACCGACGCGCGCGTTCCACGCCACCAGCATCCGGCGAAACAATCGTGATAGCCGAACCGACGCCGTATTTCTGCGAAATGTACGGCGCGAATACGGGAAGTGCATCAAGATTATCAACGGGAATATTAAAAAAACCCATTATCTGGCCCGAGTGAAGGTCTAGGGTGAGCACGCGGCCAGCACCTGCAGTTGTGAGAATATCAGCCACGAGCTTCGCAGTAATGGGAACCCGGGGCTTAAGCTTACGATCCTGTCGTGCATAGCCAAAATAAGGCATAACAGCCGTCACCCGACCAGCGGAGGCTCGCTTTAAGGCATCCAGTGTAATTAGTAATTCCATCAAATGATCGTTTCCAGGAGCGGCGGTGTTCTGAACCACAAATACGTCAGCTCCCCGAACATTTTCAGCAATATCAATGGATAACTCTCCATCGCTAAATCTGTTCACATCCATTTTCCCAAGTTCGACCTTAAGCTCCTGGCACACCCGGAGGGCGAAGAGACGATTTGAACGACCCGATAACACTATTAGGTTTTTATACACGATTGAATCAGTATGGTTAACTAGCCCGGGTTACTTAGGTGCCCATGCCGATAACGGCTCACTTCCAACCCCACAATTCGTTAGCGCCCAATGGTAAAACCCAATGGTAAAACCCAATAGTAAAACCCAGTGGGTAAGTCCAGTGGGTAAGTCCAGTGGATAAGTATAGCAGGACAGGCTCGTAATTAATCAGGGCTAGGGCTTAAATGAAGATTGAGCTCAATTATGATGCCCTCAAATCAGAATCTGAAGCGAAAATATAAATAATGGCTGGCCGGGTAGGATTTGAACCTACGAATGCCGAGTTCAAAGCCCGGTGCCTTACCGCTTGGCGACCGGCCAACGAGAATGGTTTTTAGCGAAGATTAGGTAAAAGAGCAAGGGCTTACCGCTTATTATTCCTGAAAAATATTACACGTGTTCATTTTTCCGAATAATCGAGCTGCATGGCTTGCAACATTCGAAAAAGAGAATCCTCTCACGCGAAGTCTCTTTTACCTTGGTTAACCAACTGAATCACTGAACGTTTTCTATAAACCTGAGTTCGACGTAAGAACAAAGGTAAATGGTTGAAATTGCTTTAGACACAAGGCGTGCAGTGATATAAAAGCGCATCGAGCATTTTATATCATGAGCAACGAAGTGGATGAAGTAATTTCAACCATTTACC
>JBIIDM010000109.1:0-11641 GCA_044238365.1 Bdellovibrionota bacterium | reverse complement strand
TATTGTAGCTTTTTTTAATGTCAGCTCACCCTATGAAAGCTACAACACACTGAATTCACAGGGTGAATTCGCGATCAGCGAAGAGGGACGAAGTCCCTGGGCCCGAGCGCCCCGAGCGGGAATAGCTGGAGCACACCGATGTTTAAGACACACTTTTTTAAACAGACGCTAGCGCGGTTCGTTGATGACCCAGCATTGCCAACCACGTTTAAATCTGACTCCAAAAGGGACGCCCGATGATGCGAACACTTCGCTTGTTCACAGTTTTACTGATCGTACTCATTGCCCCCAACGAATAGCAATGCCCCGACGGGTCGAGTTATGACTACCCCGTTCTAACCCGGATTATTCACGAGCCCGCACCACCATAAAATACAGAAACTGAACAAGGTAAAAAACAGTCGTAAAGAGTCATGGCCAGTCTGCTTCTCGGGATAACCAATCTGCTCATACGTATTCGGGAAAAGGTTGTACTCGATAGCTTTCATGTTGATATTATCATACCAATTGTTTAAGTACGCTCTCCTTCAGAATGCTGAAGCACGAAACAAGTACTAAGTACCTAGGCAAAAGTCTTTCGGTCTTAGGTGGTGCAGAAAATGCCGAAAAACGGCTGTGTTATATGTCACATTAGACCGAAAAACTTTTGCCTAGGTGCTTAGCCAATACAACTAAGACGCCATCTTGATGTGCGTGGTATCTTTTTCAGATTCAGGTTCGCACACCGCTCTACCGGTTACTCGACCAAGATACCGGTCCAGAATAAAATACAAAGGACAGAATCCCGTAAAGCTACTCTGAAGCAACGTCAAACCGAGTAAAGTGGGTATCAAAAGCCACGCTGCGCTAAAAAAATACCCTAGCACAACGCTAAGAACCGTAATACCTCCAACAACCCCATCATGAACTTTTCTTGAAGTGACCATTTTTTTCTCCCTGAAAAAAATATACTGAGATATCACTCCTCCCCACATCACTCTGCGAAAGACTCCGTACCTAAACCATTCTAGTGGTATAGGTCCGTGAAGAATCGGGGCTGGGTTTAATCACAGCAGTTAGACCTTAGGTAACAAAACAAAACCCATGGTTAGAGCCTATTCTAGAACCTCTGTTCTCCTGTATGACCCCTGTCATAGGGAAGGCTTCGCTATCGCGAACACTTTCCCATTGCCCTATTTAGGCGCGATTGGATCTAACAGTGAAAACTTCGAACGCCCGACTTATCTCCTCTCTACAACCCGGCCCCAAATCTAAAATCAAGCTTCGCCTAATTTACTGTATTCTAAATGAACGAGTTCCATCTGGCGACTGTTTTCCGGGCAACCTCTTCCCATGTGAACTGACTGGCTCGCTGTCTACCCCTGATCCGCAGAGTCTCACGTAGCCGCTCATCACCCAACAGAAGCCTCATGAGACCTTGCAATGAATCATCTTCTATATAAAGAGCCACGTCCCCTCCAACCTCTTCTAGAGAAGAGTTTCGTCGGGTAATTACCGGACAACCACATGCCATTGCTTCTAATATCGGAAAGCCGAATCCCTCATACATTGACGGAAAAATCAGCGCGGTCGCTTCAGAGTAAAGGCTAGCTAATTCCTGATCAGAGATAAAACCGAGAAAGTGAACAGAAGTGATCCCGGCCTCTGAGATAACCTTCTCATATCTCTCCTTTCCACCATCCGACTTGCTACCTACTACTAGAAGTTCAACGTCTTTGTTGGAGAAGTTCTGGATAAAAAAAGTCGCTGTTTCAGCAAATCCTTTATGATGATCTAAGCCCCCAACTGCAAGAAAAAATTTCTTTTCTCTATGTACAGAGACCCCTACGATCGGCTCCCGACCGAATCCAGTACCCGCATATATGACATCACATTTTTCTCTTGGAATGCCTACAACCCGAACCAAGTCGTTCAACGTTGATCGCGAAATTGTAAATGCATGGGCGACCTTTTCAGACAGCAACTCTAAACGCGACAAGTAGCTCTGCGCTAATGCAGTCCCATAATAGTTAAAATGAAATTGATGCATCAGAAGAGGTATTAAATCATAAAATATGATTGTTATAGGCACCTTTCCGCCTTGCTCTAGGAGAGATTCAACAGACGAATGTGCCAGAGACATTGGATCAGGAAGATGTAATACATCATAATCCATCGATCGAAAGCCTTCCACATCAATTAAAGTTGCGTTCTGAAAATTTCGGATTGGAGCAAGTCGGCTTAAATCACGATCAGATTGAACTAATACGGAAACCTCCAGCTCTGGAAACTCTCGCAAAATAGCAGCCAAATGACTTGTCGAATACCGTCCTATGCCCCGAACACCACTACTTGGGCATGTAATACCTGAAGAATCATATGCGATTCGTAATTTTTGTCTCATCTCTTAGTAGCTCCTCCAAACACCTACTCAACATAACCTATTTCAAATTCTCACCATATTAATACGTTACCCCCACCTACCGGGGACAGTTAATGCACTGAATACATTGCTGAACGTTACATTTTCAGGAGCTACCTTAGTGTGGAACACCGGGACGTCGAAAAATTACCTCCGTAGAACCATTTCATCCTTTGAATCAACTGGTAATCATGGAATCGTAAATAATCCGAAAAAAAATCAGATTCTTATGATTTGGCTAAATATTGAGATGCCAATTGCCCCGGATAATCATCAACAATAATAGGAGGAGGAGGAGGAGCATTAGCCCGGATTATTTACAAAATGCACCTCCATAGTGGGTTAAGGTGCTAAAGATTTTAGCGAAAATGAGATTTTCAGACTGAATATAATATCGGCAATCATCCGGGTTAGTTCCAACTATACTGATCCAAAATCTTGATTTCTCAAGAAGCTATATATATTGCAAAGTACCTGTTTTTTCCTTCAAATACTTTTCACTAAAACAAGAACACATCAATCTTGATTTTCGGCTTTTTCAAATTGGAACCAACACAATTACAGGGTTCATACATGATAACTTTAATTACAACTTTCTATAACGATCCCTCTCCAGAACGTCAGGAAGAGATTAACTTTGCCCTGCAAAACAATCTTAACAATCAATATCTTGACAGCATAGTGCTCTTTGTAGACCGATTGTTTTCAACCGGCTCCATCGTTCATCCGAAGATAAGATTTGTCATTATAGACACTCGCATTCCTACATACGGTGATTTCCTGCGCTATGCCGCCACTCTTCCGGATGATTCTATCGTAGTTATGGCAAATTCTGATATTTGTTTTGACCACGAAATTGATAGAATTAGAAAGTGGAATCTTGAAAATTGCCTAGCAGTTCTCTCAAGAAAGGAAGGGAGACCCGGTAAGATAGCTCTGCTAACAGAACATTACTACTCAAGTGATACCTGGATTATAAAAACCCCGGTACTGCAATCATCCTGCGATATCTCATTAGGAATTCTCCACTGCGAAACCGCATTCATCTGTCATATGCAGCAGGCTGGTTATACCATATCCAACGCATCCCTTTCTGTAAACTCATTCCATATACACGAGTCAGCAACGAGACGTTATTCCCAGATAGGAAGCCCGTATGAAAATACGTTTGCACAGGCATATCCGCTTTTATCAGGCGCATTTACATCCAGCCTAGTCTCACAACGCTACAAGGAAGCCCCCCTTCTACTGAGCTTAGCAGCCTTGAGTCGAGCCAAAATCGTTCCTTTTCGGATTTGGAAAGAATTGCTTTTACTCCTTACAAAATACCTGCCATCGGAAACTGTTCTACTGTCACATATTAATGCTGACCTGAGGTCAACCGGATTCCCTGTAATTGAAGGACCAGCAATAAATTCTGTTATGTCCCTACAAGAGACGAATTTACTTGACAATATTTGCATGGAATTTGGGACCCGCTGTTATATCGGATCGTTTGGATCAATTCCATCGACAATTGAGAGCATAGCACCAGTATACGATCTCCAGTATGAACTACTCCACGCTGAATCAATGCACTTCTACCCGGAGATGTTTTCGCACCGATTCGCGCGAAATAACTTCTTTTTCGAAGAAACAATAATGAATCAATCGCGATCCCTTTATTATAGCCTCAACCCGAAGAAATATTGCCTGCTTCCACGAGGAAAGCTGGAGTTCTTTTCGCAACCAGATGATGATCCGACACCCCTTTCTAGTTTAGGAATAACAAGACGATTTATTCTTCTTGTTGGTATGCGTACTGGATTTGCAAGCCGTGGAAATGCCGAATGTCTTTTCAAGGCACTATCATACAACGAGCTGTATAGTAAATTTCAAATAGTCTGCGTTGGGGGGGAACTGGCACTCGAAAACAAACTGGCGAGTTATCCTTCCGCAAGGGATACTGTTATTCTCCACCCCTCTGATTCGATTCTTCGAAAGCTGTACCATCACGCCTTTGCTCATATTTCAACAGCACGTATTAAGGGTTTAGAACTCAGTAACATTGAAGCAATGCAATGTGGCTGTCCGGTTGTAATAGTTCAGTACGACAATCCCTATCGCGATTACTGGGGAAATTGTATTTCCACTCCCACACTGGAAGGGGAAGCTCTTCAAGAAATAGTGACTTTACTTGAAAATAGAAATATCCGTGAACTGATAGGCGAAGCCGGTCTGGCATATACAAGAACATTAAGTTATGAGAATACAGCAAGAGTACTCGGCGAATTCATCACGGATATATACCGTAAAAACTTGAGTTCAACGTAAGAACAAAGGTAAATGGTTGGAATTGCTTTAGACACGAGACGCGCAGTGATATAAAAGCGCAGGCTGTGAAGCTTGCTACGTCGAGCATTTTATATCATGCGCAACGAAGTGTATGAAGTAATTTCAGGCAGTTACCGCAGTTCTTACGTCGAACTCAGGTCATTACTTTTACCGTTGTAATACTGCCTTTCTACTCAATAGTACTAAAGAACTATCCCTTATGTTGCCGATCCAGTGAAGACCCCGATGTGTAAAAAACACTTTCTTACATAGACGGGATTACGGAGCATTGATGACCCCGGAGTCGCCAACCACGTTTAAAACTGCTTCCAGAAGGGACGCCCGATGATACGAATATTTTGGATTGTAACAGTTTTACTCACCGTACTAACTGCTCCAACGAATAGCAATGCCCAACAAGTTTTCGCTATTGGCGACGGCTCCAGTTATGGTTGCCTCGTTCTAGATGGTAGCTACTATCTGTCTAGAAGAAAGAACGGCAATTTTACCCAGACATCATTCTCCCGAACCATCGCGGACATAAAAGATAAAATACAAAAACTGAAGAAGGCAAAAAAAAGAGTCGTGAAAAGTCGTCGCCAGTCTGCTTCTCGGGACAACCAATCTGCTGTTCAGTCATTACAAAAATTATTGGAGCAAATTAAACAGTGCAGGAGCGGAAAACTCGACTCAGTCGAAGTGAATGGTCGAGACGCCTGCGGAATAATCGGCGCAGCAGTATCCGGCATCTCAGCATCAATTGTCGACGGGGCGGTATGCAGCGCTGCTGAGGGTCCAGTCGTTGAGCTTGTGATGACAGATTCAAATGGATTTCAAGGGTCATGCACCGGAACTGTCGTAAGCAGCACAGGTATTGTAACGGCAGCCCACTGTCTTGATGGCGACGTAACCCGCGTAGATATTCTCGTCGGCTCCCGACAAATACAGGCAAGCAACTATAGCGCCCATCCATCATGGTCAATGCAAAACAACCCGTTCGAACTGAATGATACTGCAATCGTCATCGCAAGCACTGCCATCGGCACCGCCCCTATCCCGATTCTTCCAGTTGACGATATAAGCGCTGGTGAGTTTGGGCTAATTGCAGGGTATGGTCTCACTGAAAATTTTATTAGCGAAGGGCTACGTGCCGGATACATAATTATCACTGGCAAAACATCCTCCAGCATTGTCGCAAACTGGAACAAAAACTTCGGCGCAAATACCTGCTTCGGGGATTCAGGGGGACCAATACTGGTAAAGCGAAACGGCACCTGGTACTTGGCGGGCATGACGTCCAACGGAAGCAGCCGTATGTGTGGTGTCGGGGAGGGGGGAGAGGTGAGCAGCTGGTCGAATATTAATGATCCTTCTAATAGGGCGTTTATAGAGAGCTATCTGGGGCTGTAGGGGGTGGGGATAATGCGAGAGGGGAGTCTTGGAAGATGAGAAAGCAATTTGCCGTAATTGGATTTTGGGAAATCACCACGATATATGGTGGGGCGTTGATCGCCTTGGTGTCTATTGCTAAACATGGTGGGCCTGATTTATTCGTCGTATCATTCGGGATCCTAGCTATTATCTCGGTGGTGGTATGGCCGTACTATAGACTAAACGTCTGGGCTAAAACTAACCACTATGATCTAATCCGTATGGGGACTGCCGGATATACTCTGCGGGCACGTTATGGGTTTTCAACGTGCAAGCCATTTTATAGCGTCACTCTCCGTACCGAAGATGGTGGCAACATTGAGGCACTTTTGGCATTTTCATTACTCGACCCTAAGCTTAAAAAAGCAGTTTTATTTGAACTTGTCAAAGATGGAGAGTCAGTTAATACCGGCATTCAAGATCGGATAGCTTTCTTCTGTATAATCATAGCCCTTTTTGCGGCTGCATTCTATGCGCTATTTTGAATGTTTTTAAGCGGCCCGTGCTAACCCTACCCATCCATCGACAAAAACTGTGACGCCTCCTCGACCCGTTCCCCACCAAAAACCTCAATAAGCGGGTCAATCACCGCTTCAAGCCGCAGCCCTCTCGAGCCCTTAACCATTATCATATCAGGCAAAGAATCCCCTTCTTGGGTCCCTGCAACCAATTCACTTAATACCTCAAATACTCCGTCAGACGAACTGAACCACTCAATTTTATCGAGCCACCCCCCATTCCCCGCCTGATTTTTACGCTCCATAAATACCGTCCGAAACTCCTCCCCCACAAAAATAACTTTCAAGGCCCCTATCCCGCCGCTAGCCCGATCAAATACTTCTCTATGACGCTTGGCGCTAATCTCCCCCAGCTCCCGCATCTCCCCCACTACGAGCACAACAGTCTTCCCCCGATCAAGCTCATCCTGAGCTACATCCAAAAAGGCGTGCATCGACCTTGGATTGGCATTAAAACAATCAGACAAAATGCGAACCCCAGCATTAGTGGTCACTAACTGCATCCGCATCACTGGCGGCCTGAATCTGGTAAGGCGCCGCTTTGCCCCTTCCAAATTCAAGTTGGGAAAAAGCTCAAGCGCTGCGCAGACCGCAGCCGCGACATTAAAACCATTGTGGGTTCCAGGAAGGTGTAACTGAAATGTCTGCTCCCACTGCACAGCAGATTTGCCCTGCACTCCCGAACATAAGACAACTTCTATTCCATCCAGCCCGAGAGACACCACCGATTTTATGGTTACCTCGTTCTGAGGTACCCGTACCTGTTTGGAATCATTTTCTAACCCAAAAGACTTCAGCGTCAATGATGCTCCTTCCGCAACACGCTGCGCTTCCATATATAAATCATCTTCGTTGCCGTTTACTATCAAAACTCCGCCCGGCTTCAAAGACCTTACAATATCAAGCTTCTCACGCAGTATGCCTTCTCGTGATTGAAGCCGTTCCAGATGAGCCTCCGCAATGCAGGTAATAACGGCTACTCGAGCAACAAAAAGTGAGGCAAGTGGCGCTATCTCACCCGGGCTATTCATTCCAATTTCAACAACGCCCCATTTGTGATGAGAATTTGCTCGACATAACGTCGACGGCACACCCACATGATTATTATATGATGCCTGCGAATAGAGCCCTGGTCCCTCACCAACTAATATGGCCGCCAGTAATTCCTTGACCGTAGTTTTACCAACCGATCCCGTTATGGCCACTAATGGGATATCAAGCTCCGCAACCCACCACTGCGCTATGTGCCAGAATGCTTGAAGCGTATCAGCGACAACTATACAACTTTCCAGGACCTCTGAGGGCAAAGATTCAGCTGCGGCCTGATCAATCAGGCACATAGCTGCACCGCGATCAATGGCGTCTACCGCGAAGGTCCCACCGTTAATTTGCTTACCAACCAGACCTATGAATAATTCACCACCTCTGATTTCCGCGGAATTGTGGGCAACTTCCTCCACCCCTGCTCGACCACGTATTGCTGCCCCGCTGGAAATAAAAAGTCCAGAGTCACGAAGCAGTGCCTCGAGCTCCTCAGGTAAAATTCTTAATCCCACGAGACCTCTCTGCTATAAATTCTTGAACTACTGACTGATCGCTAAATGGCAACTTTTCATTTCCAACGATCTGGTAGTCCTCATGCCCTTTACCCGCAATTACGATGCTGTCACCGTCGGCCGCACTTTCAAGCGCATAACGGATCGCTTTGCGCCGATCATATTCAATCATATCAGGAATTACTCTTGAGGAAACCATATCAGCAACTATTTGCTTGGGGTCCTCTGTTCGCGGATTATCCATCGTGACAACAACACGATCTGCCGTATCCCGTGCAACCTGTAACATTTTAGGGCGTTTCGAACGGTCGCGATCTCCTCCGCAACCAAAAACAACCCACACATTATTCTTGGTAACCGTACGTACATTTCCTAATACATTGGCGATTGCATCGGGAGTGTGCGCATAATCAACATATATAGATTTGCCATCAAATTCAAAACGTTCAAGTCGACCGGGCGCCTGAGATAAATCGGGAATCACCGAGACCAATAACTCCAACGGAAAGCCGAGCGCCTCACATGCGGCAAGCACACCCAAAAGATTATAAACGTTGTATGGCCCCAAAAGCGGACTCAAGAACGAATACTCCTGCCCCCTGATATTCGAACGAATGAATTGCTTGCTATCCAGAATTCTGGTTTCGAGTATACGGTACTCACATGCGGGATCCGTTCCAACAGTGATGACTGAACGACCATCGACCCGCAATCGCTCTACGAAAAGGCGTCCCGTAGAATCATCATAATTGATTATCGAAGATTTTAGAGAGGGGAACCTAAAAAGCAGATATTTCGCTTCCGCATACTCTTCTATACTTGCGTGATAATCTAAGTGGTCCTGAGTCAAATTCGTAAAAATGCCGACACTGATATTAATATCAGCAGCCCTCTTCTGAGTAAGTGCATGTGAAGAGACCTCCATGCAAATATGCTTTACCCCCCGCCCAAATAACTCACGGCACCAACCATTCAGTGCAAGAGCATCCGGGGTGGTAAGATCCCCCGAGATCGACACCCCGCCACCATAAGAATTTAATTGCACTCCCAACGTACCGATGCTTGCGCCGGGAACTCCTAACAACTCAAAGAACCGGAGAATCAAATGAGCTGAAGTTGTTTTCCCGTTGGTTCCGGTAATACCAATGATGTTCTGAGCGCGAGATACGTAATCGGTAGCTAATGCGGCAATAGAGCTCACGGCCTTGCGAGGATCGCGTACTAAGAGAAAAGGAATCTCAGATGGCAAAGAGTCAAAGGGCTTTCCATCTAGTTCAAGTACAAGTCCTCTAGCACCATTAAGAATCGCCTCATTAACATAACGTCTGCCGTCCTCGACACTACCCGAAAGAGCGCAAAATAGCGGCGCTTGGCCCAGGGACACCCGACCTGAATGGGCTACGATAGAATCAAAACTCAGCTCGGAAAAATTTCCGCCTACCTCAGCAAGTAAGTCCTCTTGACTAAGGCACTCAATGATTTTACTACCCCGAATTTCGTTCGCTACTTGAAGATAGTGCGACAAAACAGACAAACTCATACACGACTCACACTACTACGATGTATACAATGACCGCTCTACTGAATTATCCCCCCCCCTCTTACCCAATTCTTTGCTTGTCGAAAGGTAGCGTAACGTCCTGCGAATAATCGCATTAAAAACAGGCGCTGCAACTGTGCCGCCATACATTGAGCCTCTACCCCGGGGCGCATCGACAACAACCATCAAGACGACATTCTGTGATAAGCCTATTGACGCCCCTTGAGCAAATCCGATGAACGATGTGACAAATTTGTTCTTCTCGTACCCAACGCGTCCATTGCCTCTGGTTTTCTGAGCAGTGCCGGTTTTCCCGCCAATAATTACGCCCGGGATTGCAGCTGCGCGACCAGTACCTCCCTCTTCGTCAACGACTCCCCGAAGGATACTCTGAATCTGGATTGCGGTCGATTCGGAAAGAATTCTACGAGAGGGTTGATCTACACCCCCACTAATCAAGTGAATCGGGATGAGTCGTCCACCATTTGCTATAACGCTATAAGCCCTTACCATCTGTGGTGCTGTCACCGATACTCCTTGCCCAAAGGAGTGAGTAGCGACATCTACCGCCGCCCAGTTTTTGACATTCCTTAAAATTCCGGAACCACCCCCTGGCAAACCGAGATCCACAGCCGAGCCAAACCCGAACAACTTCAACGCATCGTATACCCCGTCTGGTCCAAGACGTTCACCAATTTTGCCCATCCCTATGTTAGAGGATCGGACAACTATCTCCCGCACACTAACCTGCTTCAGAGGATGGGTGTCTCTGACCCAGTGACCTCCAAACTTATATCTCCCGTTCTCGCAATCCAGCACTTCGTCTGGCTTTACCAGTCCACTATCGATCGCAGCAGCAGCGACAATCGGCTTCATTACAGAACCAGGTTCGAATGTCGCTTCAACAACTAAATTTTTCAATGCATCAGGATTTGTAATTGTATCAGCATTAAGGTTGACACTGGGTGCCTGAGCCAATCCCAGAACCTCACCACTATCACTATCGACCATAAGCGCAAAAGCACCTTTTGGTCGATAGTGCCGATGCGCTTTCTCCAGTTCGTCAGCCATAATCGCTTGAATCTCGGCATCTATCGTAAGCCTTAGCGTCGAGCTGCTTCCATCATTAAGGTTTTGTTGATCCGAACTTCCAACCTTAGTCCCAGCCACTGAAGTCCCAGCCACTGAAGTCCCAGCCACTGAAGTCCCAGCCACTGAAGTCCCAGCCACTGAAGTCCCAGCCACTGAAGTCCCAGCCACTGAAGTCATAGATGCTGGAGACGCAATCATATTCCCCTTGGCGTCGCGCAACATCGGGGACTGTATTGTACTTCCCCTCAGCCTCTCATCAAAGCGCTGCTCAAGCCCCGAAAGACCTCGCCCGTCGAGACCTACTCTTCCTAACAATACGCTTGCCGCTTCACGATAGGGGTACGCTCGACGACTCTCTTTAACTATTTCCAGCCCCCTCAGCTGCAGGTCACTTACCTTCTGAGCTACGACCATTGGAAGATGGCGCTTCAACCACACAAACGGGGAATGCACCCGCAATTTTTCAGAAATCCGATCACTCGACATATCCAGGATAGGCGCCAAAGTCCGGGAGATGGTATCGATCGTATTCGGATCTACTAATCCAGGGCGGACTGAGAGCGACTCAACGGGTATTGAAACAGCCAGCGGTCGATCCCACCTGTCCACTATCGGATCACGATATGACGAAAAAATCTGTTTTGCCAAGTGCTGTTTTTCAGCGCAATCTCGCCACCGCGCGACGTCTACTATCTGCAAGCTCGCGAGGCGAGCCACAAGAATGAGCGCCCAAATAACAGGGACTATGAAAAATACTCGGATTCGTCGCCCTCGATGACGGGGCAAGAAA
>JBIIDM010000255.1:0-3291 GCA_044238365.1 Bdellovibrionota bacterium | reverse complement strand
TTTTTGCCAGTTTTGTGGAGGTTTTGCCCATTCACTCAATTTCATGTACGGACACATCTCATATTTGTAAATAAAAGTCTATAGATTACTACTTTTTATTGAGCAGTTTTCAACCCCTTGACGAAGAGATTAGCCAATCTGGAAAATACTACCCTACTGAATGCTGAGCTAACAAATGACTCTCGAATTTTCAAGAATAGAATCTGTGGCTCCCCGGGCAGGACTCGAACCTGCGACCAAGCGATTAACAGTCGCTCGCTCTACCAACTGAGCTACCGAGGAACATTGATAAGACTTTTAACGCCTACAGGACAATTTGTCAAGCATCAGGACAGAGCCGCTCTCCCCGAAAACGCTCGTGCAAGGGTGATGTCATCCACATATTCAACCTCCCCCCCTTTGGGAATTCCCTGAGCAATACGAGTAACTTTAATTTGAGGTGCACAGGTCGAAAGTTCGCTAGCCACATACAACGCTGTAGCATCCCCCTCAACAGTTGCTCCGGTCGCGAAAATTATCTCCTGAACACAACTCCCTTCTGCCACTGTCCGGGCTAGCAATTCTTGAATCTTCAGTTCCGCTGGTGTTCTGCCTCTTAGTGGCGACCAAAGACCGTGAAGTACGTGGTACAATCCTCGAAACTCCCCGCCTCGCTCAATAGTGAGAACATCAATCGGCTTCTCAACGACACATAACACCGTCCGATCTCTTGTAACATCTTCGCATATTGAGCAGATACTTGATTCGGACAAAGCGAAACACGTTGAGCAGAACTGAACTGAATCCGCGGCTGCAAGCAGAGCCGCCGATAAAGCGCGAGCCAAATCTTTATCACGGTATACCAGGTGATACGCTAGGCGCGTAGCAGATCTATCACCAATAGAAGGGAGCCTACTCAACTCACGAATTAATCTACGAAGCGAGAGCGGAAAGTTATACATAACTAAAAAAGCCCTGGGATGTTTAAGCCTCCGGTTACACGGGACATCTCATTCTGCGAAAAATCTCTGACCCTCTGTATTGCCTCCGATAACGCGGCCTTCAGAAGATCCTGAAGCATCTCGGGGTCTGACGGATCAATAACGTCTGGCGATATGAACAAATCAATAATTTGATAATCTCCATTCATAGACACCTTAACCATGCCACCGCCAGACTGGGAGTCAAAGACCTTTTCCTTAACTTTGTTTTGAGCAAGCTCCATTTCCTGCTTCATCTTCTGGGCTTGTTGAACAAGACCATTCATATTATTTGGCATTCCCTTAAATCCACTATTTTTTCCCATATACTCTCAATCTCCTTTCAAAATAAATTCTTACTACTCGACCAAATTCCTAATGAATCTCAAAATGCAAGTTTTGAGTACAACATCAGACAAAGTTACTCACGCAGCATCTCGATAGCCAAGGTTCTTGATAAAACGCGCCCTAAAAGAGGTTAGGGTGCTGAAGATTTTGCCGAAACCACTATGGTGGTGCGGGCTCGTGAATAATCCGGACTAAGTTAGCTCCACTCTACAACCCGGAAAAACTTCATTTAATGCTTCAAATATCGGATCACTTGAATCAGCACCACCGTTGTTTACAGCCCGCTCCCCTGGGAGAACGGCTCCTACTCTAACCCTCTCCTGCTGTTTTAGTTCCATATTCCAGGACGGAATACCGCTATAACTACTTAGGAGAGTCTGAAGAGTCTTTAAATTTTCCGCTGTGGAAATATTTTTATACTCGAACGATCCGGAGATGAGCGTGAGGTTCCCTTCGGAAAACCGCTGCATCGAAGATCTTTTCAGTGACTCTAATAGGAAAGGAGCACATCTCTGGCGACTTGCAAACTCCAAGAACTCACTCCAGGTTGGAACTACCGCCTGCACTGAAGCTCCCTGCAAGACGGAGATACTGTCATCAGCTTGGACCTCCTGTTGAACCTGCCTATACTGCCCTCCCCTGACTCTCTCATTCGATCTCAAAGCGGACGCTGACGGAGATACAGCACCCTTGGCCGAGGCATTAACGGATGCTTTAAACAGCGTTTCGAGATCAGTGTAACGCTCCCTGGTTGCCATCCTGATAACAAGAGCCTCAAATGCATACCACGGATGCATCCCCCTTAACGCTCGTTCACTTTCCTCTCGAGCGGTGTTATTAAGCTCCTGAAGATCAAACGTATCGAGCGCACGAACCTGTTCCTTTAAATCAGCACTATCAAGATCACTTATGCCGATCTTGGCTAGGGCCGGCAGGTCAAGGTGGGCAGAAAGGAGTAGCTCCCTCCAGTGAATAACAAACTCACGAAGGAGAATTGAGGTGTCCCCGCCTTCATTCGCCATCTTTGAGATGATTTCCAAAACAGAGGATACCTCCCGAGCAATAATTGCTCCAGACAAGGCAAAGAGCTCGCGTTTATTTACTACCCCGAGAATCCTACTGGCATCATCAACCCTTACCTCCTCGCCACAATAGGCCACCACGCGATCAAGGAGTGAGAGCCCATCCCGAAGAGAACCCTCAGCTAATCGACTAATCAAAGCCACTGCGCCTTGCTCAAAAGCAATTTCTTCCCTTTCGAGAATCTGCCCTAGAGCCCGGCCAATTGCCTCAGAAGACACCAGCCGAAAGTCATACCGTTGACACCGTGACAATACAGTATCGGGCACTTTTTGTAGTTCAGTCGTGGCTAAAATAAATACTGTTCTTGGCGGTGGTTCTTCGAGAGTTTTTAATAAAGCGTTGAAGGCCGCTATACTCAGCATATGGACTTCATCGATAATAAATACCCTGAAATTATAGGTCAACGGAATCGCATTTCTTGCAGATTCAATTAGCTGGCGAACATCATCCACGCTGTTATTCGAAGCACCATCGATCTCCCACACCGCTAAGCTTATTCCCTTGGCGACTGACACACAGTTGTCACATGCGCCACATGGCTCCGCAGAACTGGGCTCCATACAATTTAATGCCTGACTAAGAATTCGTGCGACTGAAGTCTTGCCCACCCCCCGCGCTCCTGAAAAAAGATACGCGTGTGCGACCCGTTTTCTCTCGATCGCATGCACCAATGACCGGGTAATATGTTCCTGGCCGATCAATTCGGCAAACGTCCGAGGGCGATATTTTCTTGCAAGTACCTGATAATTCATTTTTCCTTCTATAAGCTATCCAGTAACTACTCAGGTACCCTCACCATCAGCACGCTCGTAAAGCGCCCCAACTAGTTGTAACTGCCAGGGATTTTTCCAAGGTCGAGGAAAGTGATTGTTTTGTGAATGAGGCGTGGTACTCCACGCCG
>JBIIDM010000108.1:10000-11766 GCA_044238365.1 Bdellovibrionota bacterium | reverse complement strand
AGTAATCGCGGATCAGCATGCCGCGGTGAATACGTTCCCGGGCCTTGTAAACACCGCCCGTCACGCCATGGGAGTTGGTGCTGCTTAAAAAGGCTGAGCTAACCGAAAGGAGGCAGGTCTTTATGGTGGTACCGATGACTGGGGTGAAGTCGTAACAAGGTAGCCGTTCCGGAAGGAGCGGCTGGATCACCTCCTTTAAGGAGTCCTAATCGAATTGATTGCCGAAAGGCGAAATAAGTTCGAACAGTCCTTGAGTTTCTGTTAGCAGGGCAACCTGCAATTGATGAAGCTCAGCTGAGGACCTCTAGGTAAGAACTTACTCATTGAAGGCTTTAATGAGTTTTTCGAAAGACTATTGTCGCACCGGTTCGTGTAACCCTGCTACGCGTTTGCAACTTCTATCGATTTCTAAGATGTCGTAATGATATCGAAGATTCACACAATTTGGTTAAGGGTAGATGACACACTGCGAAAATCACAAAAATGAGTTGTGATTCTCGAGTGCAATCGGCAATACGAAAGTATTGCTAAGCACACAAAATTTTTAAGCTGATAAGGGTATACGGTGGATGCCTTGGCAGTAACAGGCGATGAAGGACGTAGCATGGCTGCGATAAGTTTCGGGTAGGTGCCAAGCAACCTATGATCCGGAAATGTCCGAATGGGGAAACCCGGCCATAATGGTCACCTTTTAATTAAGGAGCGAACGAGGGGAATTGAAAAATCTTAGTACCCTCAGGAAAAGAAATCGAAGAGATTCCCTCAGTAGTGCGAGCGAAAAGGGAAGAGCCCAAACCTGTCGAGCTTCGGCTCGCCAGGGGTTGTAGGATGTACAATAAAGTGTATGCTGAGAGATAGCTGAACCAAGTTGGGAAGCTTGAGCGAAGAAGGTGATACTCCTGTAAGCGAAATCTCAAAGTAGCATGAGTATATTCCTGAGTAGCGCGGGACACGAGAAATCCTGCGTGAATCTAGGCGGACCGCCGTCTAAGGCTAAATACTCGTTACTGACCGATAGTGAACTAGTACCGTGAGGGAAAGGTGAAAAGAACCCCAATGAGGGTAGTGAAAAGAATCTGAAACCGTATATCTACAAGCAGTTGGAGCACAGTGGAATTCGTTCCCGTGCGACAGCGTACCTCTTGCATCATGAGTCAGCGAGTTACATCTATGCAGCGTTAGGTTAAGCCGTTAGGTGGAGCCGTAGCGAAAGCGAGTCTTAAATGGGCGAAAGTTGCATGGAGTAGACCCGAAGCCCGTGCGATCTATCCATGGTCAGGTTGAAGCTAAGGTAACACTTAGTGGAGGACCGAACCGGTTGAAGTTGAAAATTCTTCGGATGAACTGTGGATCGGAGTGAAAGGCTAATCAAGCCGGGCGATAGCTGGTTCTCCTCGAAATATATTTAGGTATAGCCTCGGACAACATGTCTAGTAGGGGTAAAGCACTGATTGGACTAGGGGCCCTACCAGGTTACCAAACCCAGCTAGCCTCTGAATACTACTAGAATCAGAATCCGGGAGTCAGTCAGTGGGTGACAAGGCCCATTGGCGAGAGGGAAAGAGCCCAGACCATCAGCTAAGGTCCCAAAGTAGATCCTCAGTGGATAAGGATGTGGGAAGGCATTGTCAACTAGGATGTTGGCTTAGAAGCAGCCATCATTTAAAGAAAGCGTAATAGCTCACTAGTCGAGTCGGCCCGCGCCGAGAATTTAACGGGGCTAAAGGATCTCACCGAAGCTGTGGACTCAGGCACATTAGTGCCGG
>JBIIDM010000108.1:0-7500 GCA_044238365.1 Bdellovibrionota bacterium | reverse complement strand
CTACTAACCTGAGTTCGACGTAAGAACAAAGGTAAATGGTTGAAATTGCTTTAGACACGAGGGGCGTGCAGTGAAATAAAAGCGCAGGCTGACAGCTTGCTACGTCGAGCATTTTATATCATGAGCAACGAAGTGGATGAAGTAATTTCAGCCATTTACCGCAGTTCTTACGTCGAACTCAGGTTACTAGGCGTTTGATTTGAAACAAGACCCAGTCGGGCAGCTTCCTTTCTTCCGGACCTGATTTCGTTATTATCGGTTTGAGATCCGCTGATATCTTATCTACCATAACAATGTACCGAGCTCCTAAGCTTATGTAAACTCTGACGTTATATCGTGGCATGTTTTGCAAAATCAACTAGTTGGCAGTATCTCTGGAATGTCCGCGTAAACTTCTCACCCGCATTTCTATTTTCCACGCATACAAAATCTATACACGTCGAGCACCACTAAGTCGGGTAGATCATCTAAAGTGTACTATCGGCATTATTTGCGGGCGACCTAACACGATTTTTAGAATATATATTATGATTTCGGAGAAGGAACTACTTTTGTGGATTGAAGATGATTCGGACTCCGTTGAGGGGGCACCGATCCGGATGCTGTTAGTTCGTCTAGCCATGAGTTTAAAGGGTCAGAACGGTTCTGATATGTCAGCTTCTCTAGAGCTAGCGATTAGCGAGTTCGAACGAGGGACTCTCCAAGGAATGTTGAAGCGCCTTATACAAAAGGATTTTGTCGAAGTAGTTGGAAGCGACGGCGTTGCTGATTTGTCGAAGCCTGAAGTTTTTACCGAATCGCAGTACCAAGCTAGGTTAACTCCCCATGGGCGAAAAGAAGTGCAGGAAGCCCGGCGACTACTAGAAAACCTGAGTTCTACGTAAGGTCCTAGGCAAGTGGTTGGGATTACTAGGATCAGGGCCTGTGAGGGTCTCAACCAAGGTGAATCTTGGCCGATGGTGTGCAGTACGTTTTCACCGCCTTGGCTGAAAGGGCGGAGCGTCCTTTGCTCGTACCGCAGATTACCCCCGATTTAAGCGTTCGTAAGTAGCATAGGCCTGTACAAAAACATAGCACCCAGAGAAGAGGACCACATGGATAACACAAAGTACTAGGAGTTTATTGTAAGAGTCTTCTTTTCCTTTAACTATTCCCCCGGCCACTATAAGGGCTAAAGGTAAGCTTATAAGAAGATATATTGGATGAAATGGACGAAGTTCCCACCAGTAAGCGACTACAAGCAGATAAGGAAAGAATAGAAGCCCGTACATTAAGATTATCGACCAGCGCTTTCCGAGGATAACCGCTAAAGTTCGTTTACCCACTCGTTGATCAGTACGAATATCGCGTATGTTGTTGCAAAGGATCACAGTTGCGGCGAGGAGTCCACAGGCAACACCCATTACGGTACTCGCCTCACTTACTTCACCTGAAACAACATACTCGGCACCGATAACATTCACGAGTCCGAAGAAAATAAATACGCCAAGCTCTCCTAGGCCATTGTAGGCAAGAGCAAACTGAGTTGATGTGTATAAAATAGCTGCGCAGATAGATAGTAATCCGAGAATTAGAATTGGCCATCCGCGAAATGCGTATAGCAATAGCCCGGAAAAACAAAGTCCCCACAGGATAAGGTAGATAGCGCCGAGCATTTCCCTGGGGGTGATCAAACCCGTTTGAACAGCCCTCAAGGGGCCGGTACGATCCTTATTGTCTGCGCCACGAATATAGTCAAAAAGGTCGTTGCTGTAGTTGCTCAGTACTTGAAGTTGCACTGCGGTAACACAGGCTATTATCCAGATGTATGGGCGTTCCCACTGTGTATTTGACCAGCCGACGGCAAGCGGTGCCAAGGCTATGGGCAATGTCTTAGGCCGGGCAGCTATAATCCAACGTCGAAATTTCATAGAAGCTGTTTACTCTTCGTCGAGATTTTTTCGGTCTTCCGGAAGAAGGATATGTCGAATTCGGTTTTGATGATAAATCTCAAAGGGATCGTGCTCGCCATCTGCCGATATTAGTTCATCAATTATATCAACGATCATTCTTCGTTCATCAAGGGAAAGATTCTCACTTAATAAGCGGGCATAAGATGTGGTTCCGCGAACTTGGGATAGCGACACCGAAGCCCGGTTTATATATTCTTTAGCCTTAGATCTATCCGTATCAAAGACTCTTTGCAGGCTCATGGTAATCGTATGGTATTCCTCCTGGTCGAAATTTTCGTCACTGGAAGCAAGTTCGACTAATAACACTGTCAGGGCAAACTCGAGTTCTTGGACCGGAGCCCGAGACGGTACGACAACCTTTTTGGTGGGGACCAATTGGACCTCCGGCTCGTGCTCTTTGGAATCCGATTGAAGGAGAGCCTTTCTGATAGACTCCGAAAAATCAAATTTACCACCGCTCATTTTTTCCATCCAAGCTGCAAAGTGTACGATTAACTTACTAACGGGATCAGATACTATTATATATACCGGCTCTACTTCGGAAAGTCATAAGATTGGTATACCATACCATAATCTGCTTTGATGACGAATTACTTCACATAACTTGGAGTTAAGCTGTGAAAATCACTTCTGGTCATTCATTATTTAAAGCAGAAAGTCCCTTCTTTCGTACTTATGCTTAAAATTCTATTAAACTCGCTTGATCTGACAGAGATTTTTCTGATGGTAAGCAATTCAGTTTTCTAGCGAATGATGCGTATTAGTCCGGGGCAGGCCAAGTAAAATCAATCAGTTGGGGAACGCTTGGGGATATTGTTACTGAGGGATCGAAGGAGCTATCCCATAATCATAGACGCTCGGCTTCCAGTGTTGGTTATAACCCCCGTTGGATTCTTCAGCTCGGTATAATCGCTCTATCAAAGTAACACACTAGGATCTTTCTATTAAATATGATAAATCTGCCTCATGTGTTTATACAAAGGAGCGAGTATGTCAAATCTCAGCGTTTCATATCCCCGCGAAAAGATAAAGTTTCTCCTCCTTGAAGGCGTACACCCGCAAGCCGTACGTAGATTGACCGATCACGGCTATGCAGTGGAGCAAATAGCATCCGGTCTAAATAGCGACGAGTTGCTTGAAAAGATTACTGATGTCCATGTTCTTGGAATACGATCGAAGACCAATGTTAAAATGGAGCACTTTAATGCGGCTAAACGGTTGTTGGCAGTCGGGTGTTTTGGGGTAGGGACAAACCAGGTAGATCTTGATGCCGCAAGGGGTTCAGGTATTCCGGTGTTTAACGCCCCTTACGGAAATACCCGCAGTGTTGCTGAGTTGGCGGTGGCAATGGTGCTGAGTCTTGCTCGGGACCTCGGTGGTCACAATCAACGGATGCATGCGGGCCATTGGAAGAAAAGCTCTAAGGGGTCAGTCGAGGTGAAAGGCAAGACGCTTGGCGTAGTTGGGTATGGTCATATAGGCCAACAGGTTGCATTGCTGGGCGAGGCAATTGGAATGGAGGTCATATTTTACGATAAGATGCCTCGATTGCCACTGGGACGAAGCGTTGCAGTTCCCTCTATTGAGGAGTTACTTTCCAGGTCAGATTTTGTGACTCTCCACGTCCCGGCAATAGGAACCGAGCCTTTAATCGGGACTGCTCAGATGAAGGCAATGAAACCAGGCAGTTGTTTACTTAATTTAAGTCGGGGTTCCCTTGTTGATTACGAGGCGTTGGCCGAGTTCATTAAATCAGGGCATTTAGGTGGAGCCGGTATCGACGTTTATAATAAGGAGCCGTCTTCAAATGATGAGCCCTTTAAGACACCACTGACGGGAGTTTCAAGGGTCCTGCTGGCACCTCATCAGGGTGGAAGTACCGAGGAGGCTCAGGAAAAGATTGCTGTTGAGGTAGTAGACAAATTCATTCGCTTTATCGACGAGGGTGCGTCTGTTGGGGGCGTCAACTTCCCGCAGATTGATCTGCCGCCGTTTCCTGAATCTCATCGCCTACTGCATATTCACCGTAATGTTCCCGGGGCGCTAAGCCAAATTAACAAAGTAATAGCAGATTGCGGTGTCAACGTTAACGCACAGTATCTCCAAACTCATAAAGATATCGGCTATTTGATTATAGACGTAAATCAGGATATGTCCGATCACGTGAAAACCGCGCTTAAGGAATTACCGGTTTCAATCAAAGTTCGAGTTTTGTTCTAACCAGAAGTTCTTACGTCGAACTCAGGTTTATAGATCACGGGGCTAGTGGTTTTTTCCCCAAGTATGATTCAGAAAGCTCTTTAGTCATGGCTGTAAAGCATTTAATCTCCTCGGGCGAGAATGGTAAGAGTGAGTAGCGCTGACATTAACTTTCGATGATTGAGTTTGGAAAAGCCAGTATCACATGGGTGACCAGGACCTTGCCAGCGTTTGGGGCCTTCCTTGTGGGTCGATTTACTCCTCTCCCCTTTTAAGGAGTATTCGTAACCAACAAGAAATGTTCTTTGGTGGTTTTGATTTTGGGTTCTAAGCTTACCGGTAATGTTAGGGGGGTATGAATCTGACGACTCTTCACTTACGGCCATTAGGCCGGGAGCGCCTATTATAGCGCTTGCAATCATTGTAAATACCACCCCGAGAGTTATTAAGTGCTTCATATAGCTATTACTCCTAACACAAAAGGCGCTAACCTTTTTAACCCGGATTGTTCACGAGCCCGCATTCACCGAGGAGCGAAAACAAGCCGATTGCTTATTTTCGGCAAACTCTTCAGCGCCTAAGTTACTCGGATGGAACCCTTCGTCAATAGTTCGGGCTAAGAACTGTGCAGTAAGTGCCTGAAGCTGCTTCATCCACCTCTCACCGTTCTTACGCTTAACACCGGTTTTCAATCTGTCGATCCCGCTATACAACGACACGTTGTTTGTTTTTCTTTAGTTCGGTGTCAGCAGTTTAGTGATCCAGAGGCAGAATGGTAGGATCTCCGATGTTCCCTAATCCGTTGTTATCTGGACCGGCATCAAAGGTCGAACGGAATTAAGTAGTTGAATATTTTAAACCTATCAGCTCAAGAGAAGGAATTAGGATCCTTCAATTTGACGCTTTAGGTAAGGGCGGGTGCAGTCGATGAGTAACTTAGTTCAAGTTTTTTTGCTGTAACTACTCAGGTACCCCCAACATAAATGCGCCCCAAAAGCGAGCTAACCATCTGTAACTGCCAGGGATTTTTTCAAGGTCGAGGAAAGTGAAGGATGTTCTGGCGTTTCTTAGTCGGGGAATCGGTGCAGATGAGAGGTGTTAAAGCTTCACTTGCTTGCCTGTAAAAATCTTTCGGTAGTGCCTGAGTTAGAGGAGAAGGATCCTTATCATCTTGCCAGGTTCGCCCTGAGGACAGCCTGGATTCTTGAGGATATTAAGGATTCCAAGGAAGGAGAGGCTACGGAAAAGACTCGCGATCTATTTGCAAAAATTGAGAAGGGATGGAAGGGGCTTCCAAACAGCTCTACCTCTTTCCGGGATTGGGCCTATAAGCTTTATGAAAAGTCTCTCACAGCATCTAGCATAATACAGACCTCAAGAGATGAGTTTGAGCTAATTTTATTCCTCGCTCGTCTTGATATGGCGAAGGGGGAATTTGATTCCGCGAAGAAGAGAATCAGATATGCAAAGTCTCGATCTAAAGAGTATGAGGCAACCGTTAAAACTAAATATAATGAATTATTAAAGGAAGACGAGGATAAGGCCACAAATATTCGCGCAGACGGCATGGCAGAAGTAAGGAGGAGGAGGAGTATTGCATGTGATGATCTCGAAAAGCAAAATGAGCACCAAGCCGATGTTTTAGCGAAGCAGGAAATGGACCGCGCGATGATTTTAATATCAAGAATTGATGGGTCAAGTGATGGGACGTTCACTCGTATTCTCACAGAAGCCGGAATATCTTCTACGACGATATCGGATATTCTTTCTCGTGGAAAAAAAGAAAAAAAAAGGATTTTTTTCCTGGTTATCGAAATAGCTTACGCGATTTTTTTCGCGAAGAAGCAACCAGAGATGTTGATGAAGTTTCGACGGTTAGTCGTGGTAGCGTAAATGATATTCCCTCATTGGGCGTTCCAAGTAGAATATCTGCTCCGGCTGGCAGACGCATAAACTCGTTCATTCGCTTCCAGGAATTGCCTCTGTACCTGTAGTATGCCGTTCCTGACATGCTTTTATTCGAAGCCAAAAAATTATTTCGGTCCAGAATTAAAAGACCTAAGTGGTGGGGTTCTATCGTTGTGCGGATCGGGACAAAATTGTCTTTTCCCAATGCTATTACTTTTCCAGGAGGTGTCGTCACGAGGGGCAAAAGGCAGGGACCAGGAAAAATGAATCCGGTGCCATGTTCGCTTCCAAATCGGAGTTCCTGGTAGGCTGCCAAGGAGGTCCCACTTTGCACTTGCTCGAAGGCTTCAGCAAAGGGTGATGTTCTAGAGAATATTGGCAACGGGCGGCCTGATAGACGAATTTCAAAAGACCAGCGCACCTCTCTAGTAATTCTAAATTGGTTAGGCTTCTGGAATCTTGAAACCTTGTACGGACATAGGATTGAAAGAGATTCGCCGGGTTGGGCTAGAAGTGTTGCTGTAGAGAGTAGGCTTTTCCATTCAGTGAGTTCTCGATTATAGTTTTCAGGAAGAAGAAATTGAAAAGATCTAGAGCTCGCGCCGAGACTGATTAACGTGCCGCCCTTCAGCTTCGCTCTTGTTTCGATCTTATGCCAGTGAGAGTCGCCACGTGATAAATTCTTCACATTGCTAGCAGAGTTTATATAAGCATAGGTTCCATTCTTTGATTTCAGGTCATGTATTTGAAAGGTGTCATTGTCTATTCTTTTGATTGAAACATGTTGGCGACTAAGTGATGAACACATTGCGAGTCCGGTAACATCAGCTTCCCTTCCAACGACAAGCGACTTTCCCTTTGGTAAGTGGTCGAGCATAATCTCAAGCATTCCCCTGTGATGTTGAAGATAGTAGCCGTGCGAGTCGCCCGGAGACTCCTCTGTGGACGTAACTATTCCCAGAGTTACCGGCTCGTTCCAGCCCATGGGAAGAAATGCAATCTTCCAGCCTGTGTCTTCTTTGCGGAAGACAATTTGAACTTTTTCACCAAAACTAGCGCCGTTCCGAAGGATTTGATGTAGACCGTTGTGAATTTCTTTGTTAACTGATGGCGATGAATATGCTTCTTCGAGCAGGAGGATAAGTCGGGCTTCAATTGAATTTTCATCAATTGATGGCAATGGTACCACTTGTCCCTTCGCACTCGAGGATCCTCTGATAACGAAAGAGCCAATAGGAGAAAAGTCTTGCATAGGGGGTAAGAGTTGCCAGTTTTGAAGTTATTTTAAATCTGAGTTCGACCTAAGAACTCCGTTAAATGGATTAAATTAGTTAATCCAATTTTGTAACTACTCAGGTACCCCCAATATAAATGCGCCCCAAAAGCGAGCTAACAATTTGTAACTGCCAGGGATTTTTTCAAGGTCGAGGAAAGTGACTGT
>JBIIDM010000006.1:0-36788 GCA_044238365.1 Bdellovibrionota bacterium | reverse complement strand
TCCTGAAGTCCACCTGTGCTTGAGTTCCATCTGTAGACCTTGCCACTTCCTTTCTCGTGGGTGGCAGTGCCCGTGAAAGTCTCTCCGTTTCCAGTAATCGACAGATCGACACCCTTTGATAACGACGAAATTCCTGGCAGTTTGGTACACGACTGATTAGAACAACTTAGGTACACCTCCTGATCTAGGAAGTATGTTTCCTCGGCCAGAGCAACGGCTCTGAGGTCGCTGAGCGCCCGGAAATCGAACCCTCGGGCCTTATAGTCTTTATATGCAGGTATGGCAGTGGCTGTGATAATTCCAATGATGGTGAGAGTTACCATAAGTTCCAGTAGGGTGAAACCATTTTTATAGCGCGAGTTATCCATAAAACGACCTTTTGTTATTGTTTAAATGTAGCCGGTTTCATTGGTATGCAGTGATGACTCGTATGACTAGAACACCAAATGTTTCCCCGAAAATGAGGTTCTATATTGCATGTATTTACCCACTGGCTGCACGAACCTCGAGAGCTTGTTAAGAATTTCAGCGCCTTAATGAATCACGAATCACGGCCCGCGAGGGAACAGGCAAAGCATCCTCTTCTTTATATTTCCTTTGATCACCGGAAAAGTTACCAGAAAAAAAAATAACAGGGCTACCTGGAGATATTTCGGAATCACCTGAGACAGACTTGGAATCCTCTATTAAGGTGGGATTTCTTGGATTATCTAATATGAATGGTTGATACCTATGGATTACGAAAAGCTAATTAAAGAACTGAATGATCTTCGGAAGAATCGAGCCTGGGTGAGGTTTTACATGGGACTTCTGGTTATAGTGTCATCGCTTCTTCCGGTAACGTATATAATTCTGCAGGTGCGGGATTTTGTGATAGGTGAGAGGGGGCAAGTATTTGTGTCATCTACCATTCATAGAGTGCCTTCACTTGTGGAGAACCAGCAAAAGAATGTGACCAATTCGATTGAAAGAGTCGCAGGAAAGTTTATTGGCGAGTTTCAGCGGGTGGCAGATAGGGATTTTCCCGTATTAGAGCCGGCTCTTTACGGGGAGCTTGAGGAGGTTGTGGAATATGCAGGTAGGCGCTGGAACTTTGTTTCAAATAATATTGACGTAATGGCCATGAATCACCAGCGGGCGATTCTGGAAAAACTGAATGATGTACTTCGCGTGAAGATGACCGATGAGCAGGTAGATGATTTGGTCGCGCAATACAAACGTAAGATGTTAAACCGCGTGGAGTCTCGCTGGAATTCTATCTACCAGAAATCCGAACCATCGATGAGACGAATTGAACGTAATCTGATTTCTGTGGTGGAGAAGGAACCGGACTTTGAGGGGAGTGTGCCTGCTCATCAGGCATTAGGAGTTCTACTGGAGTATGTTGGTGTCGAGCTCCAGTCAAGGGAAACTTTCCAAAAGTAGTCATTAATATGAGCAGCGGCAGTAAAGTCGAGGAATTCTATAATTTCGTAATGGGATAGTTATTTATGGATAATTCAGTTGATACGGGGGGCGTTCAGGTACTTGAGAAGTTCCTGGAGGATGAGGTCAAGAGAGAAAAGAAGCTTATATTTAAGACTTGGTTGGTCGGTTGCGGTTTGGCTCTATTTTTAACCTTGTACATGTGGAATTTGATTGCCATACCGTTTGATAAGATTGTGTTGAATCCGGAAAATTTAGCGGCATATGTTGTTGGACAGGTGGATCACCAAATTCCAAAAGCGTTAGCGAACTTAGAAGATCAGATGGTTAATCTGGCTCCAGAACTGGCAGAGAAGAGTAGTGGCAATATACGCTCGCTGCTTCCTCGGATACGTGAAAATGGCATTCAGCATGTTGATACCTTGGTGAACACAATCCAATCCCTCGATCGTTTCACTGCGTCTGCTACTGAGGACTTTTTTGCTGAACATTCGGATAAGATCAGAGAATATGTGAAGAAGTATGGAAGAGAGGATTTTGTAGAAAAATTTACCGATGAGATGTTAGAGACTGTTTTTACGCAGGTTGAAAGTGAGCTTGGGTTGAACGAAGCACTTGATGAGACATCAGTCCGCTTCCTTGATCAGGTAGGTGATGAATTGTATACGCTCTCTACAAAAAACTCGTTTAATATGGCGCCCTCGGAGAGATTACAACGACGATTGATAGCATCATGGGCAACGTTTATATCTGAAGCTGCAAGAACGGGACCTATTGTTGATACTTCCCGTTCAGGCGTTATGGCTCGGATGGCGCCGGTAGCGCAGCCGTAGGGGGGAGAGAGAGTTTGGGCGAACTATAAAGAACCGGATGCTGGAGACGGGGTGAGGTGTGGTGACGTTTACTGCCTCACGCCCACCGTAAGCGGAAAAAAATTGATGGTGCAAAGAGGTCACGTATGTTAAATTTAGAGCCCTTTTATGACTGAAAAGCAGCGAAATTGCCTAGTATGTGAGTCGACTAACCTGTTAGAAGGTACAGTCTGTGCAACTAGATGATTTAAAAAGAGAACGTGTGTGGAGGTCGCAGAGTAGGTCCTAGCCCTATAGCGTATAGAATCCGGGAGAGAAGGGTAGTTCTACAACCTGAATGGCGCAACCGGTGCAACAATGTATATGCCGCCTACCCTCCCCACTCTCAAAAAGTCTTAAATATCTTCTCTTTTGGATCTACCTGTCGGCTCGCTGGTCTGCCCTTTGCAGGCTTCACATTCTTCTTATACTTACCATCTTCAGCTGTAATCGCATCCTGGCAGGCGGGCGAAAATCGGCCTTGCTCGGCGCATACCAGACTTGCAGCATCGGGTATTTGAACCCTTAATTTTTTTATCTGTTCTCGGCACTGCTGATCTATCAGTCTGACGAGCTCGAATCCTACAGGGGTAAACAGCACCTGCGGTTCATTTGGGGATATCGTAGGAGTAGCCACCGTGCGGGTATTTGCTGGGGTTGGCCTTTCCATCTTTAAGATTTCAATTTTTTGCGGTTTCATCTCCTTTTTGCGGTCCAGAGGAAGTACTGCATAATTTTCTTCTGGGCACGCTAACTTGAGAATCTTGGACCCTAAAGCAAGTGCCTTACTTTTTGCCTCATCAGCGTTCTCCTTGGAGGTGGGGTCGATATTATACAGTATCGAGGAAAGCTCAGTCGATGCCGTATTGATAATCTCTGTTGGGTCTGAAATTCCGATGAAGTCGTTTTCAGCTTTTTCCTTTTGGGTTGGGAAGTATTTAAAATCTTCAAGTGGTAGTTTCAAATGAGCCTCCTTGCATGTGGGAGAGTTCATGCCATCTCTCGCACAGACTGCTGCCGGCGCATTTGCAAAGTCATTGAGTATCAATTCTCGTATCTTGGTGCATTGTTCAGTCGCCGCGGCCTTGCTCCCATCAAAGCTCGTTTTTAAACATGCCGCCTCAATAAGATGAATTCTCGCGGTGATGAGTCTTCCGTATGATGTTGCGTCGTTGTTTATCGCAAACGACATCTCTGCCATCTGGATATTCCATAGGTATGGCTCAAGGGGATCTCGCGGCCCACTGGCAATGTGCGAGGGAACGCCTCGGAGGATATCAAGTGAGGCCTCCGAAGCGCCCGGTTTCCCCGGGGCTACAATATTTTCGTACGGCTGTTTCGAGGGGGAGGGCGCGGTTGGAGTAGACGGGTTACTCCCGGGGTTAATCGGATTCCCCCCGGGAACTTGGTTCTTCAGGATAGAACTGAGGTCCTGGCCATGCAGAGGTCGCGTCGGAAACGGTATTATGCTGACAACTATCAGGAAAGTCCAGATAGGGTGGAACGACGGCACCTTTATTTGCATGGTCTAGATCTCCAATTTAGTGATTCTCTTGATCCCCTCATGGATATTATCGCGCTCACTGAAGGCACTGAATCTCACAAATCCTTCACCACACCTCCCGAACCCGGCACCAGGTGTGCAGACAACAGCACATTCTGTGAGTAGTTTATCGAAAAAATCCCATGAACTACCGCCGGTTTTTACCCAGATATACGGCGCATCGATGCCACCGAAAACATGAAGACCTTTGGCTTGAAGTGCGTCTCGGAGCAATTTCGCGTTTTCCAGGTAAAAGTTGGCCATTTCCTTAATTTCGGTCATCCCTTCCGGGGAGTAACATGCTTCCGCAGCCCTTTGGACCGGATAGCTTACTCCGTTGAACTTGGTACTTTGTCGGCGGAACCATAGATCTCTAAGGGACACTGGTTCTCCGGACTTTGAATAGCCCTTGCAACGCTCGGGAACAACTGTAAAGGCGCATCGAAGTCCTGTGAAGCCAGCGGTCTTGGAAAAGCTTCGGAATTCGATGGCAACTTCATCAGCTCCCGGTATTTCGAAAATCGATTTTGGTGCATCCGGGTTGCGAATAAAGGCTTCATAAGCAGCATCAAAAAGGATGATTGCTTTGTTCGTTCGCGCGTACTCAACCCATTCGGAAAGCTGTTTTCGTGTAATTACGGTCCCGGTTGGATTGCCCGGAGAACACAGGTAGATAACATCCACTTGGACGTCTGGCAAAGGGGGAGCAAAGCCTGTCTCTTCGGAGCACTCTAAATACCGTATGCCCTCATAACGAACAGAACTGGGATTAGAAAGCGTTCCGCTTCGACCTGCCATAACGTTACTATCGACATACACTGGGTAGACAGGGTCTGAAACGGCTATAATGCTATTCTGGTCGAAGATCTCCTGAATGTTCCCGCAGTCGCACTTTGATCCGTCACTGACGAAGATATCATCGGGGGAGATGCTGTCGATTCCACGGGAATGATAGTCATGAAGGGCGATCTTGGTCCGAAGGAAATCGTATCCCTGTTCAGGGCCATAGCCTCGGAAGGTTTTCGGGTCGCCCATCTCGTCTATGGCTTTATGGAGAGCAGTTCGGCAGGCCAGGGGTAAGGCGCGTGTAACATCTCCGATTCCAAGACGAATCACCTTCACCCCGGGCGTAGTACTCTCAAATGAGAGCACCCGCTTTCGGATCTCAGAAAACAGGTACGAGCTAGCGAGTTTAGAGTAATGTTCGTTTATTCTTGTCATGCTTTTCAGGCCCAACTTCATATGAGTAATTTAATCGTAGAATCCTATTTATACCTATTACAATCCAAAAAGTCATAATAATTAAAGTAGTGGACTGCTCTTCTTGGCCTTCCTTCTTTCCTTCTGCGAAGTAGCTCTTTGCTCGGCTGATCTGGGTTATGCTGTTCGCGAATTGCTGCATGGAAATGTTCTGCAAAGTTTGCGTACTCGCCCATTGGGGGCTTGAGCTGCACATCGTTATTGGCTATCTGGGTCTATCCATGACTGTTCGAGGAACTGCACCCGTAGAACGGCTAAGGAGCGAAGGATATCACCGAAAAAAAAGATTTTGAGATCTCCCGTGGTGCAGCGCTATGTCAGCCATACACCCCTAAGTTCGCTAAAAAAACTTCATCCGATTAACCAGGATGGAGTCATTTTTTAGGAATTGTGGGGGTTATGTAACGAAGGTTTCGTGGTAGTAGGGTAATCTGAAGTGACTGTTGTTCCTGAATTAACTTTAAAATTATAACGAGTTGGTGACGCTTCTGGATAGTGCCTTTGAAAAAGAGGTGGTATTGTCTGATTACGAAAACATCCAATCCCACGTTTAGCAACTTCTATCATTGTTATGAGATCAATTCGAATTTTGGTGGTCTGTTCACTGATTTTAATGGCGTCCTCCTATCCAGGAGCCGGTCAGTCTAGCGTGCTGGGCCAGGTTGAGTCTGCGTCTTTACGGTTTGGATCTTTGTCTAATTCTGCTTTTTCGGTCCCGCAGCGACTCAGAGCCCGCGTCGATTTTTGGAAGGACGTTTTTACCAAGTATGGTCGTTACTATACGCTGGTTCACCATCGCGATTTTCCGCAAATAACGTTTGATGTTGTTGATATGAGTCTAGAGGGTACGCTGCTTGGAGATATTCGTTTTGAGAATCTGAAGAAGGAACGCGTTGACCGGGCAGTAAAGGCAGTTAAATCGGCGATTAAGAAGTTAGCTGAGGGAGAGGGGGCCAGCACTCGATTAGAAAAGAATATTAAAGAAAAAATGGAAAGTACTCTCGGCGCAGGGACCCTCAAGTACTCCTTGGTGTTAAAGGATGACCTTATCCGGACTCAGACCGGTATTCGAGAGAAATTCAGGGATTCGGTAAAGCACTCGGGAAAATATTTAGGGAGAATGGAGGCCATATTTAAGAGTTACGGGCTTCCAATAGAACTGACTCGGCTGCCGTTTATTGAATCATCATTTGACTATACGGCTTATAGTAGTGTGGGAGCTGCTGGCATCTGGCAGTTTATGCGTCGCACGGCCTTAAATTATATGACTGTTAACCGAGTTGTTGACCAAAGGCGGGATCCTATTATTGCCACGCATGCTGCTGCTCGTTATTTGCGAGAGGCCTATGAAGCCCTGGACAACTGGCCCCAGGCTGTCACTTCATATAATCATGGGGTGGGTGGAGTGAGAAGAAAAATGAACGTGTCTGGCTTAAATTCGATTGCGGATATGATTGAACATCCCACTCGTAATACTTTTGGGTTTGCATCGTCTAATTTTTTTCCTGAGTTTCTAGCTGCCGTAGAGGTCTACAGGCACTATCGGACGTATTTCCCCGGTTTGGTGGTCGACCCTGAGGAGAAGTATGTTGAGCGTCGTTTGCCGAACGCAATGACAATTCAGTCAGTAGCCAGAGTTTACGGATATCCGGTAGAGGCCCTTAAGGAGATCAACTATTCCTTTACATCAGATGTTTGGAATGGGAAACTTCCCATTCCAAAAGGGTATATTGTGAAATTCCCTGTAGGAGCCAGTTCTAAGGGCTTGCCTGATATTGATCCATCAGAAAGTAGCGATATCCCCGGTTCTATGCCGAAGCCCGAAAAAATAGAATTTTCTGCTGTTAAGGAAAACGATATAATTCATGTGGTGCGCAGGGGGGAGACTCTCACAAGCGTCGCTTCTAAATATCATGCAAATGCTAAAGCGCTTATAACGGCGAACCGAATTGGTGCCGGGAGGATCTTTGTTGGACAGCGGCTTCGAATTCCGGCAAAGGGAGGCAGTTCCTCAGCGGGAACATCATCTATAGCGCCCAGAACTACTACTTCAGCGGTAAGAGTGGCGCCAGCGACCGTTCCTGCCTTTAAGACCTATTCGGTAAGGTCAGGTGATACCGTAGGTACGATTGCAAGCAAGTTTGGGATGTCAATTATTCAGTTAAAGGCAATAAATCATCTTCGCAGTAATCGGCTTGTGGTAGGGCAGGCCTTAAAGATTTCTGTTCAAGCGCAAACTTCGGCTGGCAAGAGGCAAACTTCGTCGAGTAAGGGCTCGTATTCTCAGTTCCACAATGTGAAAGCGGGGGATACCCTCTGGTCGATCGCACGACGGTACGGGAGTTCTCATCAACAGCTTCAGCGATTGAATGGCGGCAAGTTGATGTTGCTGCGCCCTGGTCAGAGGCTTCGTATCCGGTAGTATGCGTTCACCAAGATTGGCTGATCTCTTCGTCAAGAGGCAATTCCGCTCACTGAGACGTATATTCAGTCACAAAATTACCTCTTTCCTCGGCCTCAACCAACCTGGCGAACGCTTAAATCCGGGCTAGTTAAGAAACTTTTCCGCCAAGGACGTGAACGAATAGATCCGGTAGGCGGCTAATGGATAGTATGTTGGTGAGCCTTGTGTTCGTCCAAGTGTTGGATACAAAAACATGGATTCCCGGTGCACTTTGAGCAGTAACGAAACTCCAGATCCGGGTTGTCGGAGTCAGTTGCTCCGCATGTGATACATTGATGGCGAGGGGTGGCGCGCGTTCTATGGAGCGAGGGAACAGCTCGTGGCAAACTCATACGTCTTGTGCCTCTTTTTGCCCAGGTATAAAGGTCGCCTCCAAAGAATATTAAGTAGTTTAGCACTCCCGCGATTATCGTAATTGCTACGCTCAACCCACCACTGAAACATGCTATCAAATACATTGCCCACGTAAAAATACCCAGGTATTGGACTTTCACTGGAATGATAAAAAATAGAAGGAATTCAATATCTGGGTACAGTGTCGCAAATGCAAGAAAGGTGGATGCAAGAAAATAGTTATTGTCCACGATTGGGGATCCCCCGATAAATGCTCCTACGATCGTCGCGATGTACCCGATGCCGAGATATATAGTATGACGGCAGGTGCCCCATTGCATTTCCAGAGATTTGTTTATCGAATAAAATACATACCAGGCGAGCATGGCCAAAAGCATGTTTTGACTTGGGGGGATGAACAGAAAGGTTACAAGTCTCCAGACTTCGCCATTGAGTACATGGGGCCGTGAAAGAACCGTCCAGTCAATCGCGTCACTTCGGGACTGGGCAAACAGAAACATTAGTACCTGACCGGCCACAATATAGAGTGACAGGTCAGGGATTCCCTTATGACCAACGGCTCTTTCTATCTTAGAGAGAAATTTCTCCATATAAGGCTATTAGAGTGAATAAAGTCAGGTTTAAATTACTGGCAGCATTTACTACTAGTCAATGGTACAGCCGAGTTCGTTCAATTGACGATGCCGTGGCGGACGCGTTCACCAGGTTAGCTGATCTCTTCGTCAAAAGCCTTTTCATGCTCCTTGTGAAGTACAGGAGCACCTCTTATACGCAAAACGACCTTGTTACCTTTGGCGGGTATAATCAAGGCCCGATTACTCACGAAATAGCATCTTAAGCGTTCGGGTAATTTAGTGATGTGTATAATCGGGGTCAGTTTGAGACAGATCAGTCTAGAATATCAACGGCAACCAATTATGAAGCTAGTTCGGCCTCCGTCTCGGAAATCATCACTTCGTCCTCATTTTTCAGCCGTTCTTTCGAGGCAATGGTAATTGCCTTTGTTACCGCTAGGTCCTGTACGCCCTCCGGAGGATTTGAATTCAGCGCTACTGTTAGACGTTCTTGGAACTCCTCCGGTACATCGATAAAAGTGTAGTGAGGACGAACGGAGCAATTTATCACAACCGGCTCGGTCTCTCCAAGCTTCAGATCTTTAAGAAACGCGGCGGTAAGCCCTGCCTTCGAACCCTTGTTGAGATACATACGACTGAATTTTTTCACCACAAATTTAGGATAATGTCGTGCATATTCATCGTGTTGTCCTCTTCCTTCGAAATCGTCTCCGATTCGGTCGTAGTCACCCTCTTCGTGATTTTCTCTCTCCCGTCGGAGGTTATTGCCAGACGATGCATTTCGGGGCTGCTGAGTACCTTCATCTCGCAGATCGCGACTATCTCTGTCCCGAGAATTTCTATCCCGAGAGTCTCTATCCCGAGAGTCTCTATCCCGAGAGTCTCTATCCCGAGAGTCTCTATCCCGAGAGTCTCTATCCCGAGAGTCTCTTTCCCGAGAGTCTCTGTCTCGAGAGTCTCTTTCCCGAGAGTCTCTGTCCCGAGAGTCTCTTTCCCGAGAGTCTCTGTCCCGAGAGTCTCTGTCCCGAGAGTCTCTTTCCCGAGAATCTCTTTCCCGAGAATCTCTGTCCCGAGAGTCTCTGTCCCGAGAGTCTCTGTCCCGAGAATCTCTGTCCCGAGAGTCTTTGTCCCTAGAGTCTTTGTCCCGAGAGTCTCTGTCAGAGTTTTTATCGTCCTTTTGGCCACGGCTCCCTATTCGGAAGGCTCCTTTCTCCCTTCGCCGGTCGTCTCCATCCCTATCAGACTCACCACCAAATTCATTTCGAGCACGGGACGGCTCACGGTTGGCAGAAGAATTTCTAGCTTCAAGAAGATAGAGCAGCTGACCGATAAGCTCCTTTCCTCTGGATCTTTCGGCGAGTTTCACCGCCATATCTTTTATACGTTCTTCGCATTTCGCGAATTTCTCAATCGCATCAGCCTCAATTCGTTCTAATTGGCGTTGGAGTAATATTTCAGAATCTGGGCCAGAAGTTTCTTCAAACTTGGCTGCTACTATCCTTTTTATGTAGTCGAAATTGGATCGATCCAGCGAGGTGATTATGCTAAGTATTTTCCTATTTGAGATGGGTCCCAATGGACTCTCGGTTCTATGGATGTAACTTTCCGGTTCAGCAGGGATTGAAAAATTTATAATAAATTTGAAGAGCTCAAGTTCAATTTGTTCGCTTGGTCCATCGGTCGCAAGTAATACCCGGGCCTCACCGGATTTTAGATCGGTTACAATTTCACGTGCTTTATGAGGGGGGAGTTTTCCTACCAGCTTTCTAGACCGAATGTTACGCTGGCGTAAGGAATTTTCAACCGCAGTAACTTCGGCGTTGTTTTTGCAGAAAACCAACGAAGGATAAAGCGATTCGCTTTCCAATGCCTCGATTAATGCTTCGGTGCGGTGTTTTCCGTTTGCTTGTAACTGTACAAAGTAGTGCGTTTCCAGATTCGCCGTGGAGCGGAGGAAAGCACGAGTGATATCGGTTACGGTGTTATTTTGTGCGGCGTCTACTAATGTGATCTGAGGCCGCTGACCTCGTTTACAAGCTTCACCGAGAACATCTTTTAAGGACTCAATTTCATGCGAGGTCAGAGATAGCACGACAACTCGAGCTATTTTTGTTGCTCGTCCTTGATCACTCCGAAAGAATTCAGCTACTTGGGTAGCAGAGCCCGCTAGTGAGTGCCGAGGATCGGTAACTTGGACTTTCGAATCAGCAAGGTTTAGTAGTTCTAAATCAGGTTTTTCAAAGGTTTCAATGGCATTAGCCAGCAAGTCTTCGGGTGCAACTATCAGGGTATGTCCTTTGCCTGCCACCTCAATCACTTCTGACGCAAGCGCACACACGAGACTCCGCAGAAATTCGTCGGTGTCGACAGTCAGAAATACACGGTCATCGAGGCTTCGTAGCCCGATTATCTGTTCTTGCGCTACTCTTGAGCACTCCTTGAAACCCAACTCGGCTAGCGCAGAAGACACATTAGCATTAAGAAACGACGATATGAGTGTAGAAGAGTCGTTTAGGGTAGGAGACGATTGAGGTGAAGTCACCTCTAAGTTTTGGGTATTCATATGAACTAATACAGAAAAATGCTTTATTAAATTAAAGTCAGTTAACGCTATGCTTGAGAAATGTCGTCCAATCCCGAGCTTCACTATAACTTGGGCTGTGATCCTGCCCGCCAATTATCGGCCTCCGGAAAATCTCGAGAGGCGCCAGAAAATCCCCGAGGGGTAGTAGCTTTCAGAGTTGCAGGTTACTATTGTGCATTCGAAAAATAATGCGTCTCTCTTTTTTCGAGAAATAGAGGTTCAACTCGCGCATTAAGTCAATGTACACATACCACCCGATTTTGATTCTGATAAAACGCATTATTTTTGAGAATCGCAGTTACAGGGGACCAGTTCTGTTCAAACGTAGTCAGAAGAAAACAAGTATTCAGAATAAAACAAACAGTTAGAGGCCAAGACAAACATGGCGACACGAAGACAGGGGCCCTAGTCAGATGCGCTCCTCAATTGCATCGAGCAATTGACTATTTAAATGAGCAGGATACTTAAACCCCGGAAAGACACTTTTAACCAGAAAAAGCTCTCTGAAAACTATCGGCATTTCGTTATGTACAACAATACTACGATTGGATACCCAACCGTACTATGTTGTTTACCGTGCTGCAAAACAGTGGAACGAAAGTATGGCCTGTTTAGCCACGAAGACTTGGCGACTTCCAATGAATATCAAAACCTTAGGCTTCATATTCATCGAATGCCATTGCCAAATCAAATGATTTTTACATGAATGCAAAAAACAGATTAAGGACCACGCGCTTAGGGGAAACGGGAGGGTTTTCCCTACTGGGTCAACTTCACAACGTCAGAAAAAAGAGGAATCGGAACTGTCACCTACACCCGGTTTACCCGACACGCCTTAAAGAAAACAACAGTATAACAGATGTCCACGCTAACCCTAGGGGTAAGTGACAGTCACGTGCAGATCATTTCTGATTCATGCCAGCATTCAAACCCCCAGTTATGTTAGCCTATAATTCATGTAACTTTCAACCTTTCCCTTTTGCGAATTGTAAATAATGGAAATAAATATAAAAGTATTAGTGATTTAAGGTTGAATTTTGACGTTCGTCGGGTGATTAGTATTGTGCTTTTACAGCGTCTTGGGCGATTCGGTTTGTTTGTTTGTGTGTGTCCAATCTGATTGACCTTGCGACCTTAATTAGCCATAAAGGTTCGTGGGGTCGAGCTTCCATGGAGGATTATTGACGTATTATGCGCAAGTTGGCATTTGCTCTTTTGTTTTGTGTTCTACTGTCTGGGTGCTTTGGGATCGGTCTGTCCCTTGGCGGGCGTGCTAAGGCTTCTGCCGACGGAGTGGAAGGGGCCGGTTCGTTAAATCGGATTTCCGAGGTCGAGGAGTCACTTTTTCGATTTTTTGCTGCTAGTGAGGGAATAGTGAAAGTATCCACTAAAGGCAGGGTGTTCGTGGGTGGGATGGACGAATCGACTGTCTTTTCTGGTCAGCCCTTGGTTGATTTTGGAGAAGAACCGTTTGCTGCGTCGTTTGACTCTAAGCACTCCCGACTAGCACTTGGTTTTTCAAACCGGGTGATTGTCATCTCGCTCACCAAGCCGGGCTCGCCTTGGGCTCTAACGGGTCTTGGGGGGCGAATTGGGGCTCTCAGTTTCTCTCCGGATGGTAGTTCCGTCCTGTTTAGTCGAATGGATAATCGAATCTACCGTTGGCGATTTCTGGTGTCGGGGGCCCTATTACGATCTTGGAGCGAGGAGAAGTTTGAGCAGTACATAGGTCATGGGGCAGTGGTTTCAGCATTGGCGTTCCACTCATTTGGAAGGGTCTTCTTCAGTGGTGATTGGAATGGGGATTTATTTGTCTGGCAGACCTACGACGCTGATGAATATAAAGGCGACTATGATAAGAATATTTTCTATTCCAGATTCTACACAAGTCTTACACCGAGACTGGTTCGACCGAGGATCGTGAATGACTCTATTGAAAGGCTGGCTGTAAGCTCTGATGGTCAATGGTTGGCTGTGGGGCTTGCAAGTGGAAAGGTAGAGGTGTGGATGATAAGGGGCCTGAAACTGATTTCGTACGGTATTCTTCATGTTGGGGGGGTCTTGGGCTTGGACTTCTTACCCGACAGTCAACATCTTATATCACTTGGTCGAGATGGTAGGGTAGTTAAATGGCAGATCGTTGATGTTGGTACGGTCAAATCTTCTAATAAATATAGTGGTGTAAAGCTGGACCTTGTGCCAATCGGCGAATACAATGATACCGAGATACAAACAATTTCAGTTGAGAGAGCAGGAGGAGGTAAGTCTCATGCGATAGCAGGAATGACCAGTGGGGCTGTTCATGATGTTGTTTTCGGCCCCTTGAAAGAGCTAGCCAAGAGTACGCCAGAGCCTTAACGACGCTTGCGCTTTTATATCACTGCACGCCTCGTGTCTAAAGCAATTTCAGCCATTTATCTTTGTTCTTACGTCGAACTCAGGTTATTGGGATCGTCCCTTGCAGGGACTTTGCTCCGTATAAAATATAGCCGTTCATCAATTGTTCTGACTTTTTAGGTGGAACCGGTATAGTTTGGAGATCTCGGTGATAATGTTGCATCGACTGTGGTGCAGGGGCGGGGCGTTAAGAATCAGAAGTGGGTAGGTAGCGGCATGTTCATTTTTCCCGTGTTGGAGGGGTCTTGGTGTGAGTGAAAATACGACGGTAAAGGGTAATGTAATTTGGGTGGCTCTGCTCATACTATTTGTAGCTGGGGTTGATCAGCTGACAAAAGCTCTTGTTGTGCTCTGGTTTGACGAGGGAGAGATTTGGCCGATCATTCAGGGAGCATTTAACATGACTCTAACTTACAATAGGGGAGCGGCGTTTGGTTTTCTTAGCTCTATTCATGATGATACGGTTAGGGTAACATTATTGTGGTCTGCGACAGCTTTGGCTTTAGCTGCGGTAATATTTATGTTTCTGTATGAGTACGGAAAGGATAAGCTGGGACAAGGGGCCCTTGCACTCGTTCTTGGTGGCGCGGCAGGAAATATGATTGACAGGGTAGTTATTGGTAAAGTAGTCGATTTTCTTGACTTTTACGTTGGAATCTATCACTGGCCAGCATTTAATGTTGCCGATAGTGCTATTTGTATAGGCGTGGCGATTTTGTTGATTCACAGAAGTAAAGTTAAGAACGAAAATATACAAAGTAGACCATGAAGAATCTTAAGAAGAGTTTAATAGCTTGTTTAGCTTTATGTGGGGCTTCGTGTGCGACCACTGAGTATCCCTCGTCTACAGGCGTTATGGGTGGTGGAGCTGCACTCGGTGCGGGATTGGGAGCACTGGTCGGGAGTAAGTCTGGAAGTACTGTGGGAGGGGCCGCAGTTGGAGCAGGTACCGGAGCTGTTATAGGTAGCCTGGTCTCAGGTGACAAACAGGCACGGGAGAGAGAGCTTTCAGCGAATGAGGAGGTCCTCCGGCGCCAGCAGGTTGAATTAGATCGGCAACTACGGGAATTGGAACATTTAAAGCGCCAGCAGTATTACGATGGCAACTTGAGACGGTATGAGGCACCTAGCGATAAACTGACCGGCAGTCAGGAAGGCAGTAACTCACGAAGAAAGGTGTTTGATGGTAGCCAGGGTGGTGTGATTACCCCGGCAGGTAAGTAAAGTTTAGTAATGGCGGTGGTATCTATGGGTGAGACTCGAGTCTTGATGCGGGGAAGCTTAACCCCATTTTTGTTGGTAGTTATTTTAGGTGCGTGCTCTACAAATCCCGGTCGTACGACCGGGATAGGGGCTGGGACAGGGGCCGCGCTCGGCGCCGGCTTGGGGGCCATTGTTGGAGCGGGCGCAGGAGACTCTGGCACCGGAATCGCATTGGGCACTATAGCAGGCACTGCAGCAGGTACGTTTGTTGGTAATTCGATTGAGGGGCAGGACAATGAGATTGCTAGTCAGGGTGAGGTCATAAGGGCACAGGACCGTGCTTTAATGTCGCAACGAGCTGAGCTAGAACGTTTGCGGACACAGCTCGGTGATGGTGAAACGTCGTCGAATTTGGGGGGGTATCCGGTCGCCGAGCAGCCCTGGGGCCAAAATGTGGGTTCCGTATCAGGGGCTCCTGGGCGTTCGATGTCATTTAAAGAGCCTACGCGCGATCCGAATGTTTCAACTGGCGAGGCGGCAGGATTGCGTAGTCGAGCGGATTTTGGAGATACTGAATCCCGTAGTTTCGATGAGGATACATTGAATAGCGACTCCGCCGATGGTCACGTATTTATTTCAAAGAGTAAAAAGGAGATCTCAAGTGCTGATGCGGGGGCCGCACCAGCATCCCTTGGGAACCCATCCGATGATAAATCATCAGTCCAGTTTTCCCATGGAAAGGGCGATTTCAGGTTATCTGCAAGTCACCCGGCAAATCGATTTACCAAGTATCACGATTCGGAGGGGGAAGTGGGCAGCCCTTCAAGCGCAAGGGGTGGTATGGAAAGTAAGGTAGCGTCCGCACGCTATGAACCAAGTAAAGAGTATGCTTCAAAGTCAGAGCCTCCCGCGTATCCCTCGGTTCCCCCGAAACGCGGTCGTGGTGCGATTGAAGAAAAGTCACGGTCGGTCCCGGTAGTTGACAATGCGCAGGGTGAGGACGAAAAGGCGTTATCAGCCCCAAGAGTCTCCCGTAACAAGGCCTCGGAGGCGATTAACTCCAATCGCAGCTCCGCCAAGTCGGGCTCGGTCTTTGAAGAGATTGATAAAGTCGATGAGTCTAAATCAGAGGGCGCCCTTACTGCCAGCGATCGCAAAGAATGTCAGGATGCTACAAAGGAGCTTGCGCGCGCAGGGGAGCGGGCGCTTCCGGCAGATAAACTGTTCCACTTACGTCGAGCCCTTCGATTATGTCCTGAGGATCCTCGTTACCATTTAGAACTTGCGGCGCTATATCGCTCTCTAGGGCGTGATGGGGATGCCATTTATGAATACCATGAGGCTGCAAGAGTAGACCCTGACAACCAGGAAGCTATGACAGCCTTAAAGGAACTGGGAAGCTCGGCCGGATAACAAGCGAGAGGAGGTAGTGTGCGCACATCATTTACAGAGTCCCATCTCACAGTAGTACTACTGGCTTTAGCGATCGCTTTTGTAAGTGTGGGATGCTCAGCCTCAACCGAAAGAAAGGTATCCACCCCAGCAGGGAACGAATATCCTCGGGATAACGATTTGGAAACCTCGAAAAATAGTCGACTCGAGGTAGAGAACCGGAGAATGCTTGCAGAGTTAAAAAGCCGGGGAGCGGACGCTCGGCAGTCATCGCGGGGAATTGTCATTGATCTGCCTGATGTCTATTTCGACTTCAATAAATCCCTAGTTCGTCCAGTTGGTTCCAATATTATTCGACAGATAGCGGAGGTCGTACTTTCCGGCAGTCGATATCGTCCGATTGCCGTTGAAGGGCATACTGATTCCGTGGGGAAAGGTAGCTATAATAGGCGTTTATCAATGCTAAGGGCTCGTACCGTTTCGCATGAACTGGTTGCCTACGGTTTGAATGCCCGCCAGATAGCAGCAAGGGGTTTTGGTGAAAGCCGTCCAATCTCGACAAATACCACTGACGAGGGGCGCCAGAAAAATCGCAGGGTCGAAGTTTATATTGAGAACTATTGATCGGTGCGCGTGTATCAGGATGTCCAAGGTCTAGGAAAGAGTAACTGCTCAGGTATTTTCCCAATCACTTTCCTCGATATTGAAAAAATCCCTGGCAGTTATAGTAATCTTCAAAAATAATAAAGTATTAAAGATTACTATAACGACTCGCGGAGGCGAGTCAAAAAAAACACATAGCCATCGCTGAGATGCTACTCAAAACCGCATTATTTTTGACGATGGCTATACAGCTGGTTAGCTCGCTTTTGGGGCACAATCATGTTGGGGGTACCTGAGTAGTTACGGAAAGAGGTACTTTAGCTGATGAGAGGCACTACTCTACCTCGCAAGGAGCAAAATAAGGCTTTTGACGAAGAGATCAGCCAACCTGGCGAGGGCTTACTACGGTTTAAAGATTCGTCTCCAGAGTAACGACCTCTTCTAGTTTCTGCCGGCGTCGAATTAGTTTTGCTTTGCTATTGGTGATCAATACTTCAGGCGCCAACAGCCTTGAGTTATATTGAGAGGCCATAGATGAACCATACGCGCCGGTATCATGAATAATCAAAAAGTCACCAATCTCGGCCTCTGGTAAATCACGGGTAGTAACAATCCCGCCCTCTTCTTGCGTAAAGACATCACCGGATTCGCAAAGCGGCCCCGCGACTACTGCTGGTTTTATTGAACCCAGCTTTCGTCCGGGTGCGGGTGATATCGAAATTCGGTGATATGCACCGTACATGGCAGGTCGCACCAAAGTATCAAATCCCGCGTCGACCAAATAGTAGAGTAAAGACCCCATAACCTTTTTGGCTCGAATTTTAGTAATTAAAATCCCACTTTCAGCTACAAGATAACGTCCGGGCTCAACCTCAAAATGCACGGTGCGCCCTAGAGTGGCTTCAATTCGTTGCAGTGCATTACTCCAGACTTCCCTGTAAGCGGAAAGATTAACCCGCTCCCCGTTTTCACGATACGGAACGGGCAATCCTCCACCAGCGCTAATCAATTTCAGACTACCTGATTTCTCAAAGATTGAGCTGTATGTTACTACGGATTGCTCCATGGCATCAGCAACTCTAAGCAAGTGGGTCATGTCGGTACCTGACCCAATGTGCATATGGAGACCGTAGAGATCAAGGTCATTAGCCTTCATCTCCGAGAGCAAGCTCGGAAGCTCTTGGTGCCAGATTCCATGCTTGGAGTGCTCACCGCCGGTGTTGACTTTACGTGAGTGGCCGTGGCCAAATCCTGGGTTGATTCTTAAGATGATAGGCACGTGGAGCCCTGCGGCAACAATTTGACGGATCATGTCTGGAGAGCCGGCGTTAATAGGCACCTTGTACTCTTTAATAAGAGTCAGTGCATCTTCATCCAGTACGTCAGCCGTGAAAACAACTCCTGCTGGATCCGAAATTCCGTTGTACCCGGAAACTATTGCTCGATAGAGTTCCCCAGCGGAAACTGCGTCAACGACTATGCCATGGTGCTTCATCAGGTTGAGTATCGCCAGATTGGGTAGAGCCTTCTGGGCGTAGCGTATGGTGCCTAACCCTTTAAGCTCACTTATTCGTTGTTCTATCGTTGCCCTGCTATATACGTAAACGGGGGTTTCGAACTGGGAAACCAAACTCGAGATGGGCATAGAGTCAAAATCAATCACGTATATTTTCCTTATTTATGACGGTTCCACTTCAAAGAAAAGGAACCAGGACATTCTTTGCGGAGCAAGACCCCGAGAGAAAAAAGAATAATTAAATTACCATGGCCCATTCCAAAAAGTAGAGCCTTTCGGCAGTTTAATCCGGAACCGGTTTACGTTCAAGGTAATAGAGCTGCCGACTCTCTAGTGGCAGAATTCTTACTGCATCAAAGTATACATTAAAAGCATGCTCAAAGATCTCCCTTGTGTAGCGGTTAGTCAACATGGGCTTTCTCTCCAAGAGCTGAGCAGCGCGGATATCGTCGGGATTAACGAATTCAATTACGAGGGCTCGGCAAAGCCGAGAAAATTCATAGGCAATCATTTCAAGTGGTACGTTTCCTACAAGGCAGATGTGGTGAATTAAGGCGAGGCTAAGTCCCAGATCGCACGGCCCACGGGAGTGGAGGGAAGCTCTCTCTGCTCCTCCCCATCCAAGTGCGGGCGACGGGTTGAGAAGATTTTGTCTGATAGGAAGAATATTTGTGATTCGTTCGGCTTTTGTCCTATTGTACATTGCGCTAACGCATTCGGTATCGTACTCCAGTGCAACAACAGAATCGACAAGGGACGAAACTGCAAACGAGAAGTGTCCGGTATTTGCACCAAAGTCCCACACGGCCTTAGGGGCGCTGCTTCTGACGGCGTCGAGAACGAAATTTTTTTTCTTTTCAAAATCTTCATCTGAATATGTATTTTCTTGATAATAGGTACTCCAGTGGGTGGTCCTTGTTCGCGGTGATATCTTCGATACTAACGAACCCAATGCTTGGATGAGTCCTAGCTGAGAATTAAGAGAACTCTTTAACGTTTTTTTTCGGTTCTTCGTTGCTGCTTTCTGAGGGTTTTTTTCCATCATGGCCATGAGGTGTATGTGCATAAGAGTGCCGAAACTGAACCATGATTTAAGGGGAAGCAGTGAACTGGCAACCTTAAGGTCAAATCCATCAAGCTCGCTCAGCCATAGATCATTTAATATGGGGTATCGGGCTTCCACCAGTAGAGGGCCCAGGAAATTTTTGCAGAACTGGCGATACGCTTTCCAAGGGGCGTCTTTAAAAAGTCTTTCAAAGGACAGCGAGTCAATCAGGAGTGGTTGATGACCTCTGAACTGAATATTGAAGGCCGAGGCATCCTTCAGGCTCATGCCCCGCCTCATTGCCCGCTCTTGAATAGCGAGCGTCGTAAGGGCTGCGTCCTTTAATTGTTGGAAGCTCCACTCATAGGGATACGAGATAAACGGTAAAACATCAGGTGTCAATGTTCTATATTCAGGGGAGGGATCTTCCTCATTATGGCGGATAAGAAGATTGGCTTGCACCAGTTCGTCGTACAGACCACTTTCCATTAAACCGTTGAGGTTGGGGTAGCATGATGGAAAAACCCGACGACGAATTAGGCCCTCAGATGTTTTGTAAATAAATCCATCCGGGTCACGGAAGGAGCCTGGGTTGCGTGTTGCATTTTTTAAGGTTTCCGAAGTCATTTTTGCTCTTCTTCTTTCGTGACGGCCGGAGATTCTTCGGACGGTTTATCCTTAATAAACACTGATTTTAGTGCGCCAAGCCAGGCCTTCAAGGTAAAAAGAGCACCAAAGATTGCCGCCACAATTACTTGAATGAGCATCGTGCCCGTTCCAGGGTCTATATAGGCAAACGCCGGAGAAGGAGCTGTGACTACTCCCAAGCTGTAGGCGACAAAAATGATGAGTGCCTGTGGAATATGTTTAGCTAGGTGATGTTCTGATATTTTCATAATTTGCTAAGTTTGAAACCGCAGTTCTTATATTAGGACTCAGATTTGTAGGCTACTGAAGAGCTTCAAGGAGCAGTACTTCAAAATCGGCTCTGCAAACCTCTTTGGCGCCAAATGATTTGAATAGCGGTGTTATTATCTGACAATCTAACCATTGAACATCCTGCTCTTTCAGATCATTTATAAGATGAAAAAGGGCCACCTTTGAGGCCCCACTTTCTCTGTAGAACATCGATTCTCCCGCAAACATTTTTTTAATCTGCACGCCGTAGAGCCCGCCAACGAGTCTTCCCTCTTTGTAGCTTCCGTATGAGTGACAAAATCCGGCTTGATGGAGGTCTAAATATCCCTTAATCATCCTTTTTGTAATCCAGGTGCCATTTTGTTTGCCTCGATTGTCGGGCTTTGCACACTCAGTAACCACGGAAGTAAAATCAGTGTTTTTCTTCACTTCGAATCCGCTGTTTTTGATCATTTTACGAGCGCTTCTCGATAAATGAACCTCTTCCAGAAATAAAACCGCTCGCGTGGGAGGTGCGTACCAAGCCAGTGTTTTATTGTTGAAGGGCCAGGGGAATATTCCCGAAGAGTAGGCAAGTAGAAGGGATTCAACTTCCAAATCACCTCCTACAGCAAGAAGCCCGTCGGAATTTGCCTGGCTAGTAGGGGGGAATGCTAGTATTGTCATTGTTGTGGAAGTGCGGGTTAAAGGTAATCTGCAGGTAGCTTGTCGGGTATGCTTATTATAGTTCGCTACAACTGGTATACTCCTAAGGTTTTACCAAGGTCGGGAAAAACGATTGTTTTACCCGGGAACCGGTATACTATACGCAGCGTGCCTAGTTACGAATAAAGAATTTATACTATGTCTACTGACCGTTCAGGAAGCTATGGAGATGTTGCCGACATCGTAAAGGTAGACGATACCATTCGTGTTCGGCGACCATCCAAAGTGAAAGTACTCTTGTTGAATGATGATTATACAACGATGGAATTCGTAGTGTATGTTTTAGAGACTATTTTTCACAAGCCTGCAGCTGAGGCAGTACAGATTATGATGAAGGTGCATAATGAAGGGCGGGGCTTATGCGGTTTTTACTCTTATCAGGTTGCAGAAGCAAAGATAGCAACTGTGCAGGCCGAGGCCAGATCGCAGGGCTTTCCGTTACGGTGTGTCATTGAGTAAGTTAGGAGCAAAGGGTTTATGTTTAGTACTGAGCTTGGCTTTACTCTTGAGGCAGCATTTCGCGAGGCCTCTTCGAGACACCATGCCTATTTCACGGTTGAGCATCTTCTTTATGCGTTACTTTTCGAGGCATCAGTTCTGGAAGCGCTTGATGCTATGGAAGTAGACGCTGGGGCTATCAGGGGTAACATTGAGGATTATTTTGAAGAGGAGGTCGAGCATTTGCCCTCGGGGGGTAATGGCGAGCCTATTCAAACTCCCGCGATTCGACGAGTCTTGGAACGGTCTGTTATGCGCAAACGTGCGAGTGGTCATGAGATGGTAACTCCACGCGATGTCCTTCTCTCGCTTATTGATGAGCCGAAGACCCACGCAGCTTTTTTTCTTGCGGAACAGGGAGTCCAGAAATTAGATCTCTTAGAGTACTTCTCGCATGGAGTGCCTAAGGGTTCATCCGATCGGTTGGATGATGAATATTCAGAAGATGGAAATCAACGTCCAGCTAAACCACTTGAGAGATATTTAGAGGATATCACCGAAAAAGCTCGTAGGGGGCTTTTGGATCCTGTGATCGGTCGCAAGGCGGAAGTAGCGAGGGCCTTGCGAATCCTTTCTCGCCGTCAAAAGAATAATCCACTTCTTGTAGGTGAATCGGGAGTTGGTAAAACAGCCATCGCTTACGCGTTAGCGCACGCCATAGTTTCGGATGGAGCCTTGCCGCAGTTTTTAAAATCGATGCCCATGTATTCGTTGAATGTTGGCGCATTGATTGCCGGGACAAAGTTTCGCGGTGACCTGGAAGAAAGAATAAAGTCGCTGCTATCTGAGCTCAAAAAGAAAGGCGAAGTAATTTTACTTATTGACGAGATCCATACCATTCTGGGGTCCGGAAGCACCAGTGGTAGTTCACTTGATGCGGCGTCTCTTCTGAAACCCGCCTTGAACGAAGGGTGGTTACGGTGTATTGGCATTACCACCCACGAGGATTACAAAAAGAATTTTAAACGTGACCAAGGTTTTGCACGACGGTTTTCAGTTGTTGAAGTAGGGGAACCCTCGATCGATGAAGCAGTTGCGATTCTCGACGGATTAGTTCCCTTGTATGAGAGTTACCACAAGGTAACCTATGCCCGTTCTGCTGTAAGGGCTGCTGTAGAATTATCATCGATTCATATTAATGAGCGTTTTCTTCCAGACAAAGCGATCGACGTGATTGATGAGGCGGGCGCTCGTAATGCTTTATTATCGCAGTCCAGGAAGCGAAGAACGATCTCCGTTCGTGAAATTGAGGATGTTGTTTCTGCGATCGCGAAAGTTCCGGTTGCACGTAAGTCGAATGACAAAGGGGAGCTTATTGGTGGCTTGGAAGAGAGGATCTCAGGTCAGGTGTTCGGGCAGGATTCGGCTGTCAATACAGTGGTCAGAGCCATCAAGCGTGGCTGGGCTCATCTGAAGGCTCCGAATCTCCCGGTCGGTTCGTTTTTATTTGCTGGACCAACGGGAGTTGGTAAGACGGAACTAGCAAAAACGCTGGCAAGAGAACTAGGGGTTCATTTTCATCGCTTTGATATGAGCGAGTACATGGAGAAGCATGCCGTGGCACGTTTAATCGGAGCTCCTCCGGGCTATGTAGGACATGAAGAGGGGGGGCTATTGGTAGACTATGTGCGCCGCCACCCTCACTCGGTATTGCTTTTCGATGAGATCGAAAAGGCTCACCCCGACGTGTTTAACATTTTGCTTCAGATTATGGATGATGCCCGAGTCACTGATAGTCAGGGACGGCAGGCAGATTTTCGGCATGTTGTTATTATTCTTACCACTAATGCAGGTTCAGAAAAGTCAGGAGGGATTGGTTTCGGGGAAAGTACTTCAGCAGGGGTAAAAGAAGATGCAATCAAAAGATTATTCAGACCGGAGTTTCGCAACAGATTGGACGAGACGGTTTATTTCAGCCCGCTTCCTCCTCCAGTAATTGAAGACGTTGCGCGGAAGTTTCTTGATGAGCTGACATCTCAGCTGAAGGTACAAAATGTCACCATGAAGGTTTCGCCGGAAGCGTTGAGGGCTATTTCGTTGAAGGGTTTTGATCCGCTGCTTGGTGCCCGACCAATGAGACGATATATTCAAAAGGAGTTAAAGGACCGTCTGGCTGATGAGCTTCTTTTTGGGATAGTAGCGAAGGGCGGAAGTGTGACGGTTGATTATCGGGATAACGATTTTAACTTTGAGTTCGTCCCGTTGGGGGCCGACCGAACGTCAAAATCACTGAATGAAATTATTTCAGTATGACTTCGGGAATCATTGCAAACCAGTGTATGTCTGTTTTTCCGGTTTTCTAGGGGGAGACGCCTTCTTTTACGCTGGGCAATTTTTATTCAACCATTTTGAAAGCGAGATCGGCAAGCGCAATACGCAGGGCTTCGGATGGCTCAACATCAGTGTGAGCCAGGAAGAAGTCCCCCACCTGTTTACGATGGAGACCTTGCTCAGAGGCGTGTGGCATAACCTCCGGAAAGGTCACGGTGGGTGCTTTCGGACTTAATGATACCCTTCGCATATAGTCGTAGGTGAACTTTCGAGAGTCCGGTCCAAACCCGAAGGGTACCTCTAGAGTGGTTTTTACTGGATCGCCTACGCCAATAACGTAGACACTAATCCCGGCATTGCGGGCGCTCTGCGCTTCTGCGATCGGCTCAAGGTGTGCTAGTTCTCGCAACGCGATCGCTTGACTCTCGGGAGAACCTGTAATAGGTCTCGAAATTAGTCCGGCAGGAGTGGCGATATTAATGGAACCGCCTGAAAAACATCCTGAAAGGTCAGGTGGTGCCACCGGTGGCGAAGCTGTTGATGGATCGCAAGGAGGGCGACGATCATCCCAGGGGGGATCCCCTACCAACTGGGTTCGGCGCAAGGAGGCACCTGCCGGTCTGTAGACGCCTGCCACAACACTAAGATTCGATATGAATGCGTGATAGTTGTGTCGTCCAAAATCATCCGTCGGCAAGTTAACGCCATTGGTAATGTCAAAGGTTCCGTGCTGTACGTGACCATCGGTAAATACCACAATGATCTTCAAGTCATCATCCGTAATGGGAGGTGAGGCATTCACTATCGGCAATCGTGAAGTTTCGAGAGCATCGCCAAAGTTAGTCCAACTGTCACAGGTCTGTTTTGATAGTACCGTTAGTATTTCTACAGCACTGTAAGATGGGTTGGATCCCAGGGGCCTGAAGTCTACAGCAACGTCAAATGTTTGGTTCCCCGTCACGAGAGCCACGCGGTCGAAGTCCTCCCGCAGCCAGTTGCCGACCTGCGCCAATCCTCCAAGTGCCGTAAGATATCTGGTCTGATTTGCTGACGAGGCCAGTTCATCTTTTAATGTCATACTCCTCGAACAGTCAACCGTGGCGACAACATTGACCCGAGGAATATTAATTCTTGCATGTCCCGCTACCTGGGAGGAGGTTGATGTTCCGAAGAATGCACCTGGCATTATATAGAATTTTTGACGAGTTTGGAGATTGATGCTTACCGTCGTAGGGCTTACAAAAACATCCGGTTCTGTAATATCGCTCGCCTTAAACCTGGTTATCATGTTTGCTCTAACTCGTTCTCGTAGGAGGTCGGCGATCTGAGAGTCGGTAAGGGTGGTTCCGATCATTAACATCGGCGCATGCATAATCGAGTTGTCAACTGCGGTTTGTGTTCTCAGCTTTGCGAGGATTAGGTTGGAGACATCAATTCCCAGTCCGATGAACCCGAGTATCATAGGAAACATGATAGCGAGCAGAATAATTATTGCCCCGCTTTGAGAAGAGTGAGGGAGGCTAGAATTAATTGATTGTAACTTCATAACTACTGCCTCGACCGAATCCAAAAGTATTGAATAGGAACTTGTTCTCGACGTAAATTTCTACGATCCCCACGAATCCGGATTTTTGAAAAATGGGTGCATATGCTCCACTCGTGAATGACGCGGCGGAAAACTGACTGCCAGTTGGCGTGCCAGTATTCGGGTACGTATAAGAGGGACTGAAAGGGGGCTTCGCCTTTTCTACATCGGCTATCACCTTGGCATCGGCGTAAAGAGTTATCAGAACCGTAATATTCCGATTAACCAGCGGGGCAAAACCCTGTAAAGTATTTTTTACTCCATCCAGGCAGGTAGGAATATCCGTTAGCACCAGGTAATGGCATTGTCGATACACCATCTGACCTCCGGTAGCCGCAAGGTTTTGCGCGATTATATTGTCTCTTATCTTAAAAGTAAGAGCGAAAGCTACGTATAACATGGTAACTAACACAAGAAATACGAGTGCCAGTTCAACCATTGCGGCTCCTTTGCACGAGTGCCACTTAGTTGAGCATTTGCTACATACCATTTGTAATCTTCACTGGAGTCGAGTTTATTCCCAGTACAACAGCGTTCATAGGAACCGTAAAGGGGTAAAATAAAGTAGTGTTAGGTAAAGAAATTCGAATAATGAAGTAGGCCTCATCGGGTATTGGGAAATCTCCGCAGTTTGGATTGGTAACCGGACAAATTGAGATATTTGAGGCGTCGATGGTAATTCCCCAGGCGGCACTCGTGGATATGATTGCCGATTTAAGATAAGAATTAGGAGTGGCAACACCATCCAATGTTCTTTGTATGATGCCATTTCGAGCAGCGGTGACCGCAAGGTACTGGAGACGAACTTCTTGGTAGGCGTAATATATAAGGTCAATCATGCCACCAAGTAGGAAAAAGAATAATACGAATACAAGAGCCAGTTCTATCGATGTTGCTCCCCTGCTCGTTCCTTTAATCTTTGGGTTCTTGATCACCTTAGTCACCGGGTAGGTCCATAGCCATCGTTTTTGAAAGAATCTTCTGTGCATATTTTTGTTTCTGTTCCGCCATATACTTTTGCGCTTCCCTTTAAAGTGGAACAGACGGCTTTTGCAAGTGTCAAGCAGTAATATCGGATGAGAGGAATGATTACTTGACCGATTATTTTCCGCTATTTTTGAATATTTCTTAATTCACAGACAAATAAGGTCGATAACCTGTTCGGGAGCAGAAGAATCTTCGATTTTGGCAATTTCGTGTAAATGTAACTTGTTAAGGCGAAAGGTATTATGAATAGAGTCAGTGCTGCAGCATCAGTGATGCTGATCACACATCAGTTGTTTTTTACGATATCTTTGTCCAATGAAAAGAGGGAGGCGAGTCGATATGACGGGGACGTTTCGGCGCTAATCGAGTATATTAATTCGGCTCATATCGGTTCAAAAGGGTATCAGAATTCTGGGTGTTTAAGGTCGCGAAGGTATGAACTGGGTGATACTTGGTGTGTAAATTGTCATGCAGGAATGGATCCGGACCGTATGCGAAAGTAGAGCTTAATTGGTCTTTTGGTGGGCTCCAAGTCAAGGAGAATGCGCTGCTAAGTACCCCTCAATCAATGTGCTCTTGGTGGCTACGTTAGTCACTTTTTTTCATTGAGTTTAACACGCACACAACGAAGCGTCGTATCTCGGCAAAGTCGTTTTTTAGGGCTCAGACAAACTTGGCCAGATTGGACACGAGCCCTTAACAACAAGATTGAGTTGCATGTCGTTGAAGTCATAGTCCCCACCACCGGATACATCTTCCCACCCAAGCCTGTACGCGGGGTTAGGAGAATTTTTCGCAGTAGTGGTCTCCCATTGCGCATGATCAACCCCGTCGCTATTCTGAGCAACCTCGGTGTAATAGATGGCGTCACAGTAGTACAGCGTCGAGTCTTCTGTAAGGTGCACGCAGATACCAAATTTAAATATTGTGCCTTTGGGGAATGCCTCGACTTCGGGGGTGTTCGGATCCGGATCGAGCTTCATTTCACATCCATCGCCTGATCCCATATCCGTGACCAGGGGGACGCCAATAACGGGTTGACAGGCAAGTTTATCATCCGGATCAAGAGTTGATATATCAATATCTACACAATCCGTTGGCATACTGGCCGGAATTATGTTGCAGGTGCTGTTGCGGGTAATAACTCCGGGCGGTTCCATTAGAAAATTGTCAACTCTATAAGAACCATTGTTGCCTAGATATTCAATAGAGACAGCTCCGCCAATGTCCAGTTTTAGGTTACCCTTGGGGGTCTCGCCGGCCCATGCTATCGAACCTATGAGTGTGGTGAGGAGAAGCAGCTTTTTTAAATTCATTTTTATTTAAGATTTATTTGAGATGTGACGTTATCACTCGCGAGTGCCCATTGTACGGTCGGAAGAAATTACTCTTAGGTTTAGTCATTTTATAAGGAGCGCTCCTAGAACTTACTAGTCATAAATCATCAAAATGTTTTTGGTCTAAGGTCATCTTCGGACTACTGATTTTCTGAAATGGACTCTATTATTGCGGTAGTCCATTCTATATTTCTTAGAGCGTGTTGAATAAATGAAAATACACTATGGAAATTCGGCCATTAGCAAGATTTTGCTCCCAGAGAGGGGCCGAAATCCTGGAAATAACTGCGTTAGTACTCCGGTTTCTGCCCCTCTCTGGGAGCAAAATCTTGCTAATAGCCGAATTTCATAGATTATATGAAGTAGTTAATACGCTCTAAGATTAGAGAAATTCTCCGACCTGCAGTCATCTCTAAACGTATGATGTCGCAAAGTGGTCAATGCTTAAGATTTTGTTCATGCTAATTTTGCCCGAAAACCTTTAGCCTGCTCATGCCATGATAAACTACATAGGTGCCTATATCGTCATCCTACTAGTGGTCGGAATAATTATTGACCGTCAAAAATGGCTTGTCGTGGCGCGTAGTTTGGATACCTTGGACCCGGGTATGGTTGTCGCACTAGCCGTTATGCAGTTCGTAATGTTGCTTGAAGTGGGAATGGTTCTGTCCATGAATACCATATCACCGATACTAACATGGCCATTCTTTCTGCTGGACGGGGGAACCTTGTGGGTTCATGAGGCAGGACATGTCTTTTTTGCGCCATTTGGGACTTTTATGGCGATCTTGGGGGGGTCGCTCAATCAGATTATCTTTCCACTATTGGTTGTGGGACTGGGTGCTTATAGCGGGTTCGTTCGAATGGAGGCGTTAGGCTTTTACTGGCTTGGCTTCTCGCTTGTTGACCTATCTTTTTATATAGGAGACGCGCAGGAGCGCATATTGCCGCTTCTTGGAGTGGGAGTCGAGGGGCACGATTGGTATAATCTGCTCACAATGACTGGGTTGTTGGCGTATGATGACATGTTTTCGAGCATTTGCTACGGACCCGGGTTCGCGTTGGGATTAGTCGGAATTGTAGCGACTGTATATAAATTTCCCATCGTGGAGGGCATCCGTCAGCGTTTGCCGCCATGAATGTCTACTGTTGCGCCGATCTCGGTCACTTTTGGTTCTAGATAGATAGTATGTAACTCATTGGCTCTGTTCAATTTATATCCGTGCCATCTTGCTTCTACTAGTTTTTCTGACTGATGCGCGGTGGGTTTCGTATCTAATACCATAATAATACTTACAGTTCGTAGTAGTACCGCTATTTTTCTGGACCACGGAACTGAAATGCTTTTACCGGGTCCGTTAGCAGTCTATGGGCCGGTGTTGCCGGAGCTTCCGTTCACCAATTTTAACCTAATATATTTTATGCGTTCAATACGGCCGAGAGCTAAAGACATAAGTCGCCGTAAACCAGCGATGGTGGAAAATATATCCGTAGACATTAATTCTGCTTCGGCTATATCACGGTGGCGAAGTTTATTATTCTGTATAACATTCGATGGCACTGCAGCTTCTGGCAAGTCCGCTATTTGCAGAAACGTTGCAACTTTCTTTGATGCTCTTCACATAAACTCGGGGTTGATGTTTCGTTACGTTGCCTGGCGCTTGCTTCAGGAACGGATTTCTGGCGACGTGGAGGATGTCCTTCTTTTTCGAGCGCGTGCTATTGCGCGAGAAACTCATTTCGTTTTTAAGCGACAAGATGACGGTAAGAGCAGATTGTACGTTAATAAGGAATTACTCATTGAAAATACAATCGGAGACGAAACGGTAGCAAATCTTGCTTCGATAATCGCTAAGGACGCGATTGTTCGGGAGGTGGTCCGATCGGTGCAGCGTTCCCACGTCGAAAGTAATGAAAGAATAGTCCTTGAGGGCAGAGATGCTGGAACACGAGTGGTCCCGGATGCGTTCATGAAATTTTATATTGATTGCCAGCTCGATATTCGGGCAAGTCGACGACTTTCGAAGGAGGAATTTCTTGGGGAAGCAGAAGTTACTTTTGAGGGGGTAAAGTCGGTATTGAAGACACGGGATGAACGGGATATGAAGCGAGAGCAGGATCCGCTTATTCAGACCGAGAGCATGCACTATATCGATAATAGTTTAGAGACCGCCAAGCAGTCATCAAGTCGAGTAAGGAAGATGATTCAGGCTAAGCTTCTTGAGAAGCGATTTGTATTGAAATTTTAATCCGGAAGCGGTTCCATAACTCGGGTTTCGAGTTTCATATTTACCTCAATGACTATGCCCTTTTCTTCCAGCCGCTTTAAAATCTGTCGCTCAAAGTAATCCCACTGATTTTCGTTTAAACACCAGCGTAAATCAGGTAAAATAATGCACGATTTCTTGGGTGTTTGAAGGAGGAATTTGAGAATCTTGAGCAGCCACTGCTCTACAATATTGAGCTCGCTCAATGTGGAGTTCAAGCGCACCGTCCCTAATTCAAAATTCACTGCCGCTTTTAAGATAGCTGAAGCCTTTGGGATTTTGCCAATTATATACATCGCACCGACTATTTCCTGTTCTAGAAGCCAGGCTAGGGACTTGCCCTTGAATTTTACCAGATATAGATCCGGGGGAAAGGTAAGTCCCTTGCAGAAAGTACATTCAACGGATGCTCCTCCACAAAAGGCGCAGGAAAAATCCAAGATATCATGAGAAAAGAACTTAGGCGGCAACCCCAGTGCCCTGGCTGTAGGGTGGTTTGCATAAAGTTGAGCTATATGGGGAAGGATACCCAAATAACTAACTACTCGGGTGTTTAGAGATTTTGTTGGGATAGTGGATTCTAGAGAGTATATTTTGTAGTTCGAAGGGGTGGCAGCCGCAATAGCATTGTATGATTGTTTATCAATGGTTGCTCTGTTTAGCTCCAGGATGGTACGTGATCCGAGTTCTAACTGTGGGCGGATAGTTCCGGACGTAACAGGGTGCTGTATAAGGGCACTTTGAATGCTCGGTTTATGCGGTAAAACTGCAGCGATGATCCTGGCGCCGGGGAATAGTCTATTCTTTAGCGTGCTTAATAGGTAATCACTTACCGTGGGCGGAAGTAGAAAATTGAATGGTGAGATAATGACGGGATTTACGGGCAGTTCAAGAATACATTGCTGAATCTTGATGATGTGCAAGTGTGCCGGATCCAGGTCCTTAAGAAAAGCAGAAGGATAATAATTGTCTAGTTTCAATGCGCTGAGAAGATCGAAAGTACAGGTGGTCAAACGTGACAACGGCTTGTACAGTTCCTCTAGGAGTATGTTTTCGTTTACTGACAGGCTCCAAATGGATGAAATTAACGCGAGGAGCATTCGTGCACTTGGGAGGTACGGCGTTCCGCATTCCCCGCAGGTTGAGGCCAGCTCAATTTTTTGTTTGAATGTCCCCAGGGGCCATGAGTGTATACTGGCATCGTAGAGCGAATTTTTCTCTATGAAGTCGAGCGCCCTGCTTATTCGGATATTTCGGTCTGGGTTGGAAATTTTTATACGCTCAATGATTACTTCTAATGGCGCCGGCGGGGCGGAAAATTGTTCAAAATCTTTAACTTCATTATCTTCGATGATCTTTGAAAACATGTTCTTAGAGAATGCTGCTGGTGAAGCTATCGCGCTTATAGCTAGTGCATTGCTGCGGCAGGCTGATACGATGCTTTCAATTGATTGCGGCGGAGTAATTATTGTGCATTTAGCGCAGAAATTGGCCTTTGTGCCCAGTATTCTTGAGGCGACATTTGCTGTTACGCCCAGAAAATCTCCAATTCTGGCGTGTAATGGGAACGAATAGGGGGGGGTAATAAGAACAAAATTCGGAAGGTTTGCAAGGTCTGGAAGGGAACGGCTTGTCCTAGTTAGGTTCTTTGAATGTTTCCACCAATCGCCTGCATCCAGATATTTGGCGATACTCTCCTGGAACTCAAGAATCTGCCGAATTTGATTCAACGAAAAGAGCTCGTTGTCGATTTCAACCTTTGAGAGATTTTCGTCAGTAGATATTAATTCAAGTATGCCTTTTATGGTCATGGTTGGTAATCGTTCCGTACGGGCTAGGAGCTTATCTCTTCGTCAAAAGGCAATTTTGCTCACTGCGACGTGGCGTACCACGTCGCATTCGCAAAATCACCTTTTTCCTTGACCTCAACCAACCTGGTTACGCTTGCTGTAAGGCTACGCAAGCAGAGAACTTTTTATCTCTTCCAGTTTATTCTGGACAGTGATCCTGTAGGAATCAAGGTCCTTTTGACTCTCCGCTTCAAAACGAGTCACCAAAACTGGTTGAGTGTTGGAAGCCCTGACAAGACCCCATCCTTTCTCAAAGGTAATGCGCGCTCCGTCCGTGGTATCAACTTTAAATTCTTTAAATGCTTCTTTGATAAGATCTGGAATCTGAAACTTGATTTCTTCCGGGCAATCGACTCTCAATTCAGGTGTTGAGAATGAGGGCGGAAGATCCGCAAGCATGCTGGAAACCGGTTGGTCGCTCTTACTGACCAGTTCGGCAAACCGACACGATGCATAGATAGCATCATCGTAGCCGAAATAACGATCATTGAAGAAGATATGACCGCTCATTTCGCCTGCAAGCTCGGCATTTGTCTCCCTAAGTTTTGCCTTAACCAGAGAATGTCCGGTCTTCCACATGATGGCCTTGGCACCTTTTGATACGAGGTCGTTAAAGAGCATTTGCGAACACTTAACGTCGCCAATAATTGTCGCACCAGGTTTTTCCTTCAATATGGCGCGGGAATAGAGCAGTAGAAGCATGTCGCCGAAGAGGATTGTGCCTTTTTCATCAACCACGCCGATGCGATCTGCGTCACCGTCCCAGCCTATCCCAAAGTCAGCTTGTTCCTTAATGACTGTCTCAATAAGCGTTTCCAGATTGTGCGGCTCCGACGGATCGGGGTGATGGTTAGGAAAATTTCCATCGGGTTCACAGAATAGTTCAATAACCTCATATCCAAGGGATCTAAGTACGTCTGGTCCAACGATACCACCTACGCCATTTCCAGCATCGCAGACTATTTTGAGTTTTCTCTGTCCCACATACGGTGCGCTTTTTTCAACAAGCATTTTTTTATACTCTTCCTGAATCGGATGTTCCGTGACTTTGCCAGGAGTAGCTGACGGTGTTTCGGGAAGAATGGTAATGCGACGGTACAGGTCTTGGATCTCGTCGCCACCAAGAGTTTTGGTACCTAGGCACAACTTGAAGCCATTCATGTGCGCGGGATTGTGGCTACCTGTAACCTGAATACCGCCACCACAGGAACGACCGAAGAGGGCAAAGTAGAGCTGGGGGGTGGGGCCCATTCCAGTAATCTGGGCGTCCAGTCCTTCAGCGGCAATTCCGTTAGCAAGAGCTCGCGCATAACCGGGAGAGCTTAAACGGCAGTCATACCCGATGGCGATGTTATTAAACTCGTGTTCTTTTGCTAGAGTCGCGTAGGCTCTGCCCAAAAGATAGGCAAAATCATCAGAGAGGTCCTCCCCGACATTTCCGCGAATATCATACTGTCGAAAGATTAAGGGGTTTACCGTAACGGTCATGGCGCTCTCCTAACTATGAAGATTTAAGGTTTGTCCAACAGTAATGAAAAACTGAATATTCCACAAATATCTCTGCTTAACCTATTGATAAGTGGACATCTTTGCTTTGGTGCAGAGCTGATTGTAGTTCCAAAAGAGCGGTCATAAGTTTCCGTCTCACTTTAGACGCTGCGTTTGCCAGATTGCGTTGTTCCTGCGCAAACTCGTTTCTTCCCGATTCAGTTTCGATGGGGATAGGCGAAAATCCTAGTGAAGAAAGTTCGTATGGGCTAGATCTCATGTCGAGTTCTCGCGCCCTTATTGCTAAAAGAAAGCATTCCCGGAGGAGTTCGCTTGCTACCCAGGGAGAAAAGAGAAAGGCCCACTTGTAGAGATCCATTGAGGCGTGAATACAACCTCCCTGTTCGAATTCAATACGTGACTCGCTGTCTAGTTTGAAGAGATTCTGGGGGGTGGCCGCGGGGGTAAAGAAACGATAGGCGTCAAAATGTGTGCACCGAAGCTTCTGCGTCTCTACCACCTCTTCAAGAAGCGCAGGAGAGATGCGCAAGGGATACCCTGAGTGCCTCCGTTCTTCGGGGAGTTTGTAGACCATGGCCCATTCGTGCAGCGCAAAGCAGCCGAACCGGGGCGGAGTATTTTCAATTCTTGTTAGGAGTTCAATGACCCAAGGAAGTCGGCGGTAGAGGCTCGGGGTTAGTTGCGCAGGCTGTAAGCATATGCAGTTGTTGGAGCACTTATACCGGTCATCGTTGGCGAATCTGTCATAGCGTCTAGCCGTCTCATAATCGTCCTGAAGGTGAGGGGGGGCTGCCAAGGTTACATTGATTCCAGGGTGCCACTGCTCAAGCCTTCCAGGCGGAAAGGCATAGTATGTAAAGAGGAAGTCGTAAACGGGGTGTGATGCTTTTCGGCTACGCCGTTCTCGAAAAGGAACAGTAAACGATCGGATAGTTTGCCCGTGTTGGTCCTCTAGCTTTCGCCAGGTCTCAAAGTCTAGCACCGTTAGCCATTTGATCGTGTGTTTCGGGTGATTCCGGGCGCCAATTCGACAATATGCTTTTGTGGTAACTCAGTTGCAAGAAACTTTTGAGCTTTTTCTTCAATATCTCCACCTTCAAGTGCTGCTTTGGCCTCCTGGCGCAGCTCGGCATCGGTTTTGGGAGTTGATGGGCCAGAAGAACTCCTTTGTACCACTAGGTATCCCTGTTCGGTCTTAACTGGTTTGCTGCTTTCTCCCGGTTCAAGGAGAGACAAAGCATCTCGGAGAGATTCGTGAAGATCTTCTGCGGCTACCTCCTGGTCAATTCCAACCTGGGCCCGCTCACCGTAAGCGCTTGCTACGTCAGCAAAGGGGACTTTTTGGGATAGGGAGGTTGCTACCTTTTTGGCCCCATCAAGTGCAGCTGCTGAGTCCCCCTGAAATAGAATATAACTGAAATTCACCTTTGGCGTATCGTTTTCGTTCTCACTTCGGGTTTGTGCCTGACGTGCAGCATCCACGTAGCGATTAATATCCTCTTCCGATACCGTACTGGTTCCTCTTATTTCGTGCGCTACAATTTTTGATCGTAGTATTTGAAACTTTATTTCACGTTTTAATGAGTCAAGGCTCTGGCCTTGCATTTCGAGAGCCTCTTTGAACTGCGCTAAAGTAAGATTATTTCGCGTTGCAAGTTCGGTTACCTGTGAGTCGATTTCTTCCGAGGTTACCTGAATATTTTGAGTCTTGGCTTCCTGCTCGACGATATAACGGTTAATTGTGATATCAAGCGCCTTTTTGGTCTCATCGTTTCCTGTCCCTTGGAGCTGGTCTTTTGATACCTTGCCCCCTTGGACGGCCGAAAGGTCCTTTAGAGTTATTGGCTCGTTGTCAACAGCGGCGACCACCGCATCGATAACTTCCTCAGCGTGTGCCAATGGTAGAGGGGGTATCGCAACAGCGCTGACCATAAGAGACTGCAATAAGATGCGTTTGTAATTCATACTATCGCTAGAGGTTGGTAACTATATAGTGTTTTTATGTGGCTTTGGTCACGGAATCTCGACTCAGGTCTGGGTCTGGCTCGTATTGTCAGCGAGCTGACACCATCATCGTCTCGTGAATAATCCAAGTTAATGACGGAATTCTAGGAGAAAAATTGGGAATAAACAAATTATTGGTTGAAAAGTCGTTCAGGCTGTTGGAGTGCAGGCGACCTAAAATTATAGCGGTTCGTCTATAAATTTACCTTTCATTGTATAATCAAGGTGTTACATTTGCGCAGGGTCCCGGTTCCAGGCAACCCTCGCTAAACATTGTGGAATATGCGAGTCGAGTTTGATCTAAGCATCTTTAGAATCCCGACGAAATTGTCGACTTTTCTTAAATAAATTGTTTGCGTCTGGAAACTAATAGGGAAGGAGAGTTGGATTGATTTTGCCGCGTCGTATTTTTTCACTCTGTTTTTCTTGGCTGTTGCTCATAGCGTGCGCAAGTCGTGCGCTCGCCGAGTTTGAATGTAGCTCAGAGATTTCTTATAAATGGAAACGGGAAACAGAAGAAATGACTGTATACGTCGAGACAGTATTTATAAAGGGAGCTGATGAGGAATCAGCGAAGAGGGCTCTAGGCATGCTTTCAAAAGCAAAGGAAGGTAAGGCCTTAAAGTTATGCGCTGATATCCATGAAAATCAGTCTGGATGCCTTGCTGCCCGGACTAGTGCACACTCACAAGTTTTGGGTATAGCAAGTTATGCTGTTCGAAAGGACATACAGAAGGCAATTCAGGATGATTGCAAGAAGCAGAGTGGCGAGTGTCGTGGGGGCCTCCGGTCTGATGCCGTGTGTAAGGAAATTGTGGTTGCGGCTGCAGCGGAGGGAGCTGATAAGAAGAAGGATAAGGGTAAGAAGTAGGACTGATCTGGCTTTGGCACGGATAGAGGGGTGAAAAAAGGGGGGGGGCGAAGAGAAATACAGATTGTGATGATGCTTGATTGGAACATTCACCTTACCTGCATTTGAGTTCAAATCACGCTCATACCGCTGAGGGATGGGCAGGGCAACACTCGTCACCGTTAACGCGTTTTTCGATCGAAGGAAAATTTTTGACACCAGAATGCAAGTCCCCTAATATACTCGGCCTTTCTAGAGGATTGATTATAGCGGGTGCCATAGGGTCCATAATTTATATTTCATTATATTTCAGGGAGTTGTTCATATGCCTTTGTTGGTTAGTCCCATAGATAACACGACGCCCATGCAGCAAATCAAGCGTGACGGCGTAGAGATCGATCGATGCCCAGTTTCAGGAGGTATTTGGTTAGACAGAGGAGAACTTGAAAAATTGCTTTCGCTAGCCCAAGAAGCGTTCAAAGAAGATCGAACCGAGTACCGAGAGTTCGAAGACCACAGGAGACACTCAGAAGGAACAGAGCAATACACCTATCAGCAACGAGAGCGAGAACACCCTAGAAGCTACTCAAACAGAGTAGATGACGATGATCGCGGCTACGAAGATCACTACAACAGAAAGCATGGCAAAAAAAGTAAACTTAAGACCTTCTTTGATATGTTCGATTTCGACTAGACCTAAAGAATTGGTATAGGGAGCGTTCCGGGCCTTTAGTTCCTCTAAGTACCTAGGCAAAAGTTTTTCGGTCTTAGGTGGTGCAGAAAATGACCAAAAAC
>JBIIDM010000254.1:0-3443 GCA_044238365.1 Bdellovibrionota bacterium | reverse complement strand
CCTACATTCCGCACTTTTATAGCGGGCTTTTTCTATCCGATATAACTTGTAAAATCAAGTAGCTAGCTATCCTCTCAGCTCAACCAAGGAGCCTCTTTGAGAGCTGATTTTAGCAAATCATCCATTTTCTTCTTCAACTTTCTGTAATTTTCAATTCTTTTTAGACACTCCTTAGCCGTTTTTTCCGAGATCGTTTTTGTCGTCCTCTTCCCATTTACGACACCAGTCCATCGATAGTAAGTGCCGTGGAGTTGGGGTGGATCTGCCTTACAAGCGCAGTTCGACTTCCCGCAGGTACTGTTAGCGGTAGAAATACTTCCCGGAAGAATCGGGCCAACGAAGGAGAGAATTATTTTTTTTCTTGACATCCTAATGTATAATAGCATTAGGATACGAGATATGCAATCACAATCTTTACGCCTAGAGAGGCTATCAATTGATTCGCTTCCGATTATTGATGACTTCATCGAAAAGATGGAGCTTGCTCGACTTTTGTGGGAACAAATTCGGCATGAAAGATCGACTAATGCCATACTTCTTCTGGTAAAGAGCATTCTTGTTCGGCCAAGCGCGTTGTATCGCGTGCAAGAATGGGCCCGAGGATACGATCCCACGCTAGTAGATTGCGAGATTGGGAATGATGATACAATCGGACGAGCCCTTGACAGGTTATTCAATGCAGACCGAGCTACCCTGCTCACGAGGTGTGTATTACAAGCTATACATACCTTTGCTATTTCAACTGATGAAATCCATAACGACTCAACAACAGTAACGTTTTCAGGTAACTATAAGAATCAGAAAAGTAAAGGCGTTCAGTTGAAGCGAGGTCACAATAAAGATCACCGTCCAGATCTAAAACAACTTGTATATTCTCTATCGACCACCGCAGATGGAACAGTCCCTATTCACTGTAACATACTTGATGGCAATGTTTCTGACGATACAACCCACTGGGACACTTGGCAGGCACTGCGAGGCCTCCTGGGTCGGAGTGATTTCATCTATGTGGCTGACAGTAAGTTGTGCGTCAAAGATACTTTGCTTAAGATAGACCGCGCAAAAGGAGTCTTCATTACCATAGTGCCTCGAACACGCAGCGAGGTGAGTAATTTTTATACTGACCTCTTTCACTCCAAAGTTCGATGGGAAAAAATACTCAACCGTAAAATTACTGGAAAAACAAGCAAAGTTGATATATTAGAACTTGCCGCTGGCTTCTATCAACTTAGAGAAGGTTTTCGCGTCTTTTGGTATCGTTCATCACAAAAGGCAGACAGGGATCGTGTCTCACGAGAGGAACGTATAGCTCGAGCGAAAACAAAATTAAAGGCACTCGTAAAACAAAAAAAAGGTCCCAGAACAATTACAGCTATACAAAAAGCAGTTGATACAATACTGGCACGCTACAACGTTCAAAAATACATCATAGTTTCCGTCGAAGCCGGTCAAACTCAAGAGTTTAAGCAAACCACAAGGGGGAAGCCAAATAAGCACACAACCTACAAAAAAATAATCAAATCTATACCAAAGATTTCATGTCGGGACCACGTCGAGAACATCGCCCGAGCACAAGCATCTGATGGCGTTTTTCCTCTTTGCACCAATTCTAGCCTGGATGCCACCGAGGTTCTAAAAAAATATAAGCATCAGCCAATGCTTGAAAAGCGACACAGCCTCATGAAATCTGTGCTCGAAGTTGCTCCTATTTTTCTTAAGAGCAACACTAGAATTGATGCGCTCGTATTCGTTTATTTCATTGCTCAACTCATCGCCTCACTAATTGAGCGACAGATAAGACTCGCCATGAAACAACAAGGTATATCAGCCTTATCAATTCTCCCAGAGAAAAGACCATCCAAGCACCCATCAGCGAACCAGATTTTAACCACATTCGAAGGCTGCTCAAAACACAGATTGTACAATCAACAAACTCTTATCAAGGACTTTTGCCCTGACCTAACAAAGCTACAATCTCAAATACTCTCCCTTCTAAATATTTCAGAAAAACGTTTCCAATAATTTGCCTTTCAGAAAAAGCCCTATATAAAAGTGCGGAATGTAGGTTATAACACTAAGTTAATATTCGGCAATTGTCTAAACAAAGCTTCCTTCGGAATAGCTATAGGCCAGAACTTCAGGTCCTCAAAGATAGCTTTTCTTCGTTTGGAAACCATGTCGGGCATTAAGATAATTTACTATAAATTGATGATTCCGCTCATCTAGATCTGCTGAGAATATTAACATCTCAGAAAGCCAGCCGTTCAGACATTGAGGGAAGCCGTACCAGCTTCCTGAGCGATTACCAGGCATGCGACATCCTATTTGAAAAGGGCCTGTTTCCAAATTTTGTGGATTAATTGCCGCTGGATCGGTCCGTTCATAAATTGTATCGCCCGCAGAGTAAATATTTTTTGCACTTCCGTTGCGAAACCAAATAATATTAGGCTTAAGTACATCATAGTTGTTAAAACTTACGGGGGGCCAGGACATGCCAGTGCCCAACATGTTCTCTAGTGAAATTCCATAGCGCGGATTAGAGTCTGAGTCTATCAGCGTTTGCCAAGAACCGCTCCCACTGGAGCCTTCGAATACGCTATACAAGGAGGCTCTTCCAACAGGCAGCGATGATGTAGTTGAGAAATATCCGCCACCAGACCAAATGCCCGAGAAGGTAACTGCTGGGCCGCCGTTCGGTGATTTATTTGCCTTGAAGCTTGGAAGACTTGCCCAAGATGGATAGAAACCCGAAGTGAGTACTATTTGTCTGCCCTGGCCATCTCTGGCGGTCCATTGAGCAATTCCTTCACCTGAATCTGGTATCTGTCCATCCGCATCAAGCAAGCCACTTGAAGGATCTAGCCACAAAGCAAGAGTGCTGATTCGAGATGGATCGTTAGAGGAAGGAGTCACTATGACGGAGCCGGTGCTCCATTCAGACCACCTTTGCGACACATAGACACGGAACTGAAGAGATGTCTCTCCGAAAAAAATCGGTCTTCCCAATCACTGTGATGCGACATACACCTGAACTGCAGGAGCAAGCACTTTGTTCTCTAAGATCTTCAGACAGATAGACTTCGCAAGCTGTGGCACTATGTCCTTGAGAGTCCTCATAGGGTAGCGCAACCACTGTCTGGTTCTCTTCCAGCGTATTAACCACTAACGTCAAGGCACGAATGATGCTTGTGGGTGTGGCAGATGGTGTGGTGGTCAGTGTAACAGTAGGGGTCGCTGCTGGAGTAGTAATGACTATTATCGGAGTAGAGGTAGCAGTTGGCGTGCTGCTAGGAACGTTCGTTGGTTCTAACGTAGTTCCTGTGTAAGGAATATTAAGGTATTGAAAATATTGCCAAAAGAGGAGAAAAATAGGTGTTAGTTTTTACCGGTAATGTTAAGATTTGTTTGAAAAAGGCAGTCAAAACAGCAACAACTCATTAACC
>JBIIDM010000107.1:0-12186 GCA_044238365.1 Bdellovibrionota bacterium | reverse complement strand
TCGTAATTCCGACTGAAGATACGCTTAGTTTGTCTCCGTGTAGTGAAATAAGATCCTTTATTCCATCCCCGTCGAGGTCTCCTATTCCGATGGTTGATGATCGCTTGGGAGCATAGCGAAGAAGGTTGGGTAGTGAGCCCGTATCATAGACTTCTTGTTGAATCCACGTCTGATAGTAGGTCAAATCGGTGTAAACACCTGGTCTATGGGCTTGACCACAGGAATCGGAGGCCCCCCAACTCACGGTTCCCAGTAGGTACTGACCTTGTTGAAACTTGAGCGTAAGAGGTCCACCACTGTCTCCTCCGCAGGAATCAGTCCCACCCTCAATAAACCCGGCGCAGATCATTCCGGGACCTATGAGTTTGTCGTAAAAGAGCGACGAGTTGCAGACATACCTCGGGATATATCGAACCACTGCCTGCTTAAGGACGTCTGAAGGGTCTAGAAAATTGGAGTCAGTATAGCCCCATCCTTGTACGGTTAATTCAGAGTCATACGTAAGGCTAGCGAGCATACTTTTTGTCGCTAGGGGCACCGGAGGGAAAGCGCTGGCGACATCCAAGGTTATTACAGCAATATCGTTTTCCAATGTATGAACGCTATAACGAGGATGAATCGCAATTGAGGCTACGGCGTGCACTTCTCCCCCGGCGTCGGTAATTTTTGTTCTCCCAAGTATCACTGCAACAGGTATCCTGTCGTCTACGCAATGGCCAGCAGTAATGACCCTCGTTGGGGAGATCAGTGTTCCTGCACACCCATAGTAGCGAGAGTTCGTGCCTTGATAAATGAGCATGGCTACAGATGGAGCAGGGGTTACAACATCTACGCCACCAACTATTCTGGGGGTACGTTGAACTGTATTCTTAGTTATAGCTTCATTTTCTACTTCAGCGGCGGCGATTGAATAAAGCAATGTTAGGGAGGAAATGGTTCGTATCCAAGGCCGATTCGAAAAGCGTCTCAGGTTTAAAAAATTTGACGGGGTCATACGTACTAGCTGCCAGTTAACATAATGCCTTAATTAGATGCCATGAACAGCACCGGCATCCTTTAATCTAACTTAAAATCAACGGTGATCCAAATAGGCGAGGGATACCAATAATGAGCGGAGAGGGAAGAATAAATTTACTTTCGGATAAAATTCAATGCTTTAAGCAAATTATATCTAGGTCTGAGTAGTACAGAGCTAGAGTTATCTGGATCCACGTCTATAGCGTTATTTGTAGAAGAATATTCGAAATGTGTTAGCCACCCCTCTTATCAGTCAGGCTCTTGGATTACGGCGCATACAATTTGTTATGACCCGGACTCAGAATCACGTTCCATTTTTAATTGTTCGAGTAATTTAAAGGCTTCCTTATCCACATCGTCAAGTCGCTCTTCATGCGCCGGTGTAGTATCTTCTACCGGTTTATTTCTCTTTCCCATTGATGAGGCCTGGTCGCGGGCAGAGGGAGGTACTGTTCCGGGAAGGTTGAAGGTATCATCGCTGCCACCAATTTTAATTAAAGCAGAGTGGACCCATGCAAATGCACCGCTCGGCAGGCGGACCTTGTACCAATCACCCTGTCTGTTTTCTACCGGAACTCTTTGTCCTCTTCGAAGTGATGAAATGGGCGCAAAACTATTGCCGGGACCAGTTCGTGGAGTGATGGAATTGCCTATAACAGTTGCGTACATTGAGTGAGAGGTTCCATCATGTGGAGTTATTTCTTGGGCACCGCTTTTGTAGCTAAAGTTCCGGTCTCCTCTCTCGGAGCATTCCTCGATGATCTTGTTGAGCCTTTCTACCTGGGTTTCCGCCACCATAAGTGTAACGCGCAGGTCGTCGACTTCCTTAAGTTCTGTTTTAGCTTTTAACTTAAGGGCTTCGATTTCGTTACGAAGTCTCGCGTTTTCAGAGCTTAGGCGCAATATTTCACCTCCGGGAATTGCCGGTCTCGTGTCCGTAGGGCTTTTCGGTTTTGAGGTATCCACTGCAAGAGCAGCAGGTGAGGGAATCACCTCTTCGCTTTTGTTTTTGACCTCGATTGCCTTTGGTTCTTCCTTCTTTGGTGTTGATTCCGGCCGGGAGGCGATTTTCTTTGAAGGAGCGGGCTTTATTTTTTCTGACGGTTTAGTTTCACCTTTCAGTAGTTCCTTTTCTGCATTTCGCAGGAGTTTTTCCTCATCCAGCAGCCTATTCTGTCGGTCATTCCGGTCTGCATCACCTTCAAGTGTACTCTTGATTACTGATTCACGTAAACTCCGCCCCGCTTGTTCGTTTTTTTGAACATCAACTTTCTCGCCATCAGGGATAGACTTTATCTCAAGTGCCTTGTCTTTCTCCGGTGTAGCGTTGGCCGTGTTCCATGGAACACCGATACTATTCATCAGGAGAAATATAACTGCAACCTTGCCTCTTTTCGAAAACTTGCTTGAGCTGTCTTTTGTCATCCGAGCAGTAAGCTGTTGTCTTTGTGCCTTTTCGCTTTCTATCATGGAGTGAATTTCCAGTGGCGCACTGACACCCTCAAGAAAAATCTCGAGATCTGAAGTTGCCGCTGTCCGAATTTCGATCCGGCCGATATCAAACAGGCGACCGATCAAATCCTGGTGTGTTTTTACGCTCCTAATGTCTTCAAATCTCACTCTAACAGTCCTTTTTCGAAAGTTTAGCAGTCCGATTTTTGCCTCTATGCCATCGGTATCAATCATGTAGTGTACATCGTATAGCCTAAAAACCGCGGTTGCTAGAAATCCAATCGGTACGAACCATAACAACGGAAGGTGTAAAATTACCCGTACTCCCCCTACTACGAACAGTTCTCCAACTATTATAGTCCAAGGAATAAGGTAACTAAGATAAACGCTCAGACAAGACGTGATTATATACAGGAGAAGAAGACGGGTCTCCGAACGCCAAACCTTTGGGATAGCAATTTCGGCCACGCTGACTTACTCCCCGTTGATAGTTGCTGGATTTTGCATGTGCTATTTTAATCCTACCTTTCGCTCAATATCAGCCAAACTCTCACCTATTTCCCTTTCCTGGTTTTCTTGCTTTTCAGTTTCGATATTACTGAGAACGTCTTTAACGAGTTGGTCCTTGATTTGACTTGCCTCTTCGTCCTTTATCTCCTTTTCTACCTTCTGTTCCGCTACGGTTTTCTCAGTACTGCTGTTATCCGTTTGAGTGGTGGCCGCCCCGGAGGAAAACGAGACTTTGCCTCCCGAGAAGCGTAGTACCATAAAAGCCAGCGCAATAAGGACTATAGTAATAAGATGCGTTCTTTTGAGTAATGGTATTTTGGCCATGTTGATTCACTATTCATTTGTGTAAAACTTATAACGTCCTGGTAATGACTCTACCACCTCCTGGTGTCCCGGACGGTAATAATGGCCCTCAGGATCAAGCCCTGGTGGCACGTCAACAACATCGCGCGTCGGCTCTTCCCATACGTAATCCACTGTTCCTTCGGGGTATTTAGGATATTCATGTTCGACAACCACTGTTTGGGTATCGCGCCTGAACAGCGAAGTACAGCCGACACTTCCGCTGAATACAGTCGGGATAATCAAAAGAAGCCTTAGATTGTTAAATGCTTTCATGTCAATCACTTCCATCTCATATAGTTAAGAACGCTCAATTGCCTGATTCATCATGTTTTGGACCATTGCTGAAACTGAATTTGATTCCGATGGATCCTGTTGTTGTTCCTGAGCCTGTCTTAAGTATATAGCGCCGTGCGGAGCCATATAAATAGCGTGCTCAAAAGCTCTCCAGAAATCTCCTTGGGTATGTGCGAGAATATCTCGGAAGAGTTGATTGTCATCCCCGTTGTTCGTACTCGCCCAGTAGAACGCCGGTTCTAGAGGTAGGCACAGAGCGCCTTCTCCTAGATCCGAGATAAAATAAAACTGAGACTCTAATCCCTTGACTGTCTTAAGGCGCAGGATCACATCCGCTTGCTGGTCAGTTAAGTTGAAGGCCTCTGCCGTAAAGTGGAATTTGCTTGGATCCTGCCGCAGAAAGATTTTATGGGCGCTGTTCTGAACGATTGCCTGTCCGCCATCACCAACATAGAAATCCTCCCCGGACTGCGAGGCTGCGATAACAATACCCTTTCTTTTACGGTAAAGCCTAAAGGCCGTTTCAATTGTTCCCGCTGCAGTCTTACCAATAAGATCGTGTGCTTCGTCAAATACCAGTATTTTTCTGGTATCGAGTTCACTTGGGTCGTTCATTACCGTATCCGCCCAAAGCATCGCGATCTTCAAGAAAACGCGTTGTAAGTGAGGGTTTCTGCTTAGGGCTTTCAAGTCGAATACGATGAACCGTTCCCGAAGTTGCAAAGCTCCAGGGCGGTCAAAAAACCTGGCATAGGTACCATCACCGTGATAGTCACCGGTCAGTTGCGCAATTCTCTGTCGTCTGAGTGCTGAGTCATCGTTTTCATCTACACGACGAGGTGCACGCATGACAGATATTACATCGCTAAATATAAACTCGCGGCGCATGGGTCCGCTTCGATAAATTCGATGAGACTCGGTTAGCGAGTCGATGATTGAGTTTCTTTCCAGTCGCTCCAGGGGCTTATTGCCCTCCGTAGACATATCACCAATGATGTCAGAACACATATCAATCAAGTCTTTGTAATCTTCGACCATTGGATCGGGCGGAGTTTGTCCAAGCCGTGACAAAAAATTCATTGCGGGCGCTTTAGAGGGCGAGGCCTCATAAATTCTTCCCCCAAAGAGATTTGCCACTTTCTCAAATCCACAGGGCTGTCCGGCCATGCCTTTGTCAAAGATAAACGTAATGGGCTTTCTCTCGACCATTCTTCCGGTAGCCCCTTGGCTATAGTGTCCACGGTTGAGATTAATAATGAGAAAGCAAAGGAGGTAGCTTTTTCCTGCTCCAGATACGCCGCTTATCAGCACATTTGGCGCTATGTTGGAATCGAAAAGATCGAGCCCGATCAGCTCGCGATTCCAAAGGCTGGGCAGCACTAGCAATGCTCCTCTACTTCCACGCCAGTTTCCGAACAAGGGAAAAAGTCGGGCTGCCCGAGATGATCGCATTACGTTAGTCCATCCGGGCCCGTCAGTGGAAGGATCGTAACATGCGGGTAATCCATTTACGAACACCGCTAGATCAGTGATGTGGTGGACCATGCCTCTGGCACCGCTTAGTTGAGGAAACGTAGCTACCGCTTCCGAACTCGCTCTAAAGGCTTCTTCGTTTGTCTGGCAAATAAAAGTCTGGTGAAGACCTACCCTAACCAGCTGTGACCGGTTATTGTATAGTTCTTGTCTGGCAGAGCGAACTGCGGTTATTTGATGTTGAATTTTCTGGTTACTTCGACCTCTATAAGTAAATTCACGCATCCCCAAGGTCATATCCAGTTGGTCGAGTCTCGCAAGTTGCTTCTGAGGTGTGTCTTTTGAGAGTGTTACAGTAAGGATGTTTTCGTATGGGGATGATTGAAGTGGAGCAGTCATGAGTGGCATCATCGCTTTTGGCGCCTTTACCATCGAAACCGATCGATATGTTCTGCCATCCTTCCGAATTATTCCTCCCTCAGGATGGTCTATTGGTGTTTCGGAGACCTGATTCAAAAGGAGTTCAGTACTATCCCAGATCGGGCAGGGTACAGCGGTGCCGCGGCCGCGACGAAATTTTCCTGATTTCGTTGTCCTGCGGTTAAGCAAGGGGTAAAGCAGATCAATAAGATTCTGTGCATTCAATCGACGAGGAGCGAATCCGAGATCTGAAAGCTTTGAAGCCTTACCCTGAATCATGCCGTTGAATTCAACTGCATGTTTCATCAGCTCCACCTTCTTTTCCTCTGGGGTCTTGTTAGATTTGCCGAAGAGCAGGGTGGCGGTCCTTTTTAAGTCTTCGAGCAGTCCCTTTTTAGTCCAGGGAGGTGTAAATCTGAAGGAAATAAGCAGGCGAAGCTTTCTAGGTCTTCGCTGAAGTACGTTGGACTTGGCAGTATTTTTGACCCCGCGTATCCATCGTTTGGCCATCCAACCAGCAGGCCCTGAGGTCGGATATTCCTTTAAATTTCGTTCCAGCAGATCATCAACATCGAATGAAGTTATCCAGTTTACTTGAACTGCTACGTTATGATCAAGGGAATCTAATAACTCCTGAAACTGCGACGTAATCTGAAAAGCCTGTTGATCTGAGACCGAAAGAATCCAGAGCGGTTCTAATTCAAAAATTGCCCATAAGCTAGCGTCTGCGTGCCAAAAAAGACTAGTTTCTTCATCGTAAGCGGCATAAGGAAGAAGATGACTAAAAAGCTCCTCATCCTTAAATAGGCGTTCTCTCTCTAACTTGGATATGCTCATAAGGTGATCCTCATTTACTTGTGCCCTGCCAGGAATTGAATAAGCTTATTATCATGATCGACAACAACCGAAATTCGCTCCTGAGTCGCGACCATTTTTGCCAAGGTGTCAAGGTCCCCGTTTGCTTCAATCGTTAACGGGCGATTTGAAATAGAAGGAGCACAGTAGTGGTCGTATCCCATGGACCGACCCAACGCCGAAGAAACCTCTTCAAGTGTACTATCGACAGCGGTAAGCCGTATCGGAGGGAGAAGAAGAGGCGGGACTTCAGGTGAGTCTTTTGGTCTTGTTATGGGTGCAGGCGAACGGACCTCCCGAATTCGGTTATATACGGCCGGAGCACCGAATTTTCTATTTGAAACAATAAACTGATTGCGCAGTTGTTTCGCTCCAGGGGTCGGCGTTGAGTACCCACATCCTGCAAGGCAGAGCAGGGAAACTGCAATAGAAAGAAGCAACACCACAAGCCTCACAACACGTGTGAACTGGGTTGAACGTGTTAAAACAACACCGAGTGTCGACATATGGGTCCTTACACTTTAAGCTCTACTTACCGTTAACATATGGTATATTCGATGGATTATTGGCCTTTGCCCCCTCTGACGCCTGTAATCCTTCATAAATGTCAAAGGCGTCTTCAACCGCCCATTCGTCACCTTTGACTTTGAGGTAATAGTAGTGGGCTGGGACCATATCCCCATGTTTATTGAGATGATCGGGAATCCACATCAACCTCACTATCGCGGGACGAAGCACTGGTTTGTTTGGCGATGGCGAGAATTGTTCTTGATAGGTGCCCATCCCTTCCAGCGCTTCCCGTGCTGACTGCCCTTTATCCTTGGCACCATTGAGAGAGTCACTGTTTGGTTGTCCGAGGTAGGCTTCTGGTGGCGGTTCCATTTGGAGCGGATTGAAAATACGGTCTGCCGTGGCACCACATCCGACCAGAAGTGTGCCTGCCGCTAAGAAGAATATCTGAGAATAGGTTCTGACCATTTTATGCTCCATCTGTCTCGCCTTTAAGCCTTTTGAAATTTTTTAAAATGGCTAGTCATTTTCCTCGTAGTCCGAATTGCCATCAGCAATTTGCTTGTACAACCCTTCAATTGGGAGTGATTTATCAAAGATTGCTGTCGCTTTTCGACCCGAATACACTTTGATTACCGGGACCATGTCCTTTACTCGATCGCGGAGCAGTCTGTTCCACTCATTCGCGCTTGTAGCCAATGCGCTCCCAGCGGCGAATTGACCCACGCTATCGATGTCCACCACACTACTTCCTGTTTGTCCATTCTGGAAACCGCCCTGGTTTGCACTCAGTTGTATGTCCCGGCGAATCGTCTGGTTCGCAGTCTGAATACCCTGGCCCAGACCCTGGATTGCTCCGACCATAGACACCCCAGCGAGAATCCGACCTAATGGATCAATTGGGATTCCAGGCATTCCAACTATACCGTCCTCGCCTACTATCCACCCATCTACTGAATATACCTTTTTCTCGCCATTTGGCAGGTTAATATTCAACTGATTAAGTCTGAATAATACTCTTGAATCTACAAGAGATCCCTGTGCAGCGCCAATCAGACGAGCTTCCCCCAGAGGCAGCATGGTACCGTCTGGTCCCGTTACATCCCCTACAAGGCGGAAGAGAGTTGGATAAGGAGTTCCATCGGTTGCAGCATTCACGCCGGCAATTAACTCAACTTCTACAGAGTCGCCTGCGCCAATAATTGCCAATCTTTCGGGTCCTGGCTTCGGGGGAGGAGCTGGTTCAGGTTCTTCAAGATCACCGAACGGTACGATTTTTATGGGATCATTTTCGGGAGCCTCTTCGGTAACAACGGTAGTGCCATGTGGCCCGCTGGTAGTTGAGACCTTATCAACACGTTGCAGCGCTTCATCTAACTTCTGTTCGGTTTCTGTAAGTCTGTTAAGCATTTTTCCGAAGATAGCCACCACTTGTACTTCGAATTTCTCCATCACTTGCCTGTTCTCAGTGTTCTCCTTTTGAACTTTTAGTGAGTCAGTTTTTAGCTGTTCAACTTGCTGATTAAAGGCTTCAATAACGTCGGATGCCGATTCGTTGGCAACAAGGGTTGTTTCCTTTTTGGGTGGTGCAGGTCGAACCAGTCGTCTTGCGGGCCGAGAATCGTAGAACAGTAGGAAAAGTGCGGCAATAACGCTTATACCGATGAAAAACCACGCTTTTCGCGAGTTTTTCAGGATTAGAATTAAGTCATGAAGTTTCTGTTTGAGCATAACTACAACTACCTCTTACTTCTTGGCTTTTGTGATAATATAAATTTTCGTCTTATGTTGTCCGGCGATTTTCTGTTCCATGGTTAGTGGTTTCGGGCTTAAGTCCCACTTGGAACATGAAATTGCGCGGGTACCGTCAAGGCGAAACGTTCCCGGGTTGATACGCTGCGCAGTGTCAACAAGGTTTTCGGCATCTAAAACATATCCCCAGTAGCGAGGACCAATAAAAATCTTATCAATGGTGGCATTTAGTGTCCCGTCGTTAAACACCGTCTGTCCTCTATATTGTTCGTTAACCCTGTACCCTCGAATCTGCGGTTTAGTGAACTCAGCCTGGAGAACCAGTTCGCGCATAAATCCACTCAGAACGTTCGAAGGTGCCTTGTCGTACTCTTTGCTCTCATGTATCGGCGAGTCGCCTTCTTCTGAATCAAAAAGTGGTGATGAGAGATCTTCCACCTTCACGTGCGAGTCTCGCGGATTACTATCGTTAGCCGGGCGAACACGAATGGAGAATGAGCGGCCATCCTTCAACCGAACGATAATTGCTTCTCCTTCGCTTTCTAGAGAAGGTTTGGCAAAGAGAATTAAGTCTGCGCCCTGCCTTTCGAGTTGCACAGTAGCATCGGTTTTCATATAACCGCCCGCGATATCACCCGGAAAGTTGACCTGAGTTGGTTCGTTTGGGGATACGAAAACTGCGACCTCCTGTCCTTCGTATCCGATATCTCTGGCGTGAGTCATGGGTGGCAGAAGCGTCAGAAGGCCGATAACCGCAGTAGTGAGTAGGCACCGCTTTGCATCTTTAGTACGAGGAATTCTTATCTTTACAGTTCTATTCATGCCAAACACCCTATTGAATCATTCTCACCTAAGACAACTTCCTTGAATTTCATATTTATCTCTTTAAATCTTGAAAGGATACATTCGTAATAATTATCCCGTATGGGTTGATATCATTACGAGGTATCGTTTTCATTGTCACGATGTATTGGGATACTGCAGTTGGCAGGTTTCGATCCGCAATAGTTTTTAGACGATCGCCAATGAAACTGACTTCAACCCCATTTTCAGTGCGTTCTACCTGTGTTCGTGTGGGGTCGATGAAGTAAATTTGCGAACGATTTGTAGATTCAATCGTCTTTAACTCATCTCCCATAATGTCGGCAGTAAACTTGCTTAAGAGAGGTTCGAGTAATTTTTCCCGGGCAGCAGAAAACTGGCGTCGTGCAATTGAGGGGGTATAACTTGCGACAAGGTTTACAAAGCCAGTAGCATGTTCAACAAAGAGTTTGTCCGGAATTTCACGGGGGTGATATATTCCGGGTGCGGGCTTTTCGGGCACCGTTACCTCGGTGACTCGGCTTTGCCAGATCAGAATCGTAAGAATTAGAGCGCTCAGCGTAACGGGGAACTGCAATAGGACGAGTGCTCTCCACATGAGCGCCTGGTCTCGATAACCCTCCCATATTTTTACTGTGTCGCTAGTGCCTCGAACTTCCTGTACACGAGCAGTATCTACTGCTTTCTTGACTACCGATTTTCCCATAGCGTTACCCTGGCCACTCCTTGCAAAGTTCAATCTCTAAGTTCAATGGATAGTCGTTGTCCATCTCGTTCTAGTCATCTTTTTCTTCCTGTTCAGGAAAAAATACTTCATGCAATCCAAGTTTTACAAATTCAGATTGCTCACTTAATTTTCCTGCAGGAACGCCACTCCAGTGTTGCTGGAACTCAGCGGGAGTTGGAAGCCCTGGGGGGGAAAACCCAAACATGACACAGAAGTGGTTAATTACTCCCTTCTCTTCGTCCGGGAATGTCTTGCGTAGTCGAACAAGGCTTAGTGTGGTACTCACCATCGCAATAGCCATAAATGGAATCCCGATGTTCATGCGTCCTTTAAAAAAGAGCTCACCCACTATTAAGAACATGGCTATGCCGGCACACCATTCAGATATCTTCGCCCCGAGGAATGTCCATCCATCACCGAGTCCTTGAATCTCCTCTCCGTTATCCATAGTTTTACGCCCCGTTTAATGACCTGTTGTTACTGCGCCTGGTGAAGCTTTAATCTTATTGTCCGATCCGAGTAGCCGGGAGTCCCCGGGCAGCGCAACACCAGCGTCTGCTTCTCGAGCCTTCGGTGCGATGACGCGTTCCATCTGTCTGGCCTTATCGACCAGCCCAGCTCGCCATTCATCTCCATTTAGAAGAAGGGATGGATCGGCAAGTTGTCGAGCTTTATCAAACTCGTCAATGGCAGCTAGTATCAAGGAGCGTGAGCGGGCATAATGAGCGGTGGCTCGATTGATTCGGGTCTTCTCTCTTTGTTCTGAATACGTCTCTCTATCCCGCTCAAGGAGTCCACCTGGTGGTTCGGCGTAGCAAGGGAGGGAGATTGTAATAACCAGACAGGTCCATACGACTAGTATGTGAGATGATGTTTTGGCTGTAGGGCGTTTATTTGTGATTGAAAAATGCTCTCGTACTTTCATTATGTAACGACCTTATATTTGCCGGGTTTCTCTGTGCTTCGATTTAGAGTCCAGATGAAAGCTCTAACCAGTGCACATATCGGTCACTTTTACCCAAGTGATCCGCCAAATTTTGCTGTTCCTGTGAATGGTATCGACTTTGGGATTAGGTTTCTTAACTTTAAGCTGCTACAGTCTTGATCTTCGTCAAATAAAACGAGTGTTTAAATAAAAAGCAATAATTTTGATAATATAATGAACCGTTATTTTGTCTAAGGGCGATCTCAAGATGAAAATTTTTTTGAAAAAGATAAGGAAACGGGCTATAGAGTACTATCGCTGTCCTAGCAGTGTCGGTGGCATCTCTAGTCTAGTGCTTTGATTAGTTTGGTTTTATCGGCTTTCATTTCTTTTTCTATGAAATAGGAAGGAAATTATTTAGCCAATTTAGTGTGATGAGGCGAAATTTATATGTATTTTGGTGGTGTTACCTTCATGATTAGTAAGTCGTTTGGGAGACTTCAGTTAGTCCCCGAGTCCCAAGGCTTACGGTTAGTATTCACACCGGTGCTAGATGGCGAGGCCAGACCGGATACGTTGGGGTTTATTGATCTCCTTATTCCTCTGGACGCTGTTGGGGGCCTTTGGGCTACGTCGCGGGCGTTCCTGTATGAGTTTGAATCCCTCGACGAAAATATTATCTTAACTCGTGAACACGAGGATGAGGGGCAATCTGATATCCTGATTAAGCTATATCGGGACAAACCGGCAGGAGACGGGGGCAGGCTTAGTGGTGCGGAGAATACCTGGCTTCGGATAGTTACTGGTCGTACTGAAGAAGAGCGTCGCCGTATCAAGCTTGGCGCACGAGATCTATTGTGTATTGATCTGGCATGTAGCGCCGTTATGACGATCGCGGCCCAGAAGGATCTTCATAACCCGGTACGTATGGACCAGATTCTTGAGTAACCACTCGGGGAAGAGTGTTCCAAGAGTGCCGTGGGTTACCAGCTATTCCCGCTCGGCGCTCGGGCCCAGGGACTTCGTCCCTCTTCGCTGATCGCGAATTCACCCTGTGAATTCAGTGTGTTGTAGCTTTCATAGG
>JBIIDM010000106.1:0-12220 GCA_044238365.1 Bdellovibrionota bacterium | reverse complement strand
TTATTGGTGCTCGTCCGGTACAATTGCCTTAAAAATAAAAAATACCGTGTTCTTATTGAACCCTCCCGCACCTTAAAAATAAAAATTCATTAGTTTTCACACAGGAACTACTACCTATATATCGATTCATCGTGGCAAAGGGAGTAAGGAACATGGAACAGAGGACCCCGATTGCTATGACCCATCTCTGCGCTGTGCCTTGAGAAATGGTCAGATAGTCGAGGAGCCAAAGAGACGATTGAAATCGATGGAAAAGTGATGGATCTGGTTGGACAAAACTATTATTAACGACAGAAGCTAGTCCAGATGAGTAGATGAGCGGGAGATAGAATGGTATGACAACCAGAAGGGAAATACACAAAATAGCAACCACGTGGCGTAATCGAGTCGCAAGTCCTAAAGACGATCGGAACCCCAGCGTTAGTGCAACCATGAGAGGTACGTAAAATATCATTATTGGAATGGTGTATATTCCCATTGCGAATGAAATAACAGAACAGGTCAGCGACCTTCTGGAATGGGATTCAAACCATTCGTATAGGGACAGAAGCGAAGACAAAAAGCAGAGGACTAACAGGGAATAGCCCCTGCCATTTACCGACATATCGACCATTATGGGCAATGCCGCGAAACCGAAGGTAATCACTAACGCCGTTCCTTGGTCATATAATTTACTATAGAATCGATATCCCCAAATAACGCTTAGTGTCCCAGCGACAAATGCGGGAACTCGAATCGCCCATCTTGAAGCCCCTAGAATAGTAACGGAAATCTTTGATAGTAGCGAATGAAGTACATGATTATTCGGATAGGAATAGTCAGTAGTAATTACGTAGAAAGGCTGCCGTATATAATTAAGGTACGAAAACGCCTCGTCGTATCTTATCGGACTATCGAGATAAAGCAATCTAAGGAAGACAGCAAATGCCACTATCAGAGCTAGATTTATGTATTTGGATATTGAACCGGCGGTGATAGCATTTGAGACCATTTCTTGAATCCGGCTTTTGGTTGAATTCTCGGAGAAAAATTATTCGCAAGACCTCAATATAACCATTTAGATGTTTTCGTTAGTCATACGGATTCGCTCTAATTTTGGAACCGCGATCTTTTTACCCGTTCATTAGGTTGTTCGATTTCCTAGTGAAAAGCCTAATTTGGTTACTTGAGATCTACAGTAGTTCCTTTCATTCGCAAAAAGGACTTATTCCGCGAACCTGAATAACACATAACGCTTACTTCTACTGTTTTCGCTCTGCCGGTGAAGACTTGCCAATCTCTTTCGGATTCAAAAGTCCAGGTATTAAACAGGCAGCAATTATCCATCAGTTATTCTATAAACCCAGTCGTCCTCACGTACAACATCACATTGATTCAATCAAATTCCGCCGTTTCTCAATTAGCGTTTTCAGCTTCCCCTCTCGTAACGACTGCTGCATCTGCTCAATCCGAGGTGAGGAAATTGAAAAGGCTTCCGATGGCTGGTACTGCATCTGAACGACTATTTCTTCGGTTAAGTCCCGTCCCCATAAACGGTCGGCGATAGCGAGAGCACCGTCTATACCCGCCGAGACTCCTGCGCTAGAGGTAATATTCCCGTCGGTGTAAACCCGGTCAGGTACGTCGGTAGCCCCAAACTTCTTCATAAATTCCCGACTCGCCCAGTGGGTTGCAACTGACCGTCCAGATAAGATACCGGCAGCACCAAGAAGAAGCGCACCCGTGCATACTGAGAGGATCTGTCGTCCTGCATCATGGAACTCTTTGATTGCCTTCACTATTTCGCGATCTCTCATGGCATCAATGACGCCCGGACCACCGGGTACGACCAGCAGGTCTGAATCGGGGATTTCGTCCAGGCCAAGTTCTATATCAAGTGTAATGACTCCCATGGATATCAGTCCGATTCGCCTTGCCACAAGACAACACTCGACTTCGGGGCCTCGCGAAAGTACTTCCAATGGGCCGGTTATATCAAGTTGTGTAGCTTCAGGGAAAATTAGAAAAGATATCTTCATTAAATAGGTACTCTTGGTAACTGCATCAGCAGCTTAATTATAGGGCTGTTTTCGTGGCCTGGCTACTTCTGCGCTGCGGCTCCCTGATTATCAGATCGTCCAAGGCGATCCATTTTAATCTTTCCACTCTCAAGCCGCAAGACAACACGTTTGCTATTTATCTGCGTTTCCAAGACCACCTGTCGTTCCCACAGTTTTTCACAATGCTTTAGGGTTGCTTCAGCATATTCTAGCAGCAATTCGCGCCCGTCGAATTCGTGATTCAGGTAGAGCGTTCGATTTTTGCCAAAATCAGCATCGTGTATTTTAATTACCGGAAAGGAGGCCATGCCGACGCTGCGAATAAGGTTCTCTTTAACATCTTGCCAACCCTCATCATCGGCAACCTTGGTCACTACTCGGTCTCGTCCTCGCTTTTCATGTTGGAAGAGATTTAGCTCCCGCATAAGTTCAGGGGTTAAGAATCGGCGCAGGAACGATTGGTCACGGTCTGATTCGCGAATCTCAAAAATCTTCTTGTGGCCTGGACTTTCTCGGATGTCGCTACCACTCCACTTTTCCGGAGTATCTTCAAACTCACGACCGGTCTCACCTTCGTTCCAGCGCCGCTCAATATCGTGCCAGAGCTTAAATCCCAGGTGGTAAGGATTTATCCCACCGGGATTTGGGCGAAGTACCTGGTTGTGGCGAACGAGAAACTCAAGGTGGTACTCCTGTGGGAGGTTAAGGTCGTTCATAATCCGGTGGTGCCAGTATGAGGCCCAGCCCTCGTTCATAATCTTTGTTTCGATTTGTGGAATAAAATACTGGGCTTGGGCGTCCACGATCCTGAGGAGATCCCGCTTCCACTCTGGTAGGTAGGGATTGTAGGAAGCCATAAAGAGTAATATATCTTCCTCCGGCTTGGGCGGGAGCCTGTGGAGATCTGGAAGTTTGGTTTCTACCGGTGGGTGTATCTGCCAATATTTGTCCCTTGGCTTATTAACTTCGTCCCACATCCGCTCCCGTTGCAGGTTATAGGGCAATTTTTTTATAGCCAAATTTCGTGAACGTTGAAACTGTAGGGCATGAGCTGCATCAAGTACGGTTTCCACACGTTCCAGTCCAATCGATGGATCTTCGATGTACTGATTAATCCTATTTGCTCGTGATTTAAATTGCTCCAAAGTATAGAGTGCTTCCGTTCCTGAGGTGAAAGTGAAGTTGTTCGCAAAAAAGTCATTGTGCCCGTATACGTGTGCCATGGTAAGTATCTGCAGTAGGGCAGTGTTGTCCTTCATGAGATACGCAAGGCAGGGGTTGGAGTTAATCACCATCTCATAGGGTAACCCGGAGACTCCGTAGTCATAGAGCGTCTTTTGACGTTCGTAGGATTTGCCGTATGACCAGTGTGCGTAATGGGATGGCATACCGGAATACGCCATATATCCGAGCATGTCGTAGTAATCACAGATTTCAAATTCCTGCGGGTAGCACTTAAGCTGATAATGCTCGACCCATACCTGGATTTTTTCGTCCCATTCGCGGAGTTCGTTTAGTTTGAGCGTCAACTTTCATTCTCCGAAAAAACTGGTTCTTGCTGTTCTGACTTCAGAAATGCTTTGAAGCCGGGCCATAAGTCTTCCTTCTTCTCAATAAGAACTGTTTGAAAATTACTCTCCTTAATTTCCTTGAATATCTCAAGCATGGAACCTGAATAGTACGAACTTCCTGATGGTTTTATTTCACCGTAGCCAAAGATATTTGAGACCTTGCATAACTCAACCGCAGCTTCAACCGCTCGTTCATTATCGGAATAGAAGTTATCGCCGTCCGAGCAATGGAACGAGTATATATTCCAGAGTGAAGGGTGGTACCGATCCTCGATAATATCCAACGCTTTGCGGTACCCTGAGGATATATAGGTTCCACCGGACTCCACTTTATGGAAAAACTCCTGCTCGGTTACTTCCTTCGCCTCGGTATGGTGAGCTATAAAGACCACCTCTACATTCTCATAGCGCTGCCGTACGAAATGATAGAGCAGAAAATAAAAACTTCTTGCAAGATATTTCTTGGTACTGCCCATTGAGCCGGAAGTATCCATAATACAGAAGAGCACTGCATTCGACTCTTCGCGTTCCTTGGGGACGGCCTTATGGTACCGCATGTCATCACGATGGAACGGAAACCTCGGCTCATCCTTTAAGGCACTCTTTGGGGCCGTGCGGGGCCCCGTGGTAGCCCAGCGCCTCTTGATCCTATTTTTCGCTGTCTTTCGTTTATCAAGTCGGGCACGAATACCAGTTTTTACATGCCCTCGAGGTCGCTTATTGGCGATCGACATGATTTTCTTGAGCCCTTTTCGTTCTAGGTCAGGCAATTCAAGGTCCTCGAACATGATGTCAATCAGATCCATCAGGTGGATATCAGTCTCAAAGACTTCATTGCCCGCCTGATCACCGGGTTGACCTTGACCTTGACCCTCCTGTTGCCCCTTCTGAACGACGTCGCCAGGTTGCTGTTCTCCATTACCCTCTGAGACGCCCGGAGAATTTTCGCCATAGACGAAACGGTATTCTTTGATTGAACGTATCGGAATTTTGATTACCCGTTCACCGCTCTGGCCGATAATCGATTCTTCCGCCAAAATGTCGCCAATGTTATCCCGGATACTCTCCTTTATTTTATCGCGGTGTCTAATTCGGTCCCGTGCGCTTCTGTCGGAGCGACGTGATGGGGGCGTATAGGGGCGGAAGACGGTACCCATATAGTAATTTCGTCCTTAAAGCATAGGTGGGTCAAATAGACGAATCGGATGGAGCTGTATGGTCCGTTAGTCCTTCCATAAGTTGTTCGCGGCATATTTGAGAATAGTATCGATGCAACTCAGCGGATAGCCATTCTTCATCATCTGTTCCACCATGCGATCGTACTTCTGGGACTGGTCCTCATCCCTGGTACGAGCCTTGGTAATAATTCGGGAAACATCACGCACACTGGCCATTAACTTACGCTCTATCGCGTCTTTTAATGGTTCATAACTCTGATAGTCGACCTTTTCCTGTCGCCGCGTCTGGGCCCAAAGGTAGGCGATTACCTCCTGTCGGAACCCATCCGCCGCACTGCCGACAATGTTTATCTGCTCCTCGATGGACCGCATCAGTGACTCATCTGGCTCAAGCTCTTCGCCTGTGGAACGATCGTGCACCTTACGTTTTGTTACGTAGCTCTCGGAGTGATCAAGGTAGTTCTGGAATAGAGATTCAGCCTGTTCCTGATATGAGTACACAAATGCCTTGGTGATTTCCTTTTCAAGAATCTGCAAATATTCCTTATGCAGCGTATCCTGTAAGAACTCCAGATATCGCTTTCGCTGATCTTCGGGAAAATCAGCTTCCTTGACCATCTGGACGAGAGCTTCTCGCACGCTGATAGGGTGAATGCAGTTCGCAGTGATATTATCCGAGAGCGCGTTATCGAGCGCCTTCATGATAAAGCGCGTTGAGATACCGTTCATGCCTTCGCCTTTGGCCTCTTCCTGTAGTTCTTCCACGTCTATACGTTTGGTTCTCCCTTTTTCAACAATCTCTTCGCCGTTATAGAGCTTTAACTTGGTAAGGAGATCGCACTTGTTTGAAGGGTGTAGCCGAGTAAGTATGGCGAACATCGACGCAACTTCGAGCGTGTGCGGCGCGATATCCGCATTGAACTGAGACTTCTTGATTATTTTTTGGTAGATCTTTACTTCTTCAGAAAGCCGCATGTTATAAGGCACTCGCACTGTAACAATACGGTCTAGAATTGCCTCATTGGTGTGGTCGGATTTGAACTTTTTCCATTCAGCTTCGTTTGAGTGGGCAATGATGCACGTGTCAACGTAGATCATACCGTGCCGACCGGGAGCGGGGATCGACTTTTCTTGAGTTGCTGTGATCATACAGTGGAGATACTCAGTCTCGTTCTTGAATACCTCAATGAACTCAACGATGCCCCGGTTACCGACGTTCAAAGCACCTGTAAGGTCAAGCACGCGAGGATCACCCTCGGAATAGCGATCGAGCTTAGATATATCTTCACTCCCTATCAAAACACTGGTGTCCTGGTTATTCGGATCTACAGGAGGAACAACGCCGACACCCCGTTTTGCCCGGATGCTAAATTCATAGGTACGAACCGGAAACTCTTCCCACTTTCCCTTATACTGCTCCTTTAAGCGCCAGCGCGTGACGGGGCAGAGATCGCCCTCGATATTTACGCCAAGCATGTCGGAGAATTTGGTTCTGAGGTGACGTGGAATCAGATGGAGCGGCTCTTCGAACATGGGACTATCTTCTATAGCGTAGAAGGGAGGGAGGTACTCAAGACCCCTTTTTAACCTTTCTACCAGGGAGCTTTTTCCGGATCCAACCGGTCCGACAAGATAAAGCACCTGGCGGCTCTCTTCGCCCTGGAGGGAGGCCGAGTGGAAGTATCGTACGATCTGATTGATCGTCTTCTCCATTCCGTAGAATTCGTCAGCGAAATAATTGAAAACCTTTTGCTTGTCATCCTGCGCAGATCCCCGATTATATCCAGTGGGAATCTCTTCCATTCCCTTCTCCATGATCATGTTGAAGATCCGCTTATGGGAGAGTTGGGCGAGGTCAGGATTTTTCTTGATTATGTCGAGATACTCCAACATCGTGCCGCTCCAGGACGTCTTCTGTCTGTGTTCACGGTCTTCATCAATAATCTTACGAAATTCTGATGTCATACGGAGTTCCTTAAAATAGTCTTCAACAGAGGCTCTAGCGCCTAACATCTTTCTTTTGCTGTGGTTAAGTATTTCTGCTTCTTGGACTTAACCTTGTATATCCTATTACCATTATGATGCCTGTTGAGCTTTTCGGGAACCTGTAAAATTAAAGAAAGATTCAATCGTTATTGAGATCCCACCATAGCCGATATACACTCCGAACAAGCTCAATGGGGCGGGATGTAATCATAATTTAAGGTGAGACTATGTTTGAGGGCGATAAGTTCCATGACGAATGTGGCGTCGTTGGTATCTGGGGAGTGCCTGAGGCAGCAAACCTGGCGTATCTGGCGCTTTATGCCCAACAGCACCGCGGTCAAGAGGGCGCCGGAGTAGTGGCCCTTGATCGGGAAACAGGCGGGGGGTTTTCGACCCATAAAGGTCTTGGCCTTGTTGCGGAGGTGTTTTCTGATTACGATTTCCAGCGATTAACAGGTCGATGCGCCATAGGGCACGTCCGCTATACCACGGCTGGGTCAAATTCGTTGGCGAACGTACAGCCTTTTTTTGCCGAGACCGCCCGTGGTAAACTGGCACTAGCCCATAACGGCAATCTTGTAAATGCCGCAGATCTTCGAGCTGAACTTATCGGGCGAGGCGCGATTTTTTCAAGCAATTCTGACACCGAAAATTTCCTTCACCTCGTCGCGTTGGGGGCCAATAGTCCTGATCCGATCGATAATCTGATTGCGGCGATAAAACGGGCTGAAGGAGCCTACTCGCTTGTAGTGCTTTTAGAGGACCGTTTGGTTGCGTTGCGCGACCCGAATGGATTTCGTCCACTGGCTGTGGGAAAACTTCGTGATGGGTACGTGGTGGCGTCTGAAACCTGTGCTTTTGATCTTATTGGTGCCACGTATATTCGTGATGTTCAGCCCGGAGAAGTGTTACAGATTAACGGCGAAGGTCTAAAGAGCTTCTTTCCGTTCGAACGAGACCATGCGCTTTCGCCGTGTATTTTTGAGTTTGTCTATTTTGCCCGCCCTGATTCCACCGTTTTTGAGCGGAACGTCTATGAAGTTCGGAAGCGAATGGGGGAAGAGCTTGCAAGGGAATCTGGTATTGAGGCTGATATGGTGATTCCTGTGCCCGACTCTGGTGTCACGGCTGCTCTTGGTTATTCGAATGCTGCCGGGATTCCGCTGGAGCTGGGTCTAATCAGGAATCATTATGTTGGGCGAACCTTTATTGAGCCGAAGCAGGCGATTCGTGATTTTGGAGTAAAGCTCAAACTGAACCCCAATACATCGATCATAGCGGGCAAACGTGTTGTGATTGTGGATGACTCCATTGTTCGTGGGACCACCAGTAAAAAGTTGATTGCTATGTTTCGAACAGCCGGAGCAGCTGAGGTTCATTTGAGAATATCGGCACCTCCAACGACTAATCCATGTTATTATGGAATCGATACGCCTGATAAGCAGGAGCTGATCGCCTCAAGAATGACTATCTCCGAGATAAGAGACTACCTTGGCGTGGATACCTTGGCGTATCTTTCCATTGAGGGACTATATCGTGCGGTTCGCGGTAATGATGATAAGTCCTCTTTTTGTGACGCCTGTTTTTCGGGAGATTATCCGGTAACGATTCGACCTTCATCAAGAATCGTGTGAGCTTTTCTCTAGCACTTCATCATTATGATATCCCTCTTGCGAGACCGTATATTTGGTCACAAGGGGTTCATTATCAGAAGTGGAGCATCATAGTTGAAGCAGAAATTGGAGAATGTCAGGGTTTTGGCGAGATTGCCTATCCTCCCGCCTGGGAGCGGCTGGATCGCAGGGACTTTGAGAAGATTGCCAGCGCCGTAAAGCGCTGGTGTGATCAATATTACGATGCATTGATGGACTCGCTACTGGCCGTTGATATGGTCCGCGTGGGAAGTATGCTCGACCACCTTCAGGCGATTGATATTCGTGTTCGTTGTGGGGTTTCAAGTGCGATTTTTCAAGCACTGGGGCAATTTCATGGGACCTCAATTCATGAATTGTTCAGCGAACAACACCGTACCGAGATTCCGGTCAATTGTCTGATTTCTTTTCAGGAGGGTGAAGATTTTGATAAGTCCTGCCTTGGTCTTGTGCAACAGATTCGTCGTTATTCCGGTTTAGGAATCACCACAGTCAAATGCAAGGGGACTGCCGATGTCAGCCGTGATATCAGGCTGATGAAGGTGTTAAAGGCCGAATATCCCGAGTGTTCGTTTCGACTTGATCCAAATGGAGCGTGGGCCGTTGGTGAAGTCCTGCGCAACAGTGATCAGCTGCACGAGTTGTCTTTAGAGTATATCGAGGAACCTTTCAGCGATCGTGGTGCTTATGATGCTCTGCAAGCGAGTACTACTGGCCTTCCCATCGCGTTCGATCATTGGGGTTTCAGTGAGCAGGATTTAGTGAAGGTCATTGAAAAGTACAGACCGGCAGCGGTCGTAATTAAATGTCAGGCTGTGGGCGGTCCGGATAAGGGTGCCCGTCTAGTGCAGGTAACCGAGCAAATGGGGGTCAAGGCTGTCGTAACCGGGAGTCTCGAAACGCTTGTGGGGCTGTCAATAGCGGCAGAGGTTGCTGCGTGTAGCAGCCAGGTAAGTGCTGCGGGGATTCTTTTATGGGAGTACTTTACGCCGAATTCCCATCCAGCGCCCCAGATTAGAGGCGGTGTAGTCCCTCTGCCGTTAGTTACCAGTCCGCCCGAACTTCCGGATGGATGGCTAGCGCGTGGACTGACTATTCAGAGGACTGAGGTGGAGATGATTATTTAGACTTTACGCGTTCGCTAGGTTGGCTGAACTCTTTTTCAAGAGGCTTATTTTACTATACTCGCGCGGTACAGCAGTACCTCGCATCCGCAAAAAAGATATTTTCCTCGACCTTGAACAGCCTGGTGAACGCGTACTCGGTATGCTACACCTTCGGGATAAATACTCGCAAAAATTCTGTATTATCCCCATACACCAGTCTCGGTTTTCCGTTTCTATCCATACCACCACGGTCATACCCGACGATACGGCCGTCGGCGACGATGATGCCGACATCTCCGTAGGGATCGGAACCAGCCCCTCGACGATCACCAAATTTGGATGAATATACTACCGCTCCTTCAGGGAGAGTTCTTTCCTTGATCATGGCTTTCAACTCTTCTTTTGTACCAGTTACTTCAATGAACTTCCCACTATCTTCGAAGTGTGTAAGCGATTTGAAAGCATAGGCCCCCATATTACCCAGTCCAAACCCCGCTCTATTAAGGGCATTCTGAGTATTTTGTAGGCAGTATCCACCGGGTCTCAATTGCATCGTCGAAATAATCTCCGCGGCCTTCTGGCCGAGGTTGCCCGAAGAAAATGGATTACTACGAAACTCATCAGCTGAAATCTGATCGGTACTACTCGAGGGCGCTGGCTTATAGTTCTTACGAAGAACACGATAGGACTCGTCTTCGGCTTCTTTCTTCCGCTGCCACGTAGTCAGCTCTTGTTCACTAAACAGCTGTTCAAGCCCAGATTTGAAGGTTCGTTGCCTATCATCATCTTTAAGTTGGTAAAGGTACGTTATCGTTGACTGCCAACCGGCCTTAGGATTCCGTAATGAGGCCAAAACATCTTCCGTAGACTTACCCTTGATTAAGTCGGCAAACTCAATGACTCCCTGAGCACCCCCTTTGCCGGTTCCGATAGCAACGAGTGCATTGATTGCGTCTTTAGAGTATCCAGCTTTGGCAAAGCCTTCTATGGCATCAATGACCGCCTGGCCGGTAGCAGCGGGAATCGGGGTATCCAGCTCATCGTATCCGGTTTTGATCAAGGAAATGTAATTTTTGAGTTTCGTCTTATATAGGTCTGCAATGCGCTCCGATATTAAATCCTGACGTACGAGTTCATCGAATTTCCTAATGACCTCTTTGATCTCCTTGCCGATACGTAAAAATTTGTCGCGGTCACCTGCAACTGGGGGTGCCGAATTTTCATTGGTTTTACTACTTTCTAGGCCTTGATCTTGAGACAGTTGATTTTTTGGCACGACATTACCCATTTTTTATTAGAGACCTTAATTTCTCGTAAGAACAAAGGTTAAGGTCCCACACAGTTACTTCCATCCGTGAACAAGCGCTGCACGGGGGGACGGTACAAATTACTGTACTTACAAGTGATATGATCATTTCGTTGACGTGTGTGGCAAAAAAGACTTATTGATTCTCACGAGATTTAGAATCGGTTTTGGTACAAACGCTGTGTTTTGGTAGAATTCTTTGTAATTTCAGCGAGCCGGGCCGCTTTAGACCGCGAAATTGCTCTTTTTAGGGTTAGTACATTACCGTCTATTACCCCGCACGTAACTCTGCCCCCAGTAGCCTTTCGCTATCCCGCATCCCGAAATCTCTCAATATCCGAAATCTCTTCGGGCGCGACGGACGCTCGGAGAGCGTTAAGTATCGCCAAAATGTCAATAACTTCCTGCCCTATGGCCCCTGCCACAGGTGACAAAAGTCCAAAAAACGCGAGGGACATTCCGACTAAGCTCAGAGCCATCCCGCCAACCGTGCTTTGCAGTACGATTCTTCGCATTCTCAACCCGATGTGGAACAACTCATCAACCCGGTTTAGTGAGCGGTCCAAAATTACCGCACCGGCAGCTTCGGTCGCGACATCACCATTTAAGCCGAAGGCAATTCCTACATACGCAGAGGCGAGCGCTGGAGCGTCATTTATGCCATCTCCAATGAAAATAGTTTTGGCCTGCGTGCTCTCCTTCTTAACGAGCGCAACTTTCTCTTCTGGCGAGGTTGATGCATAGAACTCTGTAATTCCAAGGAGCGAGGCGAGGTAGGCGACTTCACTTTCACGATCGCCAGATGCTATGATCGTACGGGTAATTTTATGACTTGGGATCAGGTGACGGATAAATGACGGGCTATCATCGCGTGGGGCGTCGTGAAACTCAAAGGTGCCAGCCATTCTTCCGTCAACTGTTATGACACATTCAAGACCACTCTTTGGTGGTGGAAGGTTGGCAGTAATTTCAGGCGGCAGCTTGCCTCTACCGGTGATGACAATCTGCCGACCTTGAACGGTGCCGGAAAGTCCGGTTCCGGGTTTTTCGCTCAGCCGTTCAACAGGCAGAAGTTTTGCTCCCGCAGCCTTATTCTTAATTGCCTGGGAGAGTGGGTGACGGGAGTATTGCTCCAGGCTTGCTGCCAGCTGAAGTAGCTCGGCACTAGAGAAGGAATCGCAAACATTGATCGTCGTCAACAGAGGGGCACCGTACGTGAGTGTGCCGGTTTTATCGAGAATTAGTGTTGTGCATTCACCGACCCGCTCAAGGATAGCCGGGTCTTTGATAATTATACCGCGGCGGGCTGCTAGTGATATGGTGCCGATTATTGCGACCGGTACAGCAATTAGTAGTGGGCAGGGCGTAGCGATAACACAGAC
>JBIIDM010000105.1:0-12234 GCA_044238365.1 Bdellovibrionota bacterium | reverse complement strand
AGCAACGAAGTGGATGAAGTAATTTCAGCCAGTTACCGCAGTTCTTACGTCGAACTCAGGTTCTAAGGATAAACAAATGGAAAAAGCACTCCACTGCCCCACGAAGTCGAAACCACAAAAAAGGGCCGCTGCTTGCGACCCTTTCTCTCTTCCCCTAGCTCGTATTATTGAAGAAAATCAATTACCCTGGTAGCCAAGTTCTAAAAAAGTACTCTCATAAGGAAGATATCTGAAAAATCATCCAACACTTCCCTTAGCCAAGAATCGGCGCTAGCAACAACGCTACCATCGATACCAGCTTAATAAGAATATTGAGTGACGGTCCAGAAGTATCCTTGAAAGGGTCTCCAACAGTATCACCTACAACAGCCGCATGATGCGCATCCGAGCCTTTCTTCTCACCTGGTACCTTACCCTGCTCAATAAACTTCTTAGCATTATCCCAAGCACCGCCGGTATTCGCCATAAAGAGTGCAAGGAGTAACCCGCTGAGCGTTGTGCCAAGCAACACACCGCCAAGACAGACTGGCCCAAGTATGAAACCAACTGCTGCTGGAATCAGAATTGAGGCCAAACCAGGGAGCATCATTTCAGAAAGTGCGGCTTCAGTAGAGATCGAAACGCACTTCTGTACGTCAGGCTCTACGCCGTCTTTCCCTTCCAGTAAGCCAGGAATTTCTCTGAACTGACGCCGAATTTCATCAACCATTTTCCCAGCAGCACGACCGACCGCTGTCATGGTAAGACACGCGACGATAGCCACAAGTGAGGTCCCAATTAATGCCCCGGTAATAAGCAACGGATTGGTAATCGCCCAATCTAGCGTTGCGCCACCACCCTTCAGATTCGAAGAGAAATTCACCGTCTGAGTATACGCACCAAACAACGAAATTGCCGTTAATGAAGCACTACATACAGCAAAGCCCTTTCCTATCGCGGCAGTTGTGTTACCAGAGGCATCCAACTTGTCGGTAATAGCTCTGGTCTCTTCCCCTAGTCCGGCCATTTCTGAGATTCCACCGGCATTATCAGCAATCGGGCCGTAAGCATCCACAGTCATCACCATACAGGTTGTTGCCAACATTCCAACCGCAGTAAGTGCAATACCGTAGACACCGCCAAAGGAGTGCGCAACCAATACCGCACCAGCGATAATCCACAAAGGAGCAATTACGCTCCTGAATCCCACTGCCAGACCGGCAATTATATTCGTAGCGGGACCAGTCTTTGATGCCGCAGCTATCTCAAAAATCGGCTTATGGGCAGTATACCACTCAGCCAGAAGTCCGATAAGCAAACCGCATACTGTACCGAATACTACGCAGAGCCATAGGGTTAAATGAAGGCCGGTGAGAGCACTCAGCACAACAAATAATCCCAGCGCCATCACAAGAAACGCTCCCGAAGAAAGCATCATCGCCTTTCGGAGAATCGCTGTTGGATCACCGTTCGGTTGCTTTCGCACCGACTGCACGCCAACATATGATCCGAAAAGGCCCAGAATCGACAGTAAAAAAGGAATCATGGCGAGCCAGAGGCGAAACGACGAGGACTCAACAGCATCTGCTGCTGCTGACGAATAGTCGCTAATAACCGCAAGATTCAATGGCAGAATGGTAGCGCCAATTACCGCACATCCGACAATTGAGTTAACATAACTCTCAAAAATGTCAGCCCCCATTCCGGCAACGTCGCCCACGTTATCGCCCACGTTATCAGCGATTACGCCAGGGTTTCTTGGGTCATCCTCTGGAATGCCCGCTTCGACCTTACCAACAAGATCGGCTCCAACGTCAGCTGCTTTGGTGTAAATACCACCGCCGACCCTGGCAAACAGCGCTACTGTGGTGGCGCCCACCCCGAAACCAACAAGTGGTTGTTCAATATGATCAAGTCCAAAAAGGAAGAGTACCAGCCCAGTGCCAAGCAGACCAATGCTGGCAACTGCAAGGCCCATAACCAAACCACCGTCCACTGCTATAATCAGGGCTTCGCCCTCTTTCTTCTCATAAGCAGCAAATGTAGTTCTTCCATTAGAGTTCGTGGCAGCTGTCATACCGATCAGGCTTGCCGCCATAGATGAAGTTGAGCCCAGAACAAAAAATACAGCTGTATAAATACCAAGCAGGTACCATACAACAAAAAAGACAACGGCCATAAAAACGAGCAAATACTGCATCTCCTTTTTAAGGAAGCTGGTTGCCCCTTCACGAATCCTTGCAGAGATCTTGGTTATTGCCTCCAGACCCTCCGATTTTTCCATCACGGAACGGTATACCTGACTCGCATATACGAGACCCAGCACCCCCACCCCCATTATGAGAAGAGATAACACTGTTTGCATTCTACTTTCCTCTAAGCTATGGCTTCAAAAACATTTACGGCGAAATAATATCCGGGTGCTATATAACGTTTTTGTGACGCTTTTACTACAACTTATTGGCGATTAACTGGTTGATTATTAATGGGCTTGAATGCCGTCAGAAAATGCCTTTATTTGTCATTCTGGAATAAGTGACCTGATGAGAAAAAATAGTGGTTCTACCCAGAAACGGGTAACACCGGCAGTCGTAAACCTTTTGGTAGCTATAATTATGACCCACACACCGCACAGCAAATTTACGAGTGGTTGCACAGATTGGGAGGTCCTGTAAACGACTATTCGGTCCTACAAAACGATCCCAAACAATACCTTACTTTCCAGCATGTTACCCGCCAGAACTACTCCAAGATTGTGGCTCTGAGATACAATTTTATTTATTTACCCGCACCGGAGTGCCTTTTTATCCCTATTTGTGATAGACCGTGCTTGTACTTACACATCCATTAATGCACTCACGGCTATGCTTTGCCAGGCTAACGTGGTCGCGTTGTAAACTGAAAGACTTTTAGTAGAATCCGTACAACACAATGAATACCTCCCTTCGTAACGTCGCAATTATCGCCCACGTCGACCACGGTAAAACCACGCTGGTGGATCAAATGTTTCGGCAAAGCGGCGTATTCCGGGAAGGGGAAGCTCTTACCGACCGCTTAATGGATTCCCAGGACCTCGAGCGTGAACGAGGTATTACGATATCGGCAAAAAATTGTGCGGTTGATTGGCACGGCACTAAAATCAACATTCTTGATACTCCCGGACACGCCGACTTCGGTGGAGAAGTTGAGCGAGCGCTGATGATGGTCGACGGTGCGTTATTACTGGTCGATTCAGCTGAGGGACCTCTTCCGCAAACGAGGTTCGTACTCCAAAAGACGTTAGCCCGACACATTCCGGTTATTGTCGTTATCAATAAGATCGACCGAAAGGACTCCCGGCCAGCGGAAGTACTTGATGAGATCTACAACTTGTTTATCGATCTTGGAGCCGACGAAGATCAACTTGATTTCCCGGTTCTTTATGCGATCGGTCGTGATGGAACTGCTTCCCGCGACAGAAACGGTGAGATGAAAGACCTGTCACCACTTTTCGAAGCCGTGATCAGCACCTTCCCTGCCCCGCCCTCGAACCTTGGCGACCCTCTCCAAATGCTCGTTCTCGACCTCGGGTATTCGGATTACCTCGGACGCTTGGCAACAGGAAGAGTTTTCTCAGGCCAGGTTCGCAAGGCTGACAAACTGGTGCGGATTGGCGAAGATAATGTAGTACACCCTCTCAAGGTAGTAGATCTTCAAGGATACTCCGGCCCGGGACTTATTCCGGTTGAATATGCGGATTCAGGGGACATCGTGGTACTCGCCGGTGCGCCCGAGGTTCAAATCGGTGATACCATCTGCACACCTGACGCGCCAATAGCATTGCCTCGAGTGGAAATTGATAAACCAACCATCGCGATGCGCTTTACCCCTAATACCTCTCCGTTCTCAGGACAGGAAGGAAAACATGTTCAGTTGCCAAGAATTAAAGAGCGCCTTGAACGTGAGTTGCTTACTAACGTCTCGCTTCAGATTGAAACCATCGAGGATGGTTACCTGGTAAAAGGTCGTGGAGAGCTCCAACTAGCAATTTTGATCGAAAAGATGCGCCGTGAAGGCTTTGAAATGAGCATTGGGCGCCCAGAGGTCTTAACTGAGGTCATTGATGGGGTCCTTCATGAACCAATTGAGCATCTACAGGTTGACTGTGAAGAAATTCACGTCGGTATCGTGACTGAAAAGCTCTCTCGCAGGAAAGGTCGAATGGTCAATCTTCAGGTGCGCAGTGACCGTGCCCGTATTGAGTTCTCGATCCCATCCCGTGCGTTGATCGGGCTGAGAAATCAGTTCCTGACCGACACCAGAGGAACGGGGTTATTAAACTCATACCTTGAAGGCATGGAACCATATCGGGGCGATTTTCCAGCACGATCAACCGGATCACTCGTTTCAGACCGTGAAGGTGAAACCGTGGCGTATGGCCTATTCAACCTTGAACCACGTGGACAACTGTTCATTTCCGCCGGGGAACGCGTCTACGAAGGGATGATTATTGGGGAGCATAACCGCGACGGCGATCTAAATGTGAATCCTACCCGAGCCAAGAAGCTCACGAACATTCGTGCAGCTAATAAGGACGAAAACGTGGTACTAACACCGATCGTGCCACTATCATTAGAAACAGCGCTTGAATTTATCTCAGAAGATGAGCTTGTCGAAGTTACGCCAAAAAGCATCAGAATGAGAAAAAGGATCCTTCAAGCCGGAAAACGCAAATAATATGCCAATCCTCACCAATATCAGCGTCCTTTATCAATGTGGCCCTAACGGCTCAGCGATAAGGGATGCTGCGATTGTGTGGCAAGATGAACGGATTCAATGGGTGGGGCCGCAGGGGGGCGGCCCTCCCCGACCATTATCAAGACGAGCCCACCATATCAGCCCGCGGCGGCATCGTCATTCCGGGATTAATAGATTCACACACTCACCCCCCTCGCGTTCGGCGGTTGGCGCCCCCATGATTACCTGGGAAGGCTTCACGGTGATACCTACGCCAGCACAGCCATACCAAGACCACCGAGGGCGGAAATCCAGACCAACCAATCAAGGGAATAGCAGCCACTCTTGCAGCTACCCGATCTCTCTCCCTCGCTGAACTTACCGCGCGATGCCTTTCATTTTTAACACAGATGGCAGACCTAGGTGTCTGCACTGTTGAATGCAAAAGTGGCTACGGGCTATCGGTAGACTCTGAATTGAAAATCTTGCAAGCGTATAAACAGGTAGCGCAAGTTTCGCCACTAACGATCGTTCCCACCTTTATGGGTGCCCATTTTATCCCGCCCGAATATACCTCCCGGAGGGAATATTACGTCAGGATCTTAATTGACGAGTTGATTCCTCAGGTTGCCAGTGAAAACCTGGTCCAATCTTGTGACATATTCTGCGAATCTATAGCGTTTACTCCGGTGGAAACGCGCCAAATTGCCCAGGCGGCGACTGATCACAGCCTTGGGGTCAGGGGCTCCACGTTGATCAACTCGCAAATTCTGGGGGGCGCTCTACTCGCCGCGGAACTCGGTGCGATTTCAGCGGATCATCTAGAGTATACTGATGAAGATGGGGCCCGAGCGCTGGGGCAGCAAGTGGCACTGTCGCAACAATTCTCCCACTACTGGCTTCCCTCTATCTCAAAGACCGCTTTGCTGATGGTCGCATGCTAAAAGCACAGGGCTGCACTGTCGCAATAGCTACCGATTTCAACCCCGGCTCTGCCCCTTCCTTTCACCTGCCTCTGGCAATGGCACTCGCCTGCCTTCATTGCGGAGTAACTCCGCAATGACGCGGTTGAAGCCGTTACCTTCAATGGCTGCTAAAGCTTTGAGAATGGAGAAGGAAAGAGGCTCCTTAGAGATCGGCAAATATGCTGATATTTCAGTTATCGATGCACCGGATCTGGTACACTGGATGTACCACTTTCAGGCAAATGCCTGTACGTTAAACATCAAAAATGGCATCACCATAAAAAGCGTATGATTACATTAGCGCTCGACAGTACACTGACTCTGGATGAGATACTCTTGATTGGTCTAGGAGAAGCTGTCAATGTAAGCGAGGACACGTTAATCGAGATCGATCGCCGCAGAACCGAAATCGTTCAGTTTATCTCGGAACGTCCCTACCCGTCATACGGATTTAATCGGGGCTTTGGACATAATGTCGACCAGGCAGTCTCGCCCGAGGGCATGGAAAGACTACAACTCAACTTTATACGATCACACTCTAGTGGTGTCGGCCCGGATGCCCCTGAAGCTCTCGTACGAATGGCAATGCTGCTCCGGGCTCATTCCTTCCTGCGAGGAAACAGCGCCGTACGCACACGTCTAATTTCGCTCTGATCGTAGCACTGTTAAATCATCGTATCACACCGTCGGTTCCCTGCTTTGGATCAGTCGGTGCCAGTGGTGATCTTGCCCCGCTCTCCCATATTGCCCTTACTCTTATTGGTGAAGGGAACGTCTGGTACGAAGGTGAGCTCAAACCCGCCGCTGAAGTGTTTCAGTCACTTAAAATAACGCCCGTTACACTTCAAATGAAAGAAGGTCTGGCGCTAAGTAACGGGATGCAGTTCACGCTGGCCTACGGCATTTATCTGCACCATCAACTCTCTCGACTTCTTAAAGCCGCAACATTTGTCAGTGCCTTTACTATACAGGTAATGCTGGGATCGGATGATCCCTTTGGCGATGAGTTTCAGCGTCTGCGTCCCCACCCTGGCGCTTGCAAAATTGCCCGCTGGTTAAATGAATATTCGGCAGGCTCGCCGATCAGAGAGTCTCACCGCGCCTACCACGTAGATGGGGAAATTCAAGACCCCTATAACATCCGATGCACTCCTCAAATACTTGGTGCCGCCGCTGAGTTACTCGATGACGCTAAAGCGACTTTCGAAATTGAAGCAAATAGCGCAACCGACAATCCGCTGATCCTAAAGGATAGCAAAACCAACACCTGGACAAGAATCATTTCCGGTGGTCACTTCCACGGGATGCCGTTAGCAACTCGACTGTACGGTTTGATACAAGCGGCAAGCATCATCTGTTCTCTCTCAAATAATCGCAGTGCCCGATACGTTGATGAGGCCCGCAATAAGGGCCTAGGCAACGATCTGATCTGGCCAACGCTTTCCGCTGAAGAACGAAGCCAATCATCCGGGATGATGATACCAGAATACGTGTCGGCAGCGCTCACTAACGTGGTACTCGGCTATTCAACTCCTAATCACCTGTACCCTATCTCAACTGACGCAGGCCAGGAAGATCATGTAAGCATGGCGACAAACCTCGCATTGAAGTTATACGATCTGGTTCCTCGCGTTAACGAAGTATTGGCAATTGAACTGCTCTTTGCCTACCAGGGAGCCTTAATCCGCAAAGAACTCGCACACCTCCCTTCAAAGCACACCGTGGGCAGCGAGCATTCTGAAGAGGTGCAAAAATTCACGGCCTATATGAAAGACCAGGCACTTACCAAGCTTGGTGCTGATTTCGAAATATCCCTAAAAATTAAAACCACGAAATCGATCCCCTTATCAGAAACCAAATTTAGCCTACCCTGTGAAGAGGTAATCAGGCAACTTGCCACCATCGTAGCGCCAATAATTGCGGATCGCTCGCTAAGCCAAGACATCCAGAAGGTCGCAGCGTTTATTGCTTCGTCGGAACTCTTTAACGTGTAAGCCTCTGGAGGAGATCACTAAAAACTACTGATCGTATGTCAAGACCTTACTCCGAGCAGTACTTCGAAGTCGCTAGTGGTTAACGCAGCAGAGAAGGTACCCTCGTCAACAACCGCTTTGAACAACTCTGACTTAAGCTTTTGTAACTGCCGTACCCGCTCCTCTACCGTATTTTTGGCCAGAATACGGTAGGCATTTACGCTCTGCTTCTGACCAATACGATGAAGCCGGTCAATGGCCTGTTGCTCAACAGCCGGATTCCACCATGGATCTAAAAGAACTACATGTGACGCCTTGGTCAGATTTAATCCCGAGCCTCCTGCCTTTAGCGAAATCAGAAAAACTGAAGGGGAATTGTCTACGGTAAATCGGGAAACCAGATTACCACGGTTCTCGGTCGCACCGGTGAGTGTATAAGATTTGATACCCAGCTTTCTTATCTCAGTTTCCACAAAGCGCAACATACCAAGAAACTGGCTGAAGATCACAACTGAGTTACCCGATTCAATTACTGGGGTCAGAATATCAAGAGCTGCTGCCACTTTTGATGATGGCTTCTTTCTTAGACTCTCATCAACAAGGCCCGGATGGCAGGCAATTTGGCGCAGCCTGGTAAGAATAGTCAACATTAGAAACTTTGCCTTGGCGCCCTCCCGCCCACCTTTTTTCAGGAGAACCAGCAGCCGTTGTGCCTTTTTTAACTCTGCGCGATAGAGCAATGCCTGTTTCTGGCTCATCTCGCATAAGATATCTTCCTGTATACAAGAGGGAAGATCAGGCAATACCTGAGCCTTGGTTCGACGCAACATGAAAGGACGGACTTTGGCGCGAAGATACGTTGCGGCTTCGATCTCATCTGTAATGCCCGTTTTCTTGAAATTTTCAATCGGCCCTAACATGCCAGGTTGGGCAAAGTTCATTATGCTCCACAGATCGAGCAGTCGGTTCTCAACCGGTGTACCAGTGAGCGCCAGACGATGATCGCACTTAAGATTGAATACTGCCTGTGCTACCAGAGAATCTGGATTCTTTATAGCCTGCGCCTCATCAAGAACTACGGCATTCCAACGGACCGCCGTGAGCACTTCGGTGTTCAATCGTGCCCGTGTATACCCAAAGATGCCGATAAAATTCCCTTCGGTGTCCTTTACCGCAGCTATATCCGTAACTATAAGACGAGCCAGAGATGGCGCGAATTTCCCAATTTCATGTAACCATACATCAATAACTGATTTGGGGCATACTATCAGCGCCTTAAATGATGAGCGATATTTTGCCTTACTCCTGAGTGATGATAACCAGGCAATGGTTTGAACGGTTTTGCCAAGCCCCATATCATCAGCTAGAATGCCGCCAAGATTGGACTCTGAAAGGAACGAGAGAAAATTAAATCCCTCTTGCTGATATGTCCGCAATTCGGCGCGAAAGCCTTTTGGATTCGATGTCTTTTTTCCTTTTAAAATCGCTTTAACGCGCTTCTGAGCCTTTTTTATTGTATCACTGCCAAGACCCGATATCGTGCCATTAGTGTTGCGGGCTACATTTAATACATGTATTTTTCCCTGACTATTTAAAACTTCGGGAAGAGTAACTCCTAGTTCAACTGCCTGTTTCTGTGCGGCCTGAACCTCGACCGCATCCAATTCCACCCAGCCCTTACCGTTAACTCGCTTTCTGAGAGTTGTTTGTCTGGATGCAGAGAGTAGCGACAAAATTTCTGTTGGTGAGAATGCTAACTCGCTCTTATCAGCACACAAAGCTACATCAAACCAGTCTATACCGGTAGAACGAAAATCAAAGTTCAATTGGACCTTATTGCTGCCATCTGCCAGCGAAGCTAACTCTCCCTTTACTTCAATTTCAATACCCTCAGGTTTTTTTTCATACCAGGCAGTAAACATCTCTTCAAAGTTTTCGTCTATTCCCGTCCAAAAGAGCTGACGATTCTTATCAAATTGTAAATTACCCGGGAGTGCCTGAAGTTGCTGGTCGAGTTGAGTCAAAGAGGACGAAGAGTAAATGGCAGTCTTTGAATCTTCAGATCTGGCCACATTTTCCCAACCCTGGCCTGTTCGAACACAAACCTCTACTCCCTCTCCATCCAGGGCGTAGGCCCGAAGGCAGAAAATCTCATGATCCTCATTCTTCAGATCGTTCGTTACCTTTTCCAACCAGCAAGTAAAGCGAGCCTGCGCCGCCTTGAATTCGACCTCATCTAAATGCTGATTTTGAAATTTGATATTATTCTTTCGTACAAACTCCAGCAGCGGTTTTGACTTTAAAAGAGTATGGTCAATCTGGGGTATCTGGTCAGTGACGAATCCAGGCTTCTCGATCCAATCATTGTCACAGCGATACAACACCGCTTCATGTAAGTAATATACCAGACTGGATCCCAAACGAATAATTTGTCCAGTTAAAGTATACCCAGACTGCGTCTTTAATTGTGGGCTAAGTGATCCTATTGCATTAAGTGAGAGTTCCCACTCAGCTACATCGAGCGAAATTGAAACCTGCCTGTTATTATCGTCTAACAACCGTTCTCGAAGGCAGGTATTTGACATTATAACATCGAAAGCACGGCCCACGGCCTCTGATTCGATGCGCAATTTGTCAATCCATCCCCATGAAAACTTCATGACGAATTCTCTTAATATACTTCTCAAAACAAGATCCGCAGGACTACGACATAACTCCAGATCTCGTAGATAGCCACCGTTTCGTACTTCAAGGTAATCTGTGCCAATCACAATGGCACATTGATCCTTGATTTCGCCAGGAGATGGTTCGCCGCGATTTCGATTAATTGCTTTGCGCCAAAATATATGGCCATAGGATTCTTCCCGAAAATCTTCCTGCGCCCCTTCAAAAACGAGCGGAACATTTAAGTTAGCTTTAACAAGCTGAGAAGTTACCGCCAGAACAAACCCTTTGAAATCTTTCGGACTTCCATTAATTTGACTCATAGCACGAGCTTCATCACTGGTTGCTCCTAAACCCCGCCAGTACTGCGAAGAACTGAAACGATCCCTACCGTCGTTCCGAAAAAAATATTTTTTCTGGGGTCCGATATGGCTAGCCCATATAGAGCAAATCCGTTCCAACGCCTTTCGCTCGGAGCGCTGGTTACGTTTTGGCACAACTGTATCAATCCACGAATACCCTTTTTCCCGCCATGCCTTGATTGTAGAAGTCTTCTCCGCCGTTTCTACTTTTACGGTTGACTCGTGGATGCTAGAAGTGTTGTTCTTACGGACTGATTTCATTGGGAATTCAATTACAACGACGCCAAGGCACAACAATCCTGTTAAGGACAAAGGATTCAATGCCTTAGAGAAACTATTTTTTGGTGTATCCGCTTAGAGTAAGTAAAGCGAAGTTAAGATATATGGCTACTATTTTAGTCCATAAAACTGAAAATATCAAAGAGCGCAATCAGCAGACTTTGTCTGAAAATATCAAGGTACCAAAGATACCAAAATGGGCATCGTATACGTTGCCTCATAATGAATGTTCCCGAAAACCGCACTCCGGTTATTCTCAGAAACTATAGATCTCAGCCTCGTGAGTTCCCGATAGAGGGCCAAGGCCCCATGAAAGAATTCGGAAATTCCGGTGATACCTTGAACAAAAAACGGCTAAAATTGTTTTAAAATTGGCTTGAAATATCATGAACGATTAGATTGAGGAAGTGGCGTTTTTGAAATCATAGAACCATGCAAGTGAAAATATATTACATAGTTAGTATAGAAAATCAAGTCACAGTCTTGGTTACCGACTACAATCGATATGCAGTTTGGTGGGGCAAAGATGCCAGATGAGGGCACCGACGTATTTCTGAGTTCTCTGTCAGCTGGACCCGTGCTGGTAATTCCCTGGGCGTCAACAAGTCAGAAGGCGTCATTTGAAGCTATAAGCACTGCCCTAAACTACCGTAAAAATGTACCCGTCGTAGGAAGTCCTATGTTCGACATAATGCTAAATAGAAGTGGCAAAGAAAAGTTCTTGAGCCAGGTATCTACGGCAGGAGGAATTTTCATCGATGGCGGAGATCAAGTACGATTGGCAAAGATCCTCAAAATTCCAGGCATCTCAGAATCGCTGATTGCAGCGCATGATCGCGGCGTCGTATTTGGAGGAAAAAGCGCAGGCGTTGCATGCGTATCAAATCCGATGATTTCAGGAATTGGCAACGCACAGCATTTGATGAACAGCTCTCTGGAACTCGTTCCGGGATTAGGTCTACTTGAAGGCGTCCTGACTGATCAGCACTTTATCAAAAGAAACCGTATGCAGCGCCTAATCAACGGATTACTCTCGAGTGAGCACCGAGTCGGGCTAGGCGTTGATGAAGATAGCGCGGTACTCATTACTAAACAGCTGCACCGCTCAGGCTATTGACGGAAACCCCGCCATAGTCATTATAAAGCACAGCAATAGTTATACTTCAAAAGTAACTACTCAGGTACCCCCAATATAAATGCGCCCGAAAAGCGAGCTAACAATTTGTAACTGCCAGGGATTTTTTCAAGGTCGAGGAAAGTGATTGTTTTGTGAATGAGGCGTGGTACTCCACGCCG
>JBIIDM010000253.1:0-3489 GCA_044238365.1 Bdellovibrionota bacterium | reverse complement strand
GCATTTATTGGGGCAACGAGTTCTATAAAATCGAGCCGTTCATAGCCCAAAACCTGTCTGGCGTGAGTGTAATTCTTTTGTTCAACGTGAGCATTGTCGCCCTTATGGTAGGGGCGAGAACGGGTAAACTGGAAGACGCCCGACCGGGTCTGCGGTTTCTCGGTAAAATATCGTAAGAGATGATTGTTAAGAAATTCCGAGCCATTATCACAGTCAAAACCCCTGAGTTCAAAGGGCATGTGCGCTTCAATGTCTTCTATTTGAGAAAGTACACCACTTGAGCCTTTTCCCCATAGCAGGGGTAACCAAATTATTGCGAAGACTCTCCATTAGCCTACAGAAGTCACTCAGGAGGGCGTATGAAAGGAACCCCGACTTAGTAAATGATTGGAAAGAGAAAATCCTGCCGCGTATTTGTAGTAGAGCCAAAAAGAACAACGCGCTTATTCTATATCTCGATGAGGCAAGGATTCGAAGCGACCCTGTTCTTGGCCGTACTTGGGGTAGAAAGGGCAGCACTCCCGTTATCCAGACGAGTGGCCAGCGACAGAAAATTAATGCGATTAGTGCAGTTAGCCCAACGGGTGAGTTTAAATACCTTCTATATACGAATCGGTTTAGCGCGGCATTTTTTATAGAAGTGCTGAAGCTCTTCACTAAAAGAGTCCGACGAAAGTGCTATTTTATTGTTGATAGCCACCCATCTCATAAGGCAAAGATTGTAAGGGATTTTGTAAAAGGGACTAAAGGAAAAATCGAACTATATTTCCTGCCGCCGTATTCGCCCGACTTAAACCCGGACGAATTTGTTTGGAATCAAATCAAAACTCATGGGCTAAGCAAGAAGCCTCTAAAAATGAACGAATCACTGAAGGAGCGAGTGGAGATTGATCTAAAGGCAATAAAAAATAATAAGGAACTTGTTCGTTCCTTTTTTCGGGCTGACTCTGTAGGGTATCCCAGTTACTTATGAGTAAGGACTGGTGCGGGTAAGGTAGTAATCCTAACGGGACTTGACTGTAAATATTTCCGATACGCAAACATTGACAAGATAATTCGAAAAGCGTTAATCCGCTCGTATGAGCCGGTTTTATATAGAAAGCATTTCGGGCAGACGAACGGGACGTTAGAGATTTATTTTTTGCGAGAGTTTGAAGATAGGTAAGGTATAACCTACACCCGTCAATACCCGCGATCCGCCTGTTTCATATGGTGAAAGAGCAAGGATATACCGGTGGTGAGAGCCAGTTTAGAGCTTTAGTGGCAGAGATGCGGCCTAAGGCGCATAAGGAAGCATACCTTAAGTTAAATGCATTTCCCGCAGAATATGCACATGTTGATTGGGCAGAATTTGGCGCAGTTACTTGTGATAATTCGCAACGAAAGCTCTATGCTCTCTTCACGACACTGGCATATTCAAGAGCGCTACATGTTACATTTTCCTACAGTATGCGCATGCCGTATCTTCTTGAGGCGCAGCGACGTGCCTTTGTCTGGTTAGGTGGTGTGCCACGCAAGTGCCTATACGACAACATGAAGTGTGTTGTCTTAGCCAGAGTGGGCAGACATGCACAGATGAACGATGAGCTTCTTGAATTTGCCAAAAAATACCGATTTCTCGTTGAAGTTACTGGCGTAAGAAAGCCAAACGAAAAAGGGCGAGTCGAGCGAAGTATACAATATTTTCGCGGCTCTTTTTTCGACCATCGAGATTCAACATACGATCAAGGGTTGGAGAAGCTCAATGAGCAAGCACTCCAGTGGTGCAATACGATATCGCTTGGACGAAAGTGGCCAGATGATGCCACGTATAGTGTTGGTCAAAAGCTTGAGGAAGAACGGCGCCTTCTTACCCCAATTCCCCCAGATCCTTATCCTTATGAAGATATAGTAACTGTTCAAGCAGGCAAGACGATTTATGTCCGATTCGACACAAATGATTATTCAATCCCACCCTCTGCCGTTGGCAAAAGTCTAAAAATAATGGCAACGTCGGAGACGGTCAGAATAGTCGACACTACAACTATTATTGCTACGCATAAGCGCAGCTTTGCCAAAGGCAAAATATATACCGACTCCCTTCATGTCGAGAATTTACTCAATATAAAACGTGCTGCTACGGGTGATACAGCCACTCGTTTGCTCATCGAAAGAGCTCCCGACGTCGCTCTTCTACTCGAAAAACTTAATGCCGCAAAAAGGCTAACAGTAGAATGTGTTACCGATCTTCAGCAAGACCTTGACCTGTACGGAATACACGATTTCGATGCTGCGATCACTCACATACTTCGCCATGGCCCATTCCAGAGTGCCGCTGTTCGAAGGATCCTCGAACAACAACGTGCTCAGCGAGGTCTAGCTCCAATCCTGCCAATAGCAGCTAAAAAGTAACTACCTAGGAGAAATGGTATGAAAAAAACACAAGACGTATTCCTTGATTCACTGCTATTTCGCGCCAGATCACTCGGATATTGGGCATTGGTAAATAATTGGACCATCTACGCTAACAAGCCGTGGGTTCCAGGACTAATTGAAGCTGAAGAGAAGGAAAGAAGCTCCAGAAGTTTGGAACGGCGAACAAAGAGGTCGAAGATCTTAAAATTCAAGCCAATTTGTGACTTTGACTGGTCATGGCCTACTGAAATAAATCAGTCTGAAATTACTGATCTCTTTTCACTTGAATTCATGAAAGATGCTACAAACATTCTCCTTATAGGGGATATCGGCGTCGGAAAAACAATGATTGCGAAAAATCTCGCACAGCATGCCATTGGGAATGGACACACCGCACTCTTTATCTCCGCTCATTCTCTGCTCAACGAGCTTGCCGACTATACCACGGGCACGGCTCTCCTCAGAAGGATCAGAACCTACGCACGATACGACACCTAGTCATTGATGAACTCGGTTATCTCGCGTCCTCACATAAGCATGCTGACTTGTTTTTCCAGCTCATAAACAGCCGATACGAAGAAAAATCCACTATTATAACTTCAAACATACCACCATTACAGTGGCAGTCCATTTTTCCCTCCGCAACATGTACGACAGCAATTATTGATCGATTAATCCATCGTACAAAATTATTCGCCATCAAGGCAAAATCATACAGGCAGTATGACGCAGAAGCTCGGGAAACCGTAACTATAAATAATAAGAAACCAAAGTCCAAAAAATGAAAATGTTCTCAAATGCGCTTCTCTACCAAATACGCAACAACTTTGAGCCACTGGTAGAACCGTACTTTCTTGAGGATTCTTATGGGTATCGACCTGGGAAATCAGCGCTTGATGTCGTAGGGGTAACGAGAAAGAGATGTTGGGAATTCGACTGGGTAGTTGAGTTTGACATTGTTGGACTGTTTGACAACATTCCTCATGACTTGCTCATGACTTGCTCATGAAAGCGGTAGAAAAGCACTGTGATATTCCATGGGTAAAACTGTATATCAAGAGATGGCTGATAGCACCGCTATCACTGTCTGGCGAG
>JBIIDM010000104.1:0-12353 GCA_044238365.1 Bdellovibrionota bacterium | reverse complement strand
TCACCCTGTGAATTCAGTGTGTTGTAGCTTTCATAGGGTGAGCTGACATTAAAAAAAGCTACAATAGTGCGCGCAAACATTTTAAAAATATTGCTGTACTCTTTTGTATTTATTGAGAATTTTTTGACTCCGGGAACAGCTGATTCACAAAACAATCACTTTCCTCGACCCTGAAAAAATCCCTGGCAGTTACAGATGGTTAGCTCGCTTTTGGGGCGCATTTATGTTGGGGGTACCTGAGTAGTTACTCATCGACCAGTTTATCCCTGCTTTTTCTGTCACCAAAGGTTAGACGCCTCCCTTCGTGGTCGTTATCAGCTCAGCGCTGATTTACTCGTCATGCCTTCTTTCCCCTAAAGTATTCGAGCCGTTGTAACGATTTTGGCTTCAGGATAACTTTTTCAAAAAGATCAGAATGCCCGCTTTACAAAGACTGCTCATCGCCCTCTCCGCCTTTGCCTGCCTGGCATCCGGCGGCTATTCGCAGGTATCTGGAAATAACAGGACACTTGAGAAACCCCACGAAGTGCGCCTCACGGGTGCCGCTAGAGATTTCAATTTTTCCACTGCCTTCGGGAGATTACGAATCCGTTGGCAGGTAGCGAGTACGGACTACTTTGGAAAGGAACCGTATTATGTTGTGAAGGAATCCTGGGAACAGGCTGCTAAGACTCTTTCCCGGCGTCAGTTTCCGGCTGCGTTGCGATCGTCCCCGTTCGATTGGAACCTTGTTTTTATGGATGAGGCTGCTACTGTGCGGGTGTATCCGTTCGGAAAGCAGGATTGCCACCCTGCCTGGATCACACCACCCGCCGATATTTTTGTATCGGCGTTCTATATAGGAACTGGGTGTCGCCAGGGTGTTCTGCCGGAGCAAGAGGCACGAAACCGCCTTCGAGGAACGCTGTATCATGAGTTCGGACATGCTATTGAGTATCAGCTTCTTGGTGCTGCGGTGAAGGGAGCGGAACGATATCATAGTGAAGGCTTCGCCGAATGGTTTGAAGTTCAGGCGCTCTCTGATCATGGGTTAAGCGGCGAGGCACGACAAATCCAACAGGGTTCGAAGAAACACTTTTTGGAAAACTGGAATCCAAAGACCTTCTCGGGCTCGAATTCCGACTACTATCGGGCCTATGCAATGATCGAATCGATTGTAAAAAAACGTTCTCTCTCCGGACTGTTACGCGTTTATGAGGTTATAAAGCGGGAAGAAATACCGTTCGATGCAGCGGTTAAGAAGGAGCTGGGCTGGACGCCTGCTCAGTGGATGAAGGAAGCAGCAGCGCTCTATACTAGGGGTTATTAGCGGGCGCCCTGTGTAGCTTGTTCCTACTAAAAATAGCCATCTGGCACTTCCTCTGAGAACATCGCTTGTTGCGCTTCGTCCGTGGTATTCGGCTTGGCCCGGGCGTGTTTCGGGGTCAGGTTTTCAATACCTCGGTCCATTATCTCCGGTATAGAATAAGACTTTACCATCTCGGCAATTAGGTCATGGGTTGGCGGGTCAAGGGATTCTAGCGTACTTTGGAGGTACGGAGCCAGATCCGGCATGAGTAGACACGCTTCAAGGTAGAGCCAGCGACCTATATAGCAATACGCCATTATAGTGAAAAGAGTTTTCATTTTTTTCTACATTGAAAAGGACGGTGTGTTTGAATAAGATGTTGTGTAGAGTCTAGAGAATTCATAAAAGATAGGCATTATGAAGAAACGGGATAACCCTCCAGGAGAACCTTTATTTGATGGCGTACATCGATCACTGCGTGCTGTTGATTCGCAGATTGCTCGGGAAATGCAGCGCACGCCGGTCGAGCGGGATATGTACGGTGTAACCAAATGGCAGCCAATGTCGAAAAGGGTAGAGCTGCTCTCAGCTTTCTTTTTAGATCATATTGGGGATCCGGCGGACTCGGAGCATGCCTTTTCATTTGAGGCACTTCTAGTGATGGCACAGTCTTCTGTCAAAGCGCTGTCACTTGTTATCCAGGATTTAGGCGAAGCCGATCTCGGTGAAGTTCGTTCGAAATATGCTCGTGACGCTCTCTATACAATGCAGTTTGATGTGGAACGAGCGTTGGCCGAAATTTCGCAAGTCGGCAAGGATTTACCTCAATAGCTTCTCATAATTTGTATGCCGAATGAAAATTGACGCACTGATTGAAGATTCCAGTTGGGCCGTGGCAAAGTCGACAGTTGATGGGCTTGGGAATTTTCATAACCTCCTTACCCAGGTTACCAAAACCTTAGAGCGCCTGGGACCGACGAGTAAGGAGGGCGGTGCGACCTGTTATTTTATCATGAGGTCGCTTCTTTCATCTCATCAGATGCGGGCGAAGTTTCTGTATGCAATGTTTACTATTTACCCACAAGAGAGTGATGGTCGAGGCTTAACCTTCAAAACCCTTTATTCCAAATTTAAGCCCGCAGAAATGAGTGTGATCAGTGCGGGCATATTTTGTTTCCATCTTGCAAAAAAGGTAACCTCGCCGGAATTTATCCCGGAACTAGAGAAGGATATACAGGAGTACAGCGAAGTAGGAATGTTGTGTGGTCATGTACTTCCCAAGATTGGGCTTGAAAAAGGGCTACTTGTCGGATTGTTGCGGCCGCTGGCCTTTGTAGCTTTTAGTAAGAAGGACCCCAAGGGATACGGTCAATATCGCTCTGATCTGAAAAAGGCCAAGGTTTTAAATGATATTAAGTTGGAAGCCGAAATATTTAAATGCCAACATTCTCAGGTAATTTCCTTGATAGCCCAGAAACTGGGATTTTCCAGGCGGCTTTCTCAGGATCTCTATATGGCGTTCGCCTCTAATATATCTTCACTCACCGGAGAGTCCGCGGCACTTCGGGTATTGATTGTGCTTATAGATAGCTTGATGAGCGGTGAAGGCCTTCCTCCCGAGTCGGTCATGGATTACCGTTTGCTTGGAGCCTCGAGAACAGAGTTGGTCGAAGCTCTGAAACCGGCAATCCGTGTCAACGAAATTGGCAGCTTGCATGCCTGGATGGGGAAGGGAGAAAGAGATGTTACTACTGCTAATAGTCCTGATCTATTTGAGCAGGTGCCTGGACATTTCTATGAGGATGATTTCGATTTTAAATCAATTCCCGCCAGCGTCCGTCAGGAGTTCAGCTTCGAGGATTTTGCGTCCTTTCGCTCTGTGATCAAAGATATTATTGGAGATGACGAAGAGCAGTAAATTGGGAGAGTTGTTTGTTGTGAAGATTCATGAATCCTAAGACAAGGGGAGCCGCTAAGTCGCGTATCCTGCAAAATCCGTTTAACGTGGCGCCTGACGATGTAAATTTATACCAGCCAGAGATACAACTTTACCGCCTTCATGATGGATTGGTACACGGTAAGGTGCGATCCCGACAGACTTTGCTTTCGCTTAGTCGCGATCTCTTAATTGATGATCGCATTAGCACTACCAACTTTGCAATTCCAGCAATGGATGTATCGCTCTTGGTAAAATGGTGCCGCCGCCAGGGCGTGGAGTGCGCAGTTTTGCAGGATGTGTCCGCACCACTACAACTTGCCGCATCGTACAGAAAGCAAATCGGGCCAAGAGCAAACTCTCCTGTTCTGCCGCGGAGTGATATTGTAAACTCCCTTTTTGCTCCTTGTTTTGACTTTGATGAGCAGCGCGGTGTCTGCCTTTTGAACGGGGCATCCTTCCCACTGCTCGTTATGCTGTTCCCATCCCTCCGTTTCCGGAGCCAGAGTGACTATTTTTCCAAGGGAATTCCTTTGAAGGAGTTCCCCCTATTAGCGTGGCGTGCCCAAACCATAGCGTTAAAAGTTTGGTATAGCTTGGAGCTTGTAAGGTGTTTTCTTGACCGGGGGATAGATCTTTTCGATGAGTCGTTGTTGTGCATTAAAGGAGGGGCGGTATCGTGGTGTTGCACAGGTGCAGGTGGGGCGGCGTTGTATTTGCCTTCAGATCTAAAAAAATCCGAGGTAAGTAACTTTTTCCCATCCCACATTCCTCGATCGGAGAGATCGGTAAAGCCACTTCAGTCAGTTATTTCAGATCTTGCTGATGTCTCTGAAACTACCTCAGCAGATGCACGAGTAGTGGAAATTCAGGAGTGCTACTTTGATGAATTCTTTGAAACCGTGAGCGACCGTTGCGGAGAATTTTTCAAGACGGTAGGGTTTGTAGAATTTCTTGAAAGACGTAGGGCCCAAAAAGTTCAGCTTCAGTTCAGAAATACCTTCAATCGCCTTTCTGATTATCCCCTTAAGATAGAGAATTCAGATTTAGCGTCCAAGTTATTTCCGCATCAACGAGTGGCTGTAGAGTGGGTTTTGCGACAGAATTTCGCATTTATTGGCGATGATATGGGGTTAGGCAAAACACTTTCGGTTCTTACTGCCATGCAGGAATTGCTCGCACAGGGTGCGGTATTCAAGGGGCTAATTATTTGCCCTAATTCACTCTGCCTCAACTGGGAAAGGGAGATAGGACAGTGGATTCCTGGCTTTAGTGCATTGACAGTTCCAAAGTCACCACTACAACGTACTCGCATATTAAATGAATTTGAATTTGACCCCGGCCAGAAAGTTCTTATTCTGAACTATGAAATTGCCCGAACGCCCAAAGTTCATGCACTTTTATTACGAGTACTATCAACATTTGATACATTTTTGTGTATTGATGAGTCTCAACGGGTTAAGAATCCGCTTTCCAAAACGTTCAAAATGCTTAGTACTCTCGCACAGCAGGCGAAACGTCGGGTATTGCTATCTGGTACCCCAACCCCGAAGGATATTACCGATATCTGGAGTCAGGTGTATCTTCTAGATCTCGGTGAGCGATTTGGAAGTGACTATCATAAGTGGCTTACTTCGATCGCCGAATTGGGAAATCAACATAGTGCGTATGCCGTACGGCGGTTTTTTCCGAAGCAGGTGGAATTTACCCAACGGCGGGTTCAAGAGATTTTATTACGACGGAAGAAAGAGAGAGTTATCAAGCTGCCAGAGAAGTCATTCATTGAGAGGAATTTAGAGCTTTCTGGCTCGCAGCTTGAGCGCTATGAGGAAATTCGGAAGGATCTGCGTGTTCGGCTGATGTCCGCAAAGGGAAAGGTCTTTACCCGTGAAATGTCGAGTATTCTTGAACAATATTTGCGGGCAGTTCAGATTTCTTCCAATCCGAGGTTGGTCGACCCTAGTTGGACGGGAACTCCAGCAAAGTTTACGGAACTCGACTTTCTTCTCGAGGAACTGGTTGGCGAAAATGAACAGAAAGTAGTCATCTGGACAAATTATGTTGGTAATACGGTTGAGTTGGCGCAACGTTATGCGTCATATGGAGCTGAGATCTTGGCAGGAAGCGTTCGGCAGGCTGATCGTCAGGCGATTGTGTCTGCATTTCAGGCCAGCGCAGGGGGCCCACGGGTGATAATCGCTTTACCGGCCGTCGCCGGGGTGGGGTTGACGTTAACAAGGGCGCAGTACGCTATTTATCTGGATAAGACCTGGAATGCAGAGCACTGGTTGCAATCGATTGATCGAATACATCGTATAGGACAAACCGGGAACGTTTCGATTATTTCACTTCATGCTAGTAAGGTTGACTGGCTAATAAGTGCAAATCTGAAGCGAAAGGGTAAGGCACAAAGCGCTCTTATGGATGGAGAAATTAGTTTGGAGGGGTTTCCGACTCGCGAAGAGCTGCTCGCGGCAGTGTAGCTGCCCCCGGGGGGGGCAGATTTTGACTTTGAGGGTAGGAACGATTATGAATACGGGTGATTTTATGAAATTTAATACCTAATTGAAAGAGAATGAAACGAGCTGTACATGCACTGTCTAATTGGATTGCGACCACACTGTTCGCGCCTTATTTTTTCATTTTGCTTTTGCTCTTTCACCCTTTTCATTCGGTAAGCCGTCTTTTAGGCATAGAGGCAAAGGAGCGGGTGCTCTTGATTATGAATCGCTCATTTCTTTGGGGGCTGCAGGTGTGGGCTGGTCTTCGAGTGAATCTTCATGGGGCTGAGAATATAAGAAATCTTGAACAGTTTGCCGGGCGTTCGGTAATCTTTGTATCAAATCATCAGAGTATGTACGACATTACCTTGATTTTAACTTTGATGAATCGTGGGAAAATACGATTTGTTGCGAAGAGAGAACTGGGTCGCTGGATTCCAAGCATCTCCATTGCGCTGAAAAATATGGAAGCTGCTTTGATCGATAGGGGAAGCCGTACGCAGGCCATCAGGGCGATACGGTCGCTCGGTTCCAGGGCGGCAAAGTTAGGTCGTGATGTTTGTATTTATCCTGAAGGTACACGTTCGAAAACCGGAGAACTGCTGCCGTTTAAGTCTTTGGGTCTTTTGACCCTGCTGAAGGAGATGCCCGGGTGCGTCGTGATGCCGATCGCCATTTCAGGGTCGGGTGAGATTCTTAAACGCGGATTTTTACCCGTGACGTACGGTGTCTCCGTCACGTTTACGGCACTTGAACCGCTCGACTCCACCACTTTGACCCCGCATGAGCTAGTGAATCGGGCGTTTGATAGAATTCATGAAGCATATTTGTCTTCTTAGAAGACAGTACCTGTATAGAGATTGAACAATCTAGCGTAAATATTTATCCTGGGCTACAATGCACTCGAGCAGTGCAGGCTCTGCTAATTATTTAGTATTGTTTATTAATTAGAGTTTAAGGGTTAAGGGCCCCGAAGTTGGTAACCTTATTGCCATTTGCAGTCCTCAACAAGCAGGGAATGCTGATTTTTGTAACGACGGATTGTTGATTTGTGGCTGTTGCCTCTGTCGAGGCAGTTGCCATCGGTGGGGTGTAAAATTGCCGATGGAGAACACTTTAACTGAGGAATTTTTGAAAGGAGCATTCCATGCCTGGAACTAATAGTAAGTTGAGCGGTGTGTCCGCTGATACCGTAACGACCATTGAGCAGTTGTTTGGCTCGATGAATGGTTTGGGTGCGGCAATTAAGAGCGCTAGGGAGAAGCTTACCCAGCGTTCGGGTGTTGTGCCGGGTGTTGTGGAGCGACTTGATTCTTATGATTCGATTTTGATAAAGCAGAGGGATTTGGCGGTGCAACTTTGTCGACATCTCCAGACAGGAGAGATGGGTGAAATTGAGCGTCTGGTGAATCTGATTAACGGCTTGTCGCGGTTTGTGAGTGAAGATGTTCGCGATGTGTTGAGTAGTTTGAAGCTCAAGACGGTCGAGTCGGTGGAAGATTTCGGTGAGAATAGCCTGGATACCTCTAAGAACTTCGTTTGTTAAGCAGGTATTGATTACGATTTGTTCTCAAAGTGCCAAACTATCAGGTTGGGCAATTTATTCGCCAAGCTAGAATTTCGCTCATTGTGATCTACAGTGTTGTATAGCCATCCCAGTTCAAACTGTCACAGGGAGTTCGAACTGCGACGGCTATATTGTTTTCACTCTGGGAGTATTGCCTCCGGCAAAAATTATACTCATCCCAAATCGTTATTTTTTGTGATATTTTGATTTGGGATGAGTATGTGGCATTCCGCGCCGTAGTGAACAAAATCAGGCATTTGACGAAGAGATTGGAAAAATCCCTAGGCAGTTACCCGAAGTTTGACTATGAACCGGAGTAAGAGTTGAGTACAAAAGGATCAGGTAGGAAAGAATCTTCAGGGATTGCGCTTATACTAGTGATGTTGGTAATAGCCATTATCTCGGCGCTTACTTTTTATCTAGGTTCCTCGGTCTACTTTTCCGCTCGCATTCATAAGTCCTTTATTCAACGAGTTCAGGCTGAGTTTTTACTTAAGTCGGCTGTGAATGTGGCGCGTATGCTGGTGTCGCAGTCTAGCGGGAATGCGGATCCGCCCAAGAATAGCTGGGGCCCTCTCGTTCAGGGCATTGAAGTGCCGGGTGAGCTTCTGGGAGTTGATGAGCCAAACGTAATCATAGGGCTTGAAATGAGCTCTTTAGATTCCAAATTGTCGCTCAGAAAGCTTTATGACCACAGCAAGGGTGCACCTGGTGATGCGCACGAGTTGTTCATAAGGTGGCGTGACTCCTTTGCTCGACTTTTTCAGAATCTCGGCTTTGACGGGGATAACGAGCTGGTTACTCAGGGGCCGCTAAAAGGTACATTTTTCAGCAGCCAAGCATTGGTGGCAAATCTAATTGATTATATTGATAGTGATGAAGAATCCTATCCGGGAGAAGATTCTTTTGAGGGTGGTATTGAGAGTTCGCTTCCCAAGGGCACTTTTGCGAATAAGCAAGAAATTCGTTCGCTTAGTGAGTTGGAATCGATTCCTGGATTCACCTCCAACAGAATTAAGAAGCTTTCTCCCTATGTTACCTGCCAACAGGTCGATCAGGCCAATATAAATCTAATTAGCTCCAAGGTTTTGATGGCAATCGCACCGGAATTAAACGAAGCGAGTGCAGCGGAAATTATAGCGTTTGCGCGTAGTCCAGAGGGGCCCTATGAGACCTTTACCTTTGCCGAGCTGCTCTCGCCTTATTTTCAGGATTTTGATGAAATATCCCGGATGCTGACCGTAAAGAGTTCCAATCTTCAGGTCGTTTCCAAGGTGCAATATGGATCCAGTCGCTATTTTCTTCGGGCGACCATCGATAAGTCGATGAGCGGTGTACCCGGCTCAGAAAACCAACTACCAGAGGTTATTAAGCTCGAGCTTTTTGGGTGATAGATCACCGTTCTGCCGCACGCTCATACTTGGAAGAAGCAGGAGTTACTCGCCAGAGAAATCTACTTCTCTCACGCCTCGTTCGCGCCTTGCTACTTCGACAAGAGAACGAATTTTTTCTCTTACGTCGCCTGCTTTATTTATCGCCGGAAGTATCATCTCATGAGTGGAGCGATCTGAAGTGGCAAGTATGATATTTCCGCACCCTACCAGGCGCAGGAAGAACGGCTCCACTAATTGAGTGTCCTTTATACGATAGAGTTCAATTTCGTCAGTTACCCGTGAGAACACACCCCTGGACCACTTAAGGCGTTGATTACTAAGTTGGAATTTTTGGCTTTTTAGTTCTATCCAACACCAAATGCCGTACAGGGCTGGAAAAACTAACACGCAGAGCAATATGCACCAGAGGTAGGTGCCGAACTGGTGATAGTGCGACGGAGATCCTTCCCACACAATTGTTTCAGAGTTAGACATAAAAATTCACTCCAAGACTCATAGATTTTATAGGATGGCTCCCGGCAAAACATCATTAGTTTGCCTTGGCCGAGATCCGGTCATAAAATCTTTAGTCGTATGTTAAATACCTGAGTTTAACGTAGAGAACTGCGGTAACCCGCTAAAATTGCTTTAGACACGAAGCGCCTGTCATATAAAAGCACAGGCGTAGCGTTCTACGTCGAGCATTTTATATCATGAGTAACGAAGTGGATGAAGTAATTTCAGCAAGTTATGGCAGATCTTGCGTCTAACTCAGGTTACTAGCTATACTGTATCGGAAAAATAGGTCAGCGGTCCATTGAATGGGAGTTTTCGAGAAGCTTTATAAGTGGTTATCTTGACAATGCTGCTGTTTTTAAAAACTCTGTTCTTAAAAACAGCAGCCTCTCCGATAAATAACAAACTAAAATTAACGCATCCGCCTCGTCGCTTATGATACCTGCTCGACGACGTTCGCTAGTAGCAGTTTTTTTTACTGCACCGTTTTTCATACACTGCTTGAAAAATACCATAAGTGTGATCGAATGAATAACTGTATAGACCAATATAAAACAAGGTAGTAAATGAAAAGACCTATGACGCCTTATGGCTACGCCTTATTGCGCCAGGAGCTGCTCAAACTCAAGTCAAGCCGTGGGGAGATGGCGAATGCTATTGAGGTTGCGCGGGCACTTGGTGATCTTTCCGAAAACGCGGATTACGACGCGGCGAAGGAGCGGCAGGGTATGGTTGAAGCCAAAATACGGGATATAGAAGCTAAGCTGGCGAACTGCGATGTGATCGATCCTAAGGACCGTGGCGAGATCGGTGAGAAAGTGCTTTTTGGCACAATGGTAATCATTGAGGATATCGATTCAGGCGAAAAACGAACTCTTACTATCGTAGGAGCAGATGAGTCTGATACCTCACGGAATTTTATCTCACTAGAGTCACCCTTCGGCCGTGCATTTATTGGTAAGACTATAGGTGAGGTTGCCAAGGTCCATGCTCCGGGTGGCGCAAAGGAATACGAGATCGTGAGCGTCCATGTTGTGGATTGGGAGACGGAGGTAAAACGGATCCAGTCGTAAAGTAAAATTATGTGGAGTTAGTTCTTGGATCTATTAAACTTTAAGGAGGCGGCTCAGTGATTGCAGCAGGCACCATTGAGGAGGTAAAACGCCGAGTTTCACTCCTGGAGCAGGTAGAAAAGTCTCGTGCAGTTAGCCGTAACGGCCGTCTTTATAAGTGCCTTTGTCCGTTTCATCAAGAAAGTTCGCCGTCGTTCTGTATTTATCCCGACTCCAACTCTTATTATTGTTTTGGCTGCCAGGCGGCCGGAAATGTAATTTCCTACGTAATGCAGACTGACGGCATAGGTTTTCCGGAGGCCGTTGAGCTCCTTGCTCAACAGGCGGGAATAGTTATCGAACGAACTCACTCTGAATCAAGACGGAGTCAGGCTCCTGAAGTGCCATTCGAATTGTTGTATCGGGTTAATTCGTTTGCCCAACGGTTGTTTGAGCATGGATTATCCAGGGCGCCAGAGCATGTCCGTTTATACCTTGAACAGAGATTTGGATCACTCGAGTTATGTAAGGAGTTCGGTGTTGGTTATGCCGCAAGCGGTAGCTTGCTTGATGGCTTGAAGTCAAAGGGCGTTGATCTCGGCATTGGTAGTCTCGCAGGGCTTTTAAAAAAAGGCGAGCGAAGCGGGTATTATGAATACTTCAGAGACCGAATTGTATTTCCAATTTATACTAGTAAGGAAAAAATTATTGGCTTTGGTGGTAGAATAGTGCCAAGCAAAGCGAGCGCTGGTCGCGCGGGGCCGAAGTATCTTAATTCTCCCGAGACCCCATTATACAAGAAAAATAGTTCGTTTTATCATTCAGTAGGCGCCCTGGAAGCGGTACGACAAAGTGGCGAAGTATTTGTTGTCGAGGGGTATTTTGATGTTATTTCCTTGCATCGTTGGGGCGTCAGAAATGTTGTAGCAACCTGCGGAACTGCCTTTACTGAAGAACACGCAAAGCGGTTAGGCCGTTTAGTAAAGCGCATCTGTTTGTTATTCGATGGGGACGAGGCTGGTTACAACGCAGCTGCGAAAGCGGTTCGGTTGGTAGGCGTATGTGATGCCGACATAAAAGTTCTCTTTTTGTCGAATGGAGAGGACCCAGATTCCTTCGCCTTGAAAGCACAAGGGGAACTCGTTGACAAGCTCGGTAGTTTGAAGCGAGAAGATATCTTTGATGTATTTATTCGGCGGCAAATCCAATTATTTGGTGGTGAAGGAACCCGGCTTTCCCCGTCAGTAAAGACACGAATCGTGTACGAGATCGCCCCTCATTTCCAGGGAATTACCGTTGGTTCTGTACTTAATCAGATAGTTGAGATGATTGGATTTCGTCTAGGCTTAGGTACGGATGTTGTTCGGCAGATGTTGCGAGAAGGTAAAAATAGGGTGCCTGGAGTCGTTCGGTCTGAGGAGGAAACCTCGGCCACCAGATCACCGGTGATAGCACCGGATCGCCAGACTGTTACTAGTGATGAGGCTTTAAGTGGTCTTGATAGGGCCGTGATTCTGGGACTGTTGGTAGGCACTCAAGCATTTCCGCCGGCTTACTTCAACGAAGAATCCGTAATGACAACTATCTCACCAACTGCATTACAGATTGCGGAAAAATTAGCCGCTAGGGGTACGCAGGGCGATCAATCTGTCAGCTTGCAGGAGGCTTTAGACGTTTTTCGAATGTTTTTTCCCCGTGAGGTCCGCATTGTCGACACACCACTAAACCCCCGTGGCAGCGCCCGAGAATCTCGTGGCCGTGCGCAAAGATTAATTCCTACGGAAGTGTACGTAACCCAATTGGTAAAAGAGAGTCGTGAACTTAGGTCTAAGGGGATCGAACAGGTAGATATCGTAATCCAAGAGTGTACATCCGCAGTTGCCAAGGCGCATCTTGAGAGGCTATCACAGCTGCTCGAACTCCGGATTCGGGGCTCAAGCGATGAGCAGGAACAGCGCGAGTTGGTGCAAGAACACCTTTTGGTACGAAGAAAGTTATCGGGCATTGGGAGGGGGGTGCTCAACCGTCAGGCGGGTTAATCTTATTTGTGTAGGGGTGAGGTGGGGATAAGTAGCGGCTAAATTTTTGAACATGCGTAAATGTACTGTTTTTGTTTACTG
>JBIIDM010000252.1:0-3503 GCA_044238365.1 Bdellovibrionota bacterium | reverse complement strand
TTCAGGGGTCCTGCTCGGCCTGCGACAAATCGGTGCTCATACCGGTTGGGGGTTTCAACTGCAGTATCCCCCGTTTGTGCTTGTGCTTATCTTTCTGTTTTCATACCTCTCGGCCCATCTACTCGGGATGGTAACCTTTGGTGGCCAACTACAAGTCACGGCGGCAAAAGTAGACGGAGGGAAGGGTCTCTTTGGCTCCTTCAGTAGCGGCGTACTAGCGACACTAGTAGCTACTCCCTGCAGTGCTCCGTTTATGGGCACAGCAATTGGGGCAGCTCTCACACTTCCCGGCTGGCAGGCATTTCTGATTTTCACATTTCTCGGGCTCGGAGTTTCTCTGCCCTTTGTGCTGCTATGTGCCTTTCCCCAAGCTACGCAATGGCTTCCCAAGCCCGGACTTTGGATGGAGGTTTTAAAGGAACTCCTGGCCTTTCCGTTATTAGCAACCGTTATCTGGCTACTGTACGTACTCGGCATCCAAACAAACCTTCATCAGGTAATATTTACTTTGGTTGGTATACTCTTCTGCGTACTTGGTTTTTTTCTCAGAGAAAAAATGGAAAATACTCGCTGGTACCCAGGCGCTAAAATCCTCATCTTCTATTCGCTCTTGGGAGCGGGGATATATCTTGCGACCTTTGACTTGATGAAGAGTACACATTCAGCAAGAAAAATGAAGGCGGGTGACACCACGGTTATCTGGCACCCCTACGAGAAATTAGAGATTGCTCGTCTCCTAGCGGCCCAACGCCCAGTGTTTATTGATTTCACCGCAGCCTGGTGTATCACTTGTCAGCTGAACAAAAAGGCTGTCCTAGAGGCAACCGAGATTAAGAAAGCTTTCGAAAGCTTTGGTGTTACCTTGTTTAGGGCAGACTGGACATCCAGTGATGACAAAATTACCGAAGCGCTGAGTGAGCTTGGTAGGCAAAGTGTTCCGGTCAATGTTCTTCTATGGAAAGATACCCAATATATATTTCCTACGGTGCTGACAAAAGACGCGATTATTTCGAAACTGAGCGAATTGGAGGTGGACCATTTGGAACTCTTGCCGACAGAAGCCAAGGGCGCGACAAAAGACTTGGCTCGTTCTCGCATCTCCCAGGAGAAAGAAAAAATTTCGGGAGCCAGAGAGTCATCGGATAATTATTGGACAGGGACAAAAGTTCGATGACAGTACGTATTGTTTGTACTATACTATGCTCGCTCTATACTATGCTCGCTCTGTTTTTCTGAACCGTACACTATACCCATTCCAATTCAAAATTAGCTTTTTAGGAGAAAATGTGTCATGTCAAGTTCCACGAACGAAACAATTAAGTTGGGAATTAACGGTTTTGGTAGGATCGGAAGAAACGTTCTACGGCAGATCTTAACCCGCAAATCGACCGGAATTGCTGTCACAAAGATTAACGATCTCACTAACGCGACGACGTTAGCCCATCTACTAAAGTACGATTCTGTTCACGGAATCCTCCCTTTTGATGTATCAACCGAAGGCGATAATACGCTGGTAGTCAATGGCCAAAAAATTGAAATATCCGCAGAACGAGACCCAGCAAATCTTGCCTGGAATAAAGCCGGGATTGAAATAGCTCTTGAATGCACCGGTTTCTTCACTGAGAAGAAGAAGGCAGCTGCCCATATAACCGCAGGAGCACACCGGGTTATAGTTTCTGCTCCATCACCTGATCCTGATATTACTATCGCCTTCGGCGTGAACCATGAGAAGTTCGATCCCGCAGCGCACCAAATAATTAGCTGTGCATCGTGTACGACTAACTGCCTTGCCCCAATTGCGAAAGTCCTGCTCGAAGAGTTTGGCATCAAACGAGGCACCATGACGACTATACATTCCTATACAAATGATCAGAACATTCTCGATCTACCGCATAAAGATCTTAGGCGGGCTCGCGCTGCTGCGATGTCAATGATTCCTACAACAACTGGGGCTGCAAAAGCCGTAGGACTTGTACTACCGGAACTTAAAGGAAAAGTCGATGGATTCGCGATCCGCGTTCCCACACCTGATGTTTCAGTAGTAGATTTTGTAGCGGAACTAGAGCGTGAAGCTACTCCTGCGACAATAAACGCGGCGTTGAAGAAAGCAAGTGAAGGATCCCTCAAAGGCGTTCTTGCATACTCCACCGAACCCCTGGTTTCGATCGATTTTACAGGCAACCTTCACTCTTCGATCGTTGACGCCGAGCTGACAATGGTTATGGGTGGAACACTCGCGAAAGTCGTATCTTGGTATGATAACGAAATGGGCTTCTCTACCAGGATGGTAGACGTCGTAGAGTACATCAAGAGTAGGACGGTATAAATAATATGTTCATAGTTGGCAACTGGAAAATGCACATGCTCCTAGAGCCAGCAGTCAAGCTGGCCCTAGGCATTGAAAAGACCGCAACAGAACATCCTGAAGTCCATGCCTGGATAGCTCCTCCCTTTACAGCACTTCACGCGGTAAGGGATATATCACTTCAGCGGGTGAAATATGGTGCACAAAACGTACACTGGGAGCCTCATGGCGCATTTACGGGTGAGATCTCTAGTTCTATGCTTAAGGAACTCGGCTGTTGTTTCGCGATTACCGGACACTCTGAACGACGCCAATACTTTAACGAAAGTGATGCAACCGTAAACAAGCGGACGCTACAGACGTTGAAAGAAGGACTTGTGCCGATCCTCTGTATTGGCGAAACACTTAGTGAGCGTGAAGCGAAAGAGACCGAAAAGGTCCTCAGCCGCCAGCTAAAAGGCGGACTTGAGGGCCTTCAAACATCTTGGCTTCAAGCCCTAGGAACGGCTCCACTGCTGATTGCATACGAGCCGGTTTGGGCAATTGGAACTGGAAAGGTCGCAACCGAGAGTGAAATCGAAGCTGCTCACTCCTTTATCAAAAAAGAACTTCAGCTTTTGGGTTTTAGTGAAACTGAATCAAGCGGGGGCCAGACAAAGAAAACCCCTCCGATTCTATACGGAGGAAGTGTCAAACCTGAGAACTTCGAAGGCATTGCTCGCATCCCCAACGTTGGAGGAGCTTTGGTGGGAGGCGCTAGTCTCCAGCTTGAAAGCTTTTCTGAATTGGTGAAGATTGCCGCCCGGGTTGAGTAAGTGTTCACCAACCTGGTGAAAAATAACTTATAGTTAGCGTTCATCAGGTTGTGTTTATTTTTGGGAGAAGCCACTCGCAAAAATTGTAGTGCTTGAAATTACTTCATCCACTTCGTTGCTCATGATATAAAACGCTCAACGTAGCAAGCTGCACGCATGCGCTTTTATATCACTGCACGCCTCGTGTCTAAAGCAATTTCAACCATTTATACCGAACACAGGTCAAAAAGTCACAAAACTTCGCTTCTAAACATCTGGGTTATTGACAATTTGGGCGGAAAAACACTCTTTTCTAACTCATAAACAGATAGCTACATGAATTTTTGACTTGGTTTTATAGTAATCTTCAAAAATAATAAAGTATTAAAGATTACTATAACGAC
>JBIIDM010000103.1:0-12413 GCA_044238365.1 Bdellovibrionota bacterium | reverse complement strand
ATGATTCTTTCCTGATTTGTGATGTCAAACCGGCGATACCCTGTATTGACCTCCTGAACCGCTACGCTGTCTTCTTCAATACCTCCATCAGAGAGTCCTCGTAGCAGTGAGTTGATTTCGCCCTGCGTTAAAACCTGATTCATTCCTTATCCTCGCCTACTGCACAATATATTGAGTAAATAATACCATACTTACGAGTTCACCCATTAACCGACTATTGACCAGATTCTTGACATCGGCCCTTAATTGTTCGCGACCCTTTTTTTCCAAAACATCGGCCTTACTTTTCTGAGACAAGATCGAAATAACAGTATCCCTTATCAGGGGCATCCTTGAGTAAAGCCTCCGAGGAACGTCCCTGCTAGTGAACTGCAGCTGTACCTCTACTCTAATAACTCCTCCATCTTTGAGATTGACGAGAAACATTTCAAGTGGATAGATAGCCCCGAAAATCTCCTCGCCCTCCTTTAGCTCCTCCTGTTCCTCTGGCTCTGCTGTTTCCTCTTCCTCCTTAGAAGCCGCGTCGGAGGAGAGTTCCTCCTTCGTTGTTTCATCTTTTTTCGACTTAAATAGGTACATACCACAAAGCGTGGCTCCCACCTGGACGATAATTATCAATAAAATAAAGCCGATCCACTTACCACGTGAACCTCGAGGCTTTTCCTCCTTACTCTCTTCCTGTTTTTCTTCCGTCTCTTCTGCCATTAGAAACCGTAAACTAAAATAACTATCAGACGCGAGTAAACGAGACAAAATCATTTTCGCAGCGCTAACCCAGAAAAGTAAGGGGCTGAAGTTTGTGCAAAAAACCTCCTTTATCATGCTCGCTGCTAAATCATCGGGGTCAGAGAGGTGTATAACCCCAGATACTACTTTCCCTGCAAGAACCTTGCCCCCAATACAAAACGTCGCCCAAAATTACCCGAGCTTTATCGCAACAGATTGTTTTTCCTTATTTTTTTGAGAAATGACCTCACAGTGACCGCCAACCGTACGAATACTGATTCGTTCTGACGCGACCCCTGCCGATCGGAGTAGCGCACCGACTCGCTCAGCCCTCGCCGCAGAACGTTCCCAAAGTCGTTGGTCTGCTCTTTCAATACCCTGCTTGGAAACACAGGCCTCAATCGTAATAGCATGGGAATTATTTCGTATACTTTCAGGAATATGAAAAGGCTCTTTTCCGAGCACTATTCTCTGAAACTCGTTCTCCGATATACTAAGAACCGTAATGGCGGGAAAACCGATGCCTTTATTTGATTCCACCGTTTTTGCTTCGGCTGCCCTGCTTGCCGTCACTGCTCCAGTTTCTTGTACTATGGCATACTTATTCAGTGTTACCATCAACACGAAAAATCCGAAAATCAGCGTCAGGATATCTCCCAAGGCAACGTTATTGTCGTTCTTAAGCTTCCTGCGTCGTGATGATTTTCGAGCCGTTCCTGTCATACCTTCGTCCGGCTAACTTTATAGACCGCCACGCTGATTTCTTCACGATTTCCGACTTTTCCAAGAACTTTGTAGGCTTCAAACGGGACACCAATGTGTTCAAGGTGCCTAGTAACGTCGGCAATTGTTTTACTGTTTGGCAGGCGGCTGGAGATGGTTACCTCGGCAGCAAGATCATGCGACTTTAAGAGCGCCGCTAACGCTGACCACTCAGCAGACTGATGCTTGATATCAGAAAACGTATAATTAGTAATTCCTTGTATTACCGAATGAGACGCTCCTGTCTCGGCGTTTTTTCGACGTATTAACGCTATAAATATCGTTAAAATAATTAAAATAAGGTTTACGTACCTTCCGGAAGTTGTCTGTCCCAAGATGAGGGCCGATGATCGCTTATTTTTCATGCCTTATTTCCTCTCTTTTCATCTCGGCAAATAGCTTACCAACTGATGTTCAATGTCTACTGGATTTTCGTCACGAATGACCGCGGAAAGCCCAACTACCGTCGCCTCTCGGACCGCTCGCTCATCCTCTGCCCTGGTTTGAATTCTACCCGCCAACGGGATCAGAATAAGTTGCGCAAAAAGCGAACCATACAAAGTCGCCATAAGCGCAAGGGCCATCGATGGCCCAACCTTTGCTGCATCGCCTAGCGTCCCAAGCATCTCCAATAATCCCAACAATGTGCCGATAAAGCCCACAGCAGGTGCAAACTGGGCCATGGTTAGTAGAATGAGAGTAACTCTCTCAGATTGCGCAAAGGTTACTTCAATTTCGGCACTAACCATCAGCTTAAAGCGCTCTGTACTGGTCTCATCAACGGCCATTTGCAGGCAATGTCGGAAGAACTTGTCGGCCTCGCTCTGCGCCTCTCGCTCGAGAATCAGCCTTCCTTCCCGACGCGCCCGCTTACTCACATTGATAATTCGACCGACCCGACCTGGCAAATTTGGATGCGCGTCAGTGCATAGTTTAGCAATTTCCCCAATCGAAATCTTCAGTTCCGACGTTGGGAACGTGAGAAGCGTCACAGCAATAGTCCCGCCGAATATCATTATCAGACTTGGCACATGCAAGAGCATTGACAACGAAGTCGTTGACGCAAGTACCCAAATGACAATTAGCCCGATAATGCCGGCCCCTATAAAAGGGCCCGCCGAATTGTCACCGTTTGGGTAAGATACAAGGCTCATGCCTACTCCTGTAATAATACGCGCTTAGTACCGCCATATAGGCAAACTCAGCCCTGACGCCTAGCAAGCTTGTTAAGGGTCCGGACTACAAACGTTTGCAAAAGTAGTGCCACTTCATAATGTAACAAATTTGAGTAAATACTTGTCGAAACGCTTGATTAGCATCGTAGGTAGCGCTAGCATCCACGTGTTTATACTTAGGTCTTTTTCTAATCTCTTCTCCCCATGAATAAAATTAAGATATTCCTTTCCCCTCCTGATGTCGGAACGGCCGAAGTGCAATCTGCGACTCGTGCCATTGAGTCCGGCTGGGTTGCACCTCTTGGTCCAGAGCTGGATGCCTTTGAGGAAGATTTAAAATTCTACACTGGCTCACCCCATGTTGTGGGTCTAAGTTCGGGTACCGCAGCGATTCATCTAGCCTTGAATACGATGAAAGTCTCGCGGGATGATGTCGTGTTAGTTCAGTCATTTACCTTCTCCGGGTCCGCCAATCCTGTAGCATACGTGGGAGCAGAACCGGTCTTCGTTGGAAGCGAACCTGCAACGTGGAATGTCTGTCCAAATGCATTGGAAGACGCAATAAAGTCGTGCATCGCCTCAGGAAGAAGGCCCAAGGCATTAATATTAGTACATCTGTATGGAGTACCGGCGTTACTGCAAGAAATCACGGCAATCTGCGATCGGTATCAGGTTCCGATTCTTGAAGATGCCGCAGAGAGTCTTGGATCGTCATTGACCTATCGTCAAAACACTGGCGATGGCCAGTCAGAAAAACGAATGACCGGCACAATAGCCGATATTGGAATTCTGTCCTTCAATGGAAATAAGTTAATCACTACCTCCGGGGGTGGTGCGCTTTTATGTAAGGACAAGAAGGTGGCAGACCATATCCGCTTTCTAGCCACACAGGCCAAGGACCCCGCCCCTCATTACCAGCACAGTCAGATTGGCTACAACTATCGCCTGAGCAATATCTTGGCTGCAATCGGAAGAGCGCAATTGTCTACGGTGGAACAAAAAATTCAGATCCGAAGAGAGCACTATGAATATTACGCTGCTAACTTGAGTTCTTGGGGAGGAATATCTGGACTTGAAGAACTTCCAGGAGTCAGGAGCAATCGCTGGTTATCAACATTTATTTTTGATCAGGCGATGTACGGCCCTGTAGCTGGTGTGCCGTTCAGGGAGCGACTCCGTGTACATCTCGCTGAACAGGGGATCGAATCAAGACCACTGTGGAAGCCGCTGCACATGCAACCTGTGTTCGATTCTTGTCGATATTTCGGCTCGAGACTTGAAGAAGACCTCTTTAATACAGGAATTTGCCTTCCATCAGGTTCAAACATGAGTAAAGTCATGCGAGCACAGGTCATGGAGACAGTAGAAGGGTTTCTTAGCGAGAAAGCCAATGCAGCGTGAGGTCAGTCAGAAACCTATTGAATAGGCACCTACCGGACAGGCTCGTGAATACTCCTGGTTAAACCGGAAGAGATAGGGCCCAAAGAAAAAAGAACAGGACATCAGACGCGACTTCGAGGTTGTTTAACAAATATACCCTTAGGAGTTACGTTATGGAACCGTTGAGCACAGGATTGATAGAAATGAGACAACGAAGATTAGTAGAGGCCATCGACAGGTTAAGACCGAAGTCCTTCAACCAGCGCATCGTCCTAATAGGCCTTGTGGATATAGGACTTACCATCTCAGGATTATTCATTGCGTTCCTTCTAAGGCTTGACTTTACGCTTGATGGACGACTAGCTCCTCAGCTGTTCATTGAGCTTACCTTATGGCTGATCCTTGCAAGAGGAATGAGTTATGCCTATTTTGGTGTTGAGCGACGGGCATGGTCGCACGTTTCAGTACCAGACCTATACTGCCTAGTGTGTGCACACCTTACCACTTCGCTGATATTTGGCACATCGCTTCTCTTAACCTCACCCGAATTTTTTCCGAGATCGATACTAGCAATAGAACTCCTTGTTTCCCTCTTCCTCGCTATTACCGCAAGAATTGGGATGAGGGTATTGGATGAAAAGTCACGGGCACTTAAGGATTCTCGTGGTCAAAGGGTAGGCGCTACCGGTGTCGTAGTGCTTGGCGCCGGAACATCAGGGCATCTTGTCGTTAAGACCCTCGTAGGCCACCAGAAGCACAAATTTAGCGTCAGGGCTGTATTTGACGATAATAACTATCTTTGTGGATCCTTTGTCCACGGCATTCCCGTTGTTGGACAATTGAACTCGTTGGATTCGTTTCTTGCAGAACGAACCGACATTGGCGCGATAATCCTCGCAATCCCCACGCTAAACATGGCGAGAGTTGAGGAACTCAAAACAATTGCCGACCAGCACTTTATTCCTTTGAAAACAATCCAGGCTTTTGAAGAAATCGCCTTCCATGAGATCGTTGAACCAAAGCCTCGACGAACCATTGAAGAAATTCTTGAACGTGAGAATGTAGTCGAGCATGAAGAGGAAATAAGGGACGCGCTCCGCGGGAAACGCATCGTGATAACCGGTGCCGGAGGATCAATCGGTTCCGAAATAGTTCGACAAGTATTGGGGTTCGCCCCCGGATCGATTGTACTGGTAGACCAAAGTGAGTATCAGCTATTTGCCATTCAACAGGAAATCGATCCCCATAGTGGCAAAAAGGATACCTCGGTTGACAAGCACTTTGTTATCGCTGATATCACAAATCGTACCCGGATGGAGCGCGTTTTCGACCGTTTTCGTCCTCAGATAGTACTACATGCGGCAGCTTACAAACATGTCCCACTAATGGAAGCAAATTGTTATGAGGCCTTCAATACCAACATTATTGGCACTCGGAATATTCTGGAGCTCGCTACTCGTTACGGGGCGGAGCGGTTTGTTTTAATTTCAACTGATAAGGCCGTCGATCCATCGAGTGTGATGGGTAGTACCAAAAGAGTAGCCGAAATGATGGTAGAGGCGCACGCAAACTACAATCAGCGCGAAGTCATAAGACGTACACATGAAGGCAACCTCATCGACATATCGAACAATCGAGGCATTGCAACGGCAGCTGTTCGGTTTGGGAATGTTATTAATAGCTCAGGAAGTGTCATACCCACCTTCAAGAAACAGATTCTCGAGGGTCGGGCCCTTACAGTTACCCATCCAGATATCACGAGATATTTTATGTCAATTAAGCAGGCAGTCCGTCTGGTGCTGACTGCTGGAACACTCGGGAACCGTGGGGATATTTACCTACTAGATATGGGTAGCCCCATAAAGATAGTTGATGTCGCCAAAAAATTGAGAGCACTATACGGACGCAGAGATCTTCCGATAAAATTTACTGGCCTACGCCAGGGGGAAAAGTTGTACGAAAGCCTTGTTTCACAGGTTGAAAATGTACAGCCGAGCCCATTCCGCAAAGTTAATATCGTGCGAGCTAGTGTCAAACCAAAGGTAGACGTCTTCGAATGGGTCGACCAATTGCGCGAAAAGCTTGACACCATGGATGACGAAACGATTGGGCAAACAGTGAGAAGCTTTGTGCTTGAGTGGCAAAAGCCGCTTAACGATACCGATGGCGAAGTTGCAACAAAAGTCGCAGGGTAAGACAAGCTACTGATGATGGGGAAAGTAACGATAAACTGGTGTTCGCCGGCCCCGGTTGAGGCGGGCGAACACGTCCTACTAGAAAAAAGCATACCTATTCCAGCTATTCCGGCTCGGCGCTCGGGCCCAGGGACTTCGTCCCTCTTCGCTGATCGCGATTCACCCCCTGTGAATTCAGTGTGTTGTAGCTTTCATAGGGTGAGCTGACATTAAAAAAAAGCTACAATAGTGCGCGCAAACATTTTAAAAATGTTGCTGTACTCTTTTGTATTTATTGAGAATTTTTTGACTCCGGGAACAGCTGATTGTGACCCACAATCACTAAATTCTTCGTAATTTCGACTAGCTGGGCTGCTTTAGACTGCGAAACTGCTCTTTTTAGCATATTAACCTGAGTTCGACATAAGAACTGCGGTAAATGGCTGAAATTACTTCATCCACTTCGTTGCTCATGATATAAAATGCTCGACGTAGCAAGCTGTCAGCCTGCGCTTTTATATCACTGCACGCCTCTCGTGTCTAAAGCAATTTCAACCATTTACCTTTGTTCTTACGTCGAACTCAGGTTAATAACAACGAATAAAAAGGGAGCAGAAAAATGTCCTCTAGACCGATTACGGTAATACGAAATAGTAAGGTGCCGTTTGTTCCTGCTTCACACGAAGATCCACAAGAACCGGGGGCTCTCAAAAAAGTCTTGGTTAACCGTGATCATGGGATTGCTGGTTCGCTCTGCATGGTCAACTGGGCGCGAATCGAGATGGGCAACCAATTTCGACCACACTATCATGAAGACATGACTGAGGTTTTCATTCTAATCTCCGGAGATGCTGAGATTTCCGGGGACGACTATAACGAACAAGTTTCTGAGGGTGACTGCATTGTTGTACCCCCGCATACAACCCACACGATGAAAAATATCGGTTCCTCGGCGCTAGAATACATAGTATTCGGTCTGGCATCGGGTTCCGAAGGAAAAACCGTCGTGATCGAGGACTAACCCGGGCTAGACACAAGACGCGAGTGATATATACCCATTCCAATTCAAAATGTCTGAAGACTCTATTTACTGGAATGGGTATTTGCTTGTCCCTCCGGGGGCTTTGCTTCGCAAAGGATATACCAGTTCCTCGTTTTTTAGGACTTTTTGAAGTGGAACCGGTATAAAAGCGCAGAGGCGTAACTTGCTACACGTCGAGCATTGTATATCATGAGCAACGAAGCGGATGAAGTAATTTCAACCATTTGCCGCAGTTCTTACGTCGAACTCAGATAACATGGTCTCGGCAAGATAGGGGGCCATCAATTGCGCCAGTAGTCGATGTTTCAAGGCACTGGGATGTGGATCATCAGGAAGCTGGAGCGCACTCCGTTCATAGTGCCCCGCCTCAACCAACTGACTGAAATCACTAAAGAGGTCAACAAAACGCAGCTTCGTCAGTTTTCGTTGCGCCCACAACTTCTTCAACATCTCGGAATGATTTCCGCCGGGATTAAGGAAGAGAAAGCCTGGGAGATTCTCCTGTTTTAAAAACTTATTGAGCCGCAACAAAGCGCGATTTGCATCGCTCATGTTCACAAGCTCCCGATGAAGCTCTGCATTTTCGCTGTTATCATTCTTGAAAACACTCTTTACAAAGCTCGTAGCCTCCTCAAGGGGACCGTCCCCTCTCGTATCGAGAAAATAAGGTAAGCCAAAATCATTCTCTACGAAATACACAATTACGACATCGGGCGTGAACGCCATGGCGGTCTGTTTTAAAAGGGCGACTTCCTGGAAAGTTGAATATCCAGGAACTCCAAAATTAAGTACTTCAACTTTTCGCAGTTCTGGATTTATTCCAGAGTATTGCCCTGTTCTAGTACCTCGATGTAACAGTTCAGCTTGAAGAAGATCCTGAAGTGTCCGTGCGAAGATTTCATCCTCCTTAACGCCCCACCCAAATGCAAATGAATCACCTAGCAGCGCCACCCGATAGGTTCCCGGTGGCTTCTCCCTACGTACCTCTGGTCCACGAAATCCGAACGAGTTTGTTCGCACGGGAACCTTCTGAAACTTCACATCCAAGTTGGGAATCAAGCTATAAATAATATGCTTTGATTTATGGGGTTGGATCAGTGAGCGCAGACTTACCGAGCCTCCAGGAAGGACGTCCCGCTCATCCCTCTGTACTAGGGCCTGATGAAGTTCAGCAATTGACCCAAATTTTGGGCCAGCATCAGGTGCATTGAAAAAAAAGACCCAAATGACCGCTATAGGGAATGTTCCAATCACAGCACCTAAAATAATCAAAAATAGATTTTGAACTAGCGCACTCTGAACTTTTAACAAGGTAGATCTCCCTGGGACGTATAGGCCATCTGATTGAGGATCGAAATCTACCCGAAGGATGAAGTATAGGCAAACGGTACAAGTAGGGCGCAGCCGATTCAAAGGACAACGTTTAAGAACCTGGAGTAGTAGGCATTTTTACCATATCGCAGCACTAAGAATTCGACTTCTGCTATCCTTCCGATAACGAATTCTAGGTTTTTTAATGAAAAAGGGGACCTTTACCACCTTTGCCACGTTGATGTTGATCACCTGGTGCGCGATTAGCTTTCAGGGGTACGAAAAAGCATTCCCGCTGCTCCAACAATTCTTCTCTGGAGGCGCACTTGCTATCCAGGAAGATCCGCGCAAATCATTTGCAGATCTTCTGCCAATTTGTGCGGCCATTATCCCAATCGATATGATAGTGGCACTGCTCACGGCGATTCTGGTTTCAATTCTTTTGGGTTCAACACCAAATGCTGCTGAAAAACGGATTTCGTTGAGAAAAATGGGCAGCGCAGTATACCTGCCCCAGACATCGTCCAATGCGTTGTCTACGAGCATACAGTGGATTAATGAATACATGTACCTGACCAAGGTGCGTATAGCGGATGTATTCCATGGGAGGCCACTAACTTCCACCCTAACAAAGTCGGCTAATCCGCAGACAAGTGCCTTTATGGGACTAATGCTCCTCATCATTTTCGAGGAGGTTGTTGCACGCTGGCTTCTGGTCGCTGGTATCCCAAGGCTATTCCCATTCCTTCAGAATACAGTATATCTTTACATACTGATGATACTGGGCAACATCGCGTGGGCGCTCTTGCACATCCCCAACTACAAGGATCGGCATCCCATAAGAACACTCACGCAATTTGTACCGGCATTGATGTACAATGCGGTATTTCTGCGCTTTGGATTGATAGGCAGCTTGCTCTTGCACTTTGCATTTGATGCAGTGCTGTGGGCAGGTGACAGTTGTCAGAAGTTTACGTGGGTGGATATTCTAATGATTCTATGGTCTGGTTTCCTAGCCTGCCTCATGTGGGCATGGATGGAGAGACCATTGGGAGACGTTATGATATGGCTCCATAACCCCGAAAGTTTAGCCCTCCCAGGCTGGGCCTTCTGGGACTATCTAAAGATGGATTTATTCCTGGCAGCTTCTTCTGCCTGTTTTCTAGATATCCTGCTTTTCGATAAAGCGGATATAGGAACTGCGAGTGAACCCTTGAATTTAAATCTCAAGCTAGAGTCCTCCGGGGTAGTCGGTGGAGTGATAGGCGTGGGTCTTGCTGTACTAGCATTCATGGCAATCTCAGCGTTCTGGCTAGCCGTGGTGTATATATGGTTCTGGGTCAGTGGACTATTCGTCCATGAAATCGGCTATAGAATTGTGCTTGCATGCATATTTCAGCTGTTCCTAACCCAGGCGAATAGCAAATCAGCAGTAAGCCGATTATTCTTTCAGGGGTTGCCGGACCTCTTCATCACGTTTTGCGTGATAGAAGTTCTTGGTTTCCAGGCTGCTCTGTTTTATATCGTGGTAATGGCGTTACTCGATCTACCACGATCGGTTCTTAAGACACTTGATTCATAACGAAGGTTATCTCACCACGAGCTTACGGCCTGGCACTATTTAGGTCTTTTTACGAAAAGTCTATTTGCCGCCAAATGCCTAAGCTCGATTTTTTTTCAGCATAAAATCAACGCTCGCCTTTTACCCCTTAACAGTAAGCATCTCTCAGGAACATAAAACCAGTAGCCTTGAGGCTCCATAGGGGAGAGACTCCGCCTAAGCCACTAACAAAACACCGTTCCGCACCATTGCTTTTACCATATGTACGTTCAGCCAAGTTAGCCACTACATTCTCAAGTTTCCTGCCTCACATAGAACCTTGCACAGCCCGATAGTACTCTATAGTATAGGGGTCTTAGTTTACCCGGACCATTTCCGTTATGCGGCGTATTCCGGTTCCACTTCGGAAAGTCACAAAATACAAGGAAACGGTATATTCTTTGCGGAGCAAAGCCCCAAAGGGACAAACCCAATTAAAATTAACATAGCCCATTCCAAAAATAGAGCCTTCAGACAATTTGAACCGGAATGGGTATACAGATTTATACCAACGTCGCGTCAAGCGCATGACTCAACATAGTGCACCGATAAAAGCTGTAGCAATAAATACCGCACTGGCAAATGTGTCCGAGGATAGCTCCCTACAGCTCCCAATCGACTTTTATCGAATATCTGCAACTACGGTGGCGCTCGCCGCTTTTGCCCTTCCCGATTCCATCAAGGGCCTTCGTGACTACCGAATTCTCGCAGCCGCGTGGTGCATTCTCCTGTCCCGGCACATACCCGACTCGAGCAGCCCCAATCGAGAGCTAAAGATTCTCCTTTCTTACAGGAGTCAAAAAAGTAACTCATTTCAAACGCGCTGGGCGTCCTTTCCGGCCGGTGAAACCGTACGCGGAAATGAAATAATGATAGCCTTACAGCTTCTGCTCGAAGCTACCGTAACAGACGACCGTACCAGCCCCATCGCGCCGCCAGCAAATGGCAACCGTGGCGCCCTCACTCTGGAAGCCGCCCAGCTCGACTCGCCTGAAGCTGCTATACGCCTCTTCTCAGAATTCGCCGCGCCACCCGATATCAATCTGGTGATAACCAACACCGAGAGTGAACCTTTCCACGCGGTAATCGTTTACGACTCACGACTATTCCTGGAATCCACAATTAAACGCTTTGCGGGTCATCTAGAAAGACTAGGCGAACAGCTCTTGGCAGCGCCTGATTGTATTATCGCCGATCTTGACCTCCTCACGCCCGAAGAACATACCTGGATCAACGAAATATCAAGGGGACCCGAGCTAACTACTCCTGCACTGAACCTACACCAGGAGTTTGAATTTCAGGTTGAACAAAATCCGAGCGCCATCGGTCTTCGATACCGTGATTTCAACCTTTCGTATCTGGAGATTAATCAAAGGGCAAACCAACTTGCACACTATCTTATTGAGACCGGTGTTTCAGCTGAACAGCCAGTCATAGTATGCCTTGAGCCCTCCTTTGACCCGGTGGTCGCACTTCTCGCAATCTGGAAAGCTGGTGGCATCTATGTCCCCCTGGATCCTGGGTATCCTACAGCAAGAGTACAGGCAATTATTCAAGAGACACACCCGCTTTTGATCATTACGCGACGAGAACTTGCCAGGAAACATGGCTTGGAAACTTCGGCTGTGTTGGCAATTGACGAAGCGACTGACCTTCTCGACTCAAGACCAATAGAGAATCCAGGAACACACACCAGTCCACAAAACACTGCCTCGATTTACTTCACCTCAGGTACAACTGGTCGGCCTAAGGGTGTTATGGCAAGTCATGCAAACCTTGCGCACTATATTAATGTTGCCCGAGAACGATATGGCGTTACAAGAGACGACACCCTCCCCGCTGTTGCACGGTTCGATTTCAGCATCAGTATGTTTGAGCTGATGCTGCCACTTACCTCTGGGGGAACTCTAATACTCCTCGATCGCGATCATATCATGAACTTTTCACTGCTTTCTAAAACCCTTGAAGAGATCACCTTTTTTCATATCGGCCCAAGTTTGTTAAAGGGTATTATTGCCCATATTAAGCAGAATCAGCCCGACGTGTCAGTGTATTCCAAAGTTCGCCATGCCTCATCGGGCGGCGATATGATCCCTCCCGAGATACTTGAAAATCTCAAAGATATTTTCTCGGAGGCTGAGATCTTCGTAATCTATGGCTGTAGTGAAGTCAGCTGTATGGGATGCACCTTTCCCGTTTCAAGAACAGAAACCGTAACAAAAACGTATGTTGGTAGACCGTTC
>JBIIDM010000102.1:0-12428 GCA_044238365.1 Bdellovibrionota bacterium | reverse complement strand
AAATAATGCGGCTTTGAGTCGCATCTCGGCGATGGCTATGTGTTTGTTTTGACTCGCCTCCGCGAGTCGTTATAGTAATCTTTAATACTTTATTATTTTTGAAGATTACTATAAGAGCCTTCTTGGCCTTCCGCCCCACCAAATTCCAAAATATTTCCTTTGCAAGGTAGTACCATATATAGTACCATATAGTTATGGAAATTGAGAATGCCCTTAAAGAATTAAAAAGCGAAACCAACGTAAAGTTCAGGCGATTGGTGTTAATAGCCGCCCATTTCTTTGGGGCACCCCGTATTAATGGCAGCCATCACGTATTTAAGACACCGTGGCGGGGAAAGCCGTTTGTGAATTTGCAAAAGGACGGAAGCAAGGCCAAGGTCTACCAGGTTGCCCAAGTTAAAGAGGCTCTTATAAAGCTCAAGGATGTACAAAAGGAGAATGATAATGAAACGTATCAAGGAATATAGAGATCAATATTCATACTCGGTGACGTTTTCAGTCGATGACGCTTTTTATGTTGCTAAATGTATAGAGCTTGGCATTGCAGCACATGGTAGATCGCAAATTGAAGCCCTCTCTGAGGTTATGAAAGCTGTGGAGACGGCTTTGGAGTGGCTAATGGAGGATAACTCAGAGCTTCCCGAGCCTATAGCCATTCAAAGCTTTAGCGGAAAATTAAACTTACGCCTGACTCCTGAGAAGCATAAAGAAATTGCTATCAGGGCACGGGAGTTGGATGTTTCAATTAATAAATACATCAACAGTAAATTGTGATTTTAGAGCGACGGTAGTACTCCCCGGGAAGAATTCAATATTAACCCGGGGCAAGCCCGCTTATGAGGCTTGAGCTGCAGTTTTTCGAATTAGCGAGTGCAATGTTGGAATCTGTCCAAGATTTCCCAGGCGGTCGAGCCAGGCGATCTGGTCCCCTAAAAGTACACAGTTGAGTTAAGTATATTTACTGTGACACCGTGTGCACTCATGTATATACGATTTTTAATTCGCGACCTCAAAAACTGTTCACGCCATTGATATCAATAAATCCCGTAAACCCCACAAGATTTATCTCCGTTTCTAAGCTTGACAGGGAATGTAAGTGCAGCGAAAGAGCTCTACCCCAGTTAAAACAAGCCTACTCCGCCCATGGCACTCCATCAGACCTCGGATCCGAAACCGCAATCACCTCGTCTTCTGAGACCTTCTCCACTAACTGCACGTCGCCAAAGTACATTGCTGACTCGCCAATCGTATGCCCGCGCGCTGCCAGACCAGAGCTGACGTCGGGGTCTTGACTCTCCACATAGACTTCATTCGGGGACCACTGATGGTGGATTCGCGGCAAGATGATGCTATCGCCTACACTCGCTCCACGAATGAGGTGGTGAAATAACATGAGGTAGACGCTTGAAATAATGCGGGGGCCCCCTGGGGATCCGATTGCCAAGCGAATTTTGTTGTGGTCAAGGACTAGTGTGGGGCTCATAGATGAGAGCGGCGTTTTGTCACCTTCAACGGCATTAGGAAGGTTCCCTACGAGACGGAAGCTGTTTGGGGCTCCGGTCCAAAAGTCGTCGATCTCATTGTTTAGCACTATTCCCGTATGCGGCACGACAACACCCGAACCAAAGGCTACATTAATGGTTTGGGTTGAGCTGACAGCGTTTCCATCATTATCTATGATGGAAATATGAGTGGTCGATGGTGATTCCCGAAGGGAAGGGACAGAAGGAGCATAGGGGGTGGCTTTGGTGGCAGATAGAAGGTTGGTCCATGCGGCTAATGTCTTGCTGTCCGTGAGGGTCTTTACGTCAACGGTCATGGATTTGGGATCTCCAAGGTGCAGCGCCCGGTCGGCGAAGGCACGCTTCATTATTTCCGTGAGGTAGTGCTCACTTAGCCCGTCCCCGTTCCATTCCAGGGAGTTAAGGGGGACGCCCTTTTCCTGGAGTTGCGCGGTCATGACCAGAAGTTCTTTTAAAAGGACGCCACCAGCGGATGGGGGCGGCATCATCTTAAAGGTGAGCCCGTTGTGCGTATAGTTAAGGGGTTTGCGTTCTACCACTGAATAAGAGTGTAGGTCTTGTGAATTAAGAACACCATCGCCCCGAAACATTTCTGCATTTATCGCCTGAGCTATCTCCCCATCATAAAAGTCCGAGGCGCCATAATCAGCAATTCGTGTCAGTGTTCTCGCAAGGTCAGTCTGAATAAAGGGAGTTCCCTCAGGCGGAGGTTTGCCGTTGGGCAGAAACAACTTCCTGGAAGCATCAAAACAGCTTAGAACATTGCTTCTACTCTTGATGGCATTTATGAATGACGGGTAGGTACGAAAGCCGTTAGAGGCAATGTGGATGGCCGGTCGGAGTAATGCTCCAAAGGGCAGTCTTCCAAATCGGTCGTGAATCTGCCATAGGCCTTTCACAAGGCCTGGTGTGCCAACGGCTCGATGGCCGTCTGCGGATGGGGACTTAGGCGCACAAGTTTCCCCAGAAGAGGCTCTTTCGGAAGAGCGGAACACGCCCATAGTGGATCCATTCGCCAGCCTTTTTCTCGAAAGTTCACCAGGGGCCCGTTCCCGAAAGTCGAAGGCGTGCGTGGTGCCATCAATCTGATTATGATAAAGCAGAAACCCTCCGCCACCGATTCCCGTAGATTGGGGCCGTACTACCGCCAAAACAAACGAAGCTGCTACGGCTGCATCAATAGCATTGCCCCCGGAGGATAGCACATAGGCAGCAGTTTTTGTTGCAAGTGGGTGTGCTGTCGCGACACCTGCGTTCGTGCCGTGGGCTATCTTGGGCTTGGAAAAGAGTGGCCCAAGGGGCGAACAGCCATTACAAGGAAAGCTAAGGAAAATGCAAATAGTGCCAAAGAGTAGTTCGGGCAGAATCCGCCAACGCCTGCTAGGGCATCTCAGTAAATCCGGGTAAGAAGCGCAACACCTCATAGGGGTCATCGATAGCATTTTTAATATAAATAGACGGCGCATAGCAGAGTGTAGCGCACAATTTTTTAAATCTATACAGTCAATTGCAGCCTTTTTTTATGGTACCCGAAGAATTTGTCTCTCGTGCCCCAAATACTCTCGTTTGTTTTCTTTGATATTTTGAAAAAAGCGGAATTTCCATTATCATGATGAAATAGTACGGATAAAACGATTTGTTAAAGCTATGTTTTTGTGACGATGCATTTATTACTTCCTATTGCTTTTTTATTCCTGGTGGTGCTTGGCCTGCTCGTAATGGTGATAATTCTCAAATGGGGCCGAGGGGCAGTTATTATATACGGTCGCACGCCAGCAGAGGTAGCTCAGTACGCAGCAAGTGAAATTTTTAGATTCGAGCATCGGGCCGTACAGTTTGCCGTCCAGGTTTGGTTGTTGGCAGCCGGAATTCTGGCGTGGCCCGACAAGGTACGGTTTGTTGTGGGAGAGTATTTTTTTTCTAGTACCCTCAAGAACTACATCAATGACACCGTGGTGCTATGTGCAATAATTCACGGAGGTAAGGCAGATGAGCGGGTCATGGTCGAAAATTTTATTGTTAACAGGTTCTCTCGCAGGTTTCATCCGTCAGTTCAAAGATTTGTTAGTTCACTCTGCCGCGATTCCTTCCGGCAGTCTCTGGGGCGAGCAGGGGTTGGCACTTTTTATGAGGCACTTGAGGTTTTTGTAAAGCGTCATGGAAGACATCCGGAAAGTGTTAAGACTTTATTATATCTTCTGTTCCAGCTGTCCTATGCTGATGGCAATTTTGATTTGGAAGAGCAGGACCGGCTTGAAATCGTTCGAAGGGCTTTGGGGGTTTCTCTTGATCAATACGAGCGTATTGAGCGAAAGGTTTTGGACGATCGGCGCACGGCCGGTCTTAAGAAGCCGCAGAGGGAACGGTCATCGTACCGCGAGAAGAACTATCGTAAAGCTGAAAGGGGAGAGGAGGATTCATCAAACCGGAGTACAACAGGTGCGCGGAATAACGCTTCCACCAGACCCGGGGCGTCAAAGAGAGAGCAGGCGTTTGCTGTTCTAGGGGTCGGCCTTAATGATGATTTTTCAACTATAAAAAAACGGTACCGAACTCTGGTAAAGGAGTTTCACCCTGATACCAACAATCACCTTCCAGAGAAAGAAAGGACCGTGCTTGCCCGAAAATTTCAGGAGATACAGACGGCATTCGAATATATAGCGGCAACGTGGGACGAGTGATGGGCAGGCCACAACTTTGTGCAAATCCGTGATGTCAGTTTATTTCTGGATAGCTCCTTACCCCCAGTCCCAGACCGAATCCCAAAAACTCTGCGCATCTCGTTGACGACGTTGTTGAGGAGCCGGACGGCGTTGAATCTCAGTGTCTCGATATTCTTCCGGTTCAATCTGTTCAGCGTCATAAAAACACTCCTCACGGGGCTCGGTACCTTTCAGGAATACCTCACGGAGTACCGAAGAGCGCGGAGGAGGACACTCGGAAGGATATTGTTTGCGATTGCGTGAGTCGAGATTGACCATCGAGACTGACGATGGAGGAGCAAAGTCATCATGCGCCAAATAGGGCTCGATGCATTTCATAAATTTCCCCCAAGTCGGGGCTGAGGCCGAACCCCCCGTTAGACCGGTTTTGCGGTTGTCATCAAATCCGGTCCAAACACCCGCAACAAGGGAGGGGGTAAAGCCGACAAACCACGCATCTCGTGATTCATTGGAGGTCCCGGTTTTTCCTGAAGCAGGATCGTCAAATCCCGATCCCCGGGCGTTGGTGCCCGTTCCTCGTTCAATAACTCCTCGGAGGATATCAACTATTAGGAATACCGGGCCGGGGTCGGCTACCTGTGACGCAATTGGTTGCCTAGTGGCTAACAGTTGGCCCTCTGGGTCCCGAACTTCTTCGAAAAGTCGTGTCTCCATGTAGGCGCCTAGTTGGGAAAGTGCTCCGAAGGACGCGGTGAGCTCAAGCAGCGAAGTGTCTAACGCGCCCAGAGCAAGAGCGGGGACCTCTGGGATTTCCTTGGCTACGTTGAATCTCTCAAGGGTCGTCTTGATATTTTTTATCCCAACCCTTTGAGCAACGTATACTGCCGGTGCATTAAGTGAGCGTTCGAGCGCGTAACGCAGAGTGACATCTCCGCGAAACTTATGATCGTAGTTGCTTGGACGCCAGGTTGTTTTATCCATTAGTGTAATCGCTGTCGGCTCATCACCCAATATGCTAACCGGCGTAGCCACTTTATAGGTATTTAACGATGGATCCATCGCAGTCAGGTAGAGGAAGGGCTTAATAGTCGAGCCAATCTGGCGATGGGCCTGAGCAACGTGATCAAACTGATTCTCCTGAAAATTTCTTCCTCCAACCCAGGCTACAATTGCGCCAGTTCGTGCATCGATAGCAACCAGAGCCTGTTGCAGAGCCTGCGTTCCTTTTCCTTTGAGGCGTGGGTATGTGGTTTCAAGCTTACTCAAGCCTTGGGCTACAGCTTCCTCCGCGCACTGTTGAAAGTCTTCGTCGATAAAGGTACGAATTTGCAAGCCCGCGCCGCTGTCTACGTCCATATCGTAGTTTTGCATCAGCTCTTGTTCGAGGTGCGCCATAAAGTAGGCGCCATTACGTACTCTGAATATAGATTCGGCAAGTCTGATTTTTTCCTTTTTTGCAGCTTCAAATTCTTTTGTAGATAGTAACCCCTGCTCCAGCATGTTTTGAAGAACTACATCACGGCGCGTCGTGGCTCGGTCAAGGTGTCGTCGTGGTGAGTAGTAGCTAGGCCCCTTGATCAGGCCAATTAACAGGGCAGACTGACTAATAGTGAGGTCTTTCGCGTCTCGTCCAAAAAACGTCTTGGCAGCTTCTTGAATACCGTGAATCGCGATGGAGCCTTCTTGGCTGAAGTAGACTTCATTGAGATACATTGTCAGGATATCCTTCTTTGAGAGATGCCGTTCAAGCGCCAAGGCGGCAAAGATCTCATTGAATTTTCGTGAAAGCGTTCGCTTTGGCGAAAGAAGAACGTTCTTGGCTAACTGTTGAGTGATCGTACTGCCGCCTTCAACCCAGGCGCCAGCTGAAATATTCTTGATCATTGCTCTTAAAATACCGATAGGATCTATTCCCCAATGTGAATTGAACCGTTGGTCTTCGGTTGAAAGTACGGCGTTAATCACATGGGGCGATACGTCAGTGAGCTCAAGTCTTGTAAGTGCCCTCACTTCACCGTTGCCAAGGGGGCTAAGGGGAAGGGGCTCAAGTTGTACTTCGTTTAGGATTGAGCCTTGCTGATCTGTGATGCGTCCATCATCAAAGCGGAAGGTAATAGTCGACGGGTCTTTCCCAGCTTCAATGCTGCCTTGGCGACGAAGAATGACTGCACACTCCTCTTCGTTACACTTAAATTCTCCCTCACGGGCAGGCGCTCCGTGGGTTTCAATATACTCCCGACGAACTAGTCGCGTGCGAAGGGCCTTTGGGTCGATTGGTTGCCCGGCTTCATAACGGACCGGTCGAAAGTAGGCCATAGAGAAGCTTCCGTGGTTGTGAACCGCGAGTCTTCTTTTCACCATGCCGTCGACTTCCCAGAACTTATAGATCGAAAAAAGGGAGAAAAGTATAGGAGTGCTGATGGCGATAATTTTTAGTGTGCGCCAATAGGGGAAGGAAGAGATGGGGGAGGCAGGGTGGCGAGCGAATCGGCTAGACATCGGGGTGACAATCCATCAAATAAAATTCGCTGGATTGTACCGTGACTCCAAAGCTAAAGCGAATGTTTCTAGGGTTTAATCGGTAGACAACTTGCCTATTTTCCGATCCCTTCATACTCTGCTACCATCGCTAGAAGGGCGGTACATAGAAGGGAGAGGTGAGGGTGTATGTCAGGTCATTCAAAATGGTCAACAATTAAGAGAAAAAAGGCGGCAACCGACGCAAAAAGGGGGCAGTTATTCACAAAGATTCTCAAGGAAATTCAGGTAGCTGCGCGAGCAGGTGGAAGCTCCCTGGAGTCTAATTTTAGGCTGAAAACAGCGGTCATCACCGCCAAGAGTAACAGCGTTCCGCTTGATAATATAGATCGTGCAATTAAGCGCGGAACAGGCGATGGTGAGGCCGATCAATATGATGAGGTAACGTATGAGGCCTACGGTCCTGGGGGAGTGGCTCTGCTTATAAAGGCTGCTACCGATAACAAGAATCGAACCGTAGCTGAGGTGAGGCACGCCTTGTCCCGGGCTGGTGCGAGTATGGGCGGAGCAAACAGTGTGGCGTATCTTTTTCAAGAGAAGGGGATTGTTCGGGTGCCAAAGTCTGTTTCGTATGACTTGGTTTTTGAGCGTGCCTTGGAAGCGGGGGCTGAGGAAGTTGATGAAACTGAGGACGATGTCTGGGTAGTCGTGTGTGGACCTGATGATTTTGAGTCAGTACGGTCGGCGATGGATTTCCTGGGCGCGGGAGTTGAGTCATCTTTCCAACCGGTTCCATCGACCTATGTTCAGGTACTTGGAGAAGATGCCGAGACTCTCAATAAACTGCTTGAGACGCTTGATGACCTTGATGATGTCCAGAATGTTATCGGCAATTTTGAATTTGACACGTGATGTTTACTAGGGGCGGTTCTGGAAAATGATTGGAAGGCTTATTGGCGAAGTAGTGGAGATACGGGGCAGGGCTCTGTTGTTAGATGTTCACGGAGTCGGTTTTGAAATTGAGTGCTCACGGGCCTGCATTGACCGGTTACGCTTAGGGGAAAAGGTTACTGTCATCACGTATACTGAGGTGCGTGAAGACGCAATTCGTCTCCACGGGTTTGCTGATTTCCTTGAGCGGCAGGTGTTTCTGTTGCTGCTGAAGGTAAAAGGGGTTGGTGTTAAGAGTGCATCCGAACTGTTATCCCAGATTGATAAGTGCGATCTTTTAAGATTCATTGGTGTCGGGGATGTAAAGAGTTTGAGTGGAGTCCGGGGCGTTGGAAAGAAGAGCGCCGAGCGAATTGTAGTAGAGCTGAAGGATAAGGTGGCCGAGTTTGCATTGATCGAACGCGAAGTTGTGGCAAGTGAAAGCAGGCCACAAAGTGCACGTGGGGTGCACGTCGAAGGCGAGGCTTTTGCGGCTTTGTGTGCATTGGGTTTTTCAACGGAACAGGCTCGTGTTGCTCTGGTTCGGCTTAAGGAAGCAACGCCAATGCAGGTGGGGCCATTTACAGACGCGGGTTCAATGGTCAGTGCAGCGTTGCGGTACGTTTAATGGATACAAAGAAACTCCTACTGAATGCCCATGAAGTTGATACTGACTCATGGATGTCGCTTGAGGCCAGTGCGTCGAATTCATTTGTTTCGGGAGCGGATACTGGAGGTGACGGTGAGGGTCGCCTGGTTAAGCCGTCGCTGCGTCCACGAAACTTTGACGAGTACATTGGGCAGGAAGTGGTGAAGACGAATCTGACCTTCGCCTGCCATGCAAGCAAGGCGCGCGCTGAGGCGCTTGATCATGTGCTACTTCACGGGCCACCCGGTTTGGGCAAGACCTCGATGGCCCAGCTTGTGGCACAGGAGCTGGGGGTAGGATTTAAGATGACCTCTGGGCCTGTTATTGAAAAGGCCGGGGATTTAGCCGCGATCCTAACTTCGTTGGAAGATCGTGATGTTCTGTTTATTGATGAGATTCATCGGTTACCCCGAGTTGTCGAGGAAGTTTTGTATCCGGCAATGGAAGATTTCCAGATTGATATATTGATTGGACAGGGACCAGGCGCGAAGTCAATTCGCATCGGATTAAAATCCTTTACGTTAATAGGAGCCACGACGCGTACTGGCTCGTTGACATCCCCCTTACGGGACCGCTTTGGCCTGGTTCTTCGAATGGAATTTTATACGAGCGCAGAGTTGCAGGAGATTGTAGCGCAATCCGCGCTGATGCTTGGTGTTTCGATCGAGTCAGATGCCGCCTTCGAAATTGGGCGGCGCGCACGGGGTACGCCACGGATTGCGAATCGATTGCTGAAGCGGGTTCGTGACTACGCGCAGATGGATGGGGCCGTTGCTATCAGGCGGCAGCATGCTGATGCGTGTCTTAGTGACCTTCGCATTGACGAGCAGGGACTGGATTCTATGGATAAGTTGATTCTTGAGACAGTTGTAGAGAAGTTTGGTGGTGGACCAGTGGGAATTGACACGCTGGCTGCAGCTATTGGAGAAGAGCGAGTAACGGTAGAGGATGTGTACGAGCCGTATTTGCTTCAACGCGGCTTTTTGGCGCGTACTCGTCGAGGGCGTGAGGCAACAGAGGCCGCATATCACCATTTGGGCGTTTCGTCTCCCGGATTACAGAATGTGACTAAATAAAGGGTAGGGCTGCGTTGTGCCATTTTTCCTGGTAGTGCTTTTATCGATGCTTCCACTGACTTCATTGGACCGTGATGAGCGTGGGTTTATTGTGAAGATAAGTGCTTCAGATCAATACATGCGAGAGTGCGTGCAGCTAGGTCTAGCCCTGCGGTTTCAATTTATCGCGCAGGTTTGTCACAAACGCGCATTATGGTTCGATGATTGCGCCCGTGAGCGCAAGGCCATCGCCACCCTAACGTTTGATCCGATTACGGGTCAGTATCAGGTAGAGCGTGATCTGTACGATGATGGATTGGTGCCCTTGCAGCGGAATTTTGGAGATCTGAACGAGGCCTTTTCATTTGCGGCAAGTTCCCTTGAGTTCACTGAAAAGCATCTGGCCGCTGGTCAGAACAGGTTTCGAATTAGCAAGCTCTCACCGAACTCGGATAGCCTTACACTGCACTACAAATCGATAGCATTCTGCCAGCAAAATTTTAATCATACGATTGATCGAATTGCGCGACTCTTGACTCTGGGATGGATTCGTCTGGAGCGGTATGAGAGTGACTGGCAGGAAGTAGAAGTTCCCTGATGAGAGTACTTTTTTCCCTTCTTCTGCTTTTTGGTTCATTGCTCTTCCTGTTAAGCTATAACCAAGAGCAGGAAAATGCGGCGACCTCGACCAACGTCCTGATCTTCCTCTTCGTAAATATCAATATACTTTTTCTCCTTGTGTCAGCGTTTCTGGTTGGCCGCGAAATCGTTAAGTTGGCAATTGATCGAAGGAGGAATCTATTAGGTTCAAGGCTCCGGCTGAGATTGATTGTGCCGTTCCTGGGACTGACGGCGATACCCCTTGTGCTGCTGTTCATTCTGGCAAGTGGATTTCTCAATCGGGCATTCGAGGGATGGTTTCAGAGTAGAATTGAAGCAAGTCATGATGCGTCCGTGTTGCTTGCCAAATCGTATTATGAGGAATTAAGCACTCGCGTGTCCCGTGCGGCAAATGATACTTCCTCTGCAGCTGCTTCTTTGGAACTAGGTCAATTTCGTGACGTATTAGATGAGAGCCGTAGAATAAATAAGCTTTTCAGCTTAGCTCTTTACCGAAAGAAGCCGGGAGATGATCAAGTGCATTTGCTCGTGCGGTCGGTGAGTCCGATTTCTGTGGTCCCTGAGTTTAAGGAGCCACGAGCAGAGCAGGGGCATATTACAAAAATTCTTAATGGATCAAAGGCGCTCGTTAACTATGAAGGTGAAGAGTCTCGCCAATTTTTAAGAGTGTATACACCAGTCTTGTTCAAGGATGGTATGGGTGTATTGGTAGTCAGTCACCGGATCGATCCGGATATTACCGAAAGCTTCCAGGTAGTTCGGGAATCGTATAATGAATATCGACAACTTAAGTTATTTCGTAATCCCCTACGCTCGGGGTATCTGCTAACCTTCTCACTAGTGGCAGGAATGATCTTGTTTGCCGCGCTATGGATGGTGGTACAGATTGCCCGTGGAATAGTCGATCCCATCGAACGTCTTGTCCGCGGGACACAAAGTATTTCAAGGGGAGACTATGAGATTCGTATTGACCCCGGGGGTGATGATGAAATCGGCTATCTGATTACGTCCTTTAACCAGATGGCTCGAGAGCTCACGACCTCCCGACATGAGGCTGAGAGACAACGAATTTTGGTAGAATCCATCCTTACGAATCTCACCGTGGGTGTTGTGACCGTGGACCGTGGAAAGCGGGTGGTCCTGAGTAACCAGACAGCCGCGAATTTGCTCGGTTCGTCAATTCTTTTGAATATAAGTCTCGAGGAGATACTACCGGAGAGTATTGCCACAGAAGTCTTTGGTTTACTCGAAGAGGTCAGTCTCGAGGGGCGAAATGAGAGTTTTTCGGCCCAGTGCACGCTTACCGACTCGGGGCGGGAGGTTCGTCTGATTGCTACAGCGGTGGCAATTCGCGACATTGAAGGTCGTTGGATCTACACTCTACTCCTTTTTGATGATATCACCGAAATGGCCAAGGCTCAGCAAATGATTGCGTGGCGTGAAGTCGCACGTCGTATTGCTCACGAGATTAAGAACCCCCTCACGCCCCTTAAGTTGTCGGCTCAACGACTCCAGCGTAAAGCGAATAAGGATGATGATAAGATTCTGCGGGAATCAACTCAGACTATTGTCGAGCATGTAGAGTCGATTAAGAGACTGGCCGATGAGTTTTCTAACTTTGCCCGCATGCCTACTGCTGAATTTGAAGAGGTTGCTGTGGAGACCGTGGTAACTGATGTTGTCACCAGTTATGCGGATTCCTGCGGAGATGTGCAGTTTCAAATAATCTGTGATACCCGCTTGCCCACTATTAATGCGGATCCAGAACAGCTTCGGCGGGTTCTGGTAAATCTAGTCGATAATGCCGTGAGTTCAACTAGAACCGCAGCGGAAACGGAACAGATTTGGCCGAAGGTCACCGTCATCGTCACCGGTGATCGCAAGCAGCGTGTAATGAAGATTGAGGTTGCCGACAATGGTATTGGAATCGCAGACCGGGATAGGTCCAGAGTATTTGACCCTTATTTTACCCGCAAGAAGGGTGGAACTGGATTGGGTTTGGCCATCGTAAGTTCTGTGATTGCGGAGCATCGAGGAACGATTCGAGCCTTGCCGAATTTGCCTCGTGGCGCGAAGTTTCTGATCGAGTTGCCTATGGCGCGTCGACGCTAGGCCCCCGGGCGCGGGCACCAGGTTGGCTGATCTTTTCGTCAAGAGGTATGCGGCGAGGGAACAATGGCGGAGCTTGAATGATAAACGGATTTTGGGTAGCCTAGATTCTTCAGGTCTCCTCGTAGCGGGGTGGCTATGAAACGTTTATTGCCCTTCATTCTTCCGCACTAATATAGACCATAATTCCAAGTTTGCCTTGGCCACAGATGTAGGCTTGATGTTTCCGCACGAGTAATTTCGCCCGAAATAAGCGCTGCGATATAGGGCGTCATCATATAGCTATTCCCGCTCGGCGCTCGGGCCCAGGGACTTCGTCCCTCTTCGCTGATCGCGAATTCACCCTGTGAATTCAGTGTGTTGTAGCTTTCATAGGCTGAACTGACATTAAAAAAACTAC
>JBIIDM010000101.1:0-12531 GCA_044238365.1 Bdellovibrionota bacterium | reverse complement strand
CACAAGGCGTGCAGTGATATAAAAGCGCATCGAGCATTTTATATCATGAGCAACGAAGTGGATGAAGTAATTTCAACCATTTACCGCAGTTCTTACGTCGAACTCAGGTTATAAGTTTTAGCCGTCTCAATAAATAATTCGGGCTAGCGCTACCGTTCTATTCGAGCTCCACAGCCATCGCCACCGCGTTACCACCACCGAGGCACAGAGCGGCTACGCCAAGAGACCCGCCCGTAGACTGGAGCACATTCAGCAACGTTACAAGTACCCGTGCCCCGCTAGCGCCAATCGGATGTCCCAGAGCGACCGCACCACCGTGCTGATTCAGTTTCTCATCCGCCAATTTAAGATCCCTTTGGTTGGCAAGTACCTGAACAGCAAAGGCCTCATTAATCTCGACAGCATCGAACTGATTACTATCGGTTAACCGTAACTGCTCCATCACCATCTTGATGGCCAACGCCGGCGCAAAGAAGATCTCCTTAGGATCCACACCACTGGTGGCATACCCTCGAACTGCCGCAATTGGCCTCACGCCTAACTCTTCAGCCCGTTGACGTTGCATTAGAACAACGCCAGCTGCACCATCACTCAGCGGTGAAGCATTCCCTGCCGTTACGGTACCAGCTTTACCGAAGGCAGTTTTCAACCGGGTCAAGCCCTCTAACGTTGCATCGGCTCTTGGAATTTCATCGGTGGCAAATGCCACTGAAGAACCATCCTTTTGTGTACGCTTTACCGGAATAATTGTCTTTGCATGCTCGCCTTGAAATTTTGTTGCCTTACTGTGAGACTCTAAGGCAAAAGCATCCTGTTCCTCACGGCGGATCTTCGCTTTTTCTCCGGTATAATCAGCGAAAGACCCCATATGTTCATTATGGTAAGGATCCCACAGCCCGTCGTGAATCAGCCCATCAAGAAGTGACTGTTCGCCGTATTTTACCCCCTGACGGAGCGTTGTAAGATAATGAGGTGCTCTGGACATCGACTCCATACCACCTGCCAAAACTACGCGGCGGTCGCCAGCCTTGATAAGCGACGCTCCCAACATGGCGGCCTTTAAGCCTGAGCCGCACACCTTATTTATAGTAGTTGCAGGTACCGTAACTAGAAGCCCCCCTTTCAGTGCAGCCTGCCGGGCAGGTGCCTGCCCTACTCCAGCACCGACAACATTTCCAATAACTACCTCCTCAATGACCGAACGATCCAATCGGACTTTTTCGACAATGCCCTCTATAACCTGCGCCATAAGGTCAGGTGCCGTCAATCCAGACAGAGCTCCCAGAAATTTACCGATCGGAGTTCTCCCCATGCCTACAATGACTACATCATTCGCCGTCTTACCCATTCTGTATTCCTGGAAAATATTTAAATCAATTCAATTAGGAAACCCACCTGCACGATTCTGCAATGATCGCTATCATCCTAACCTGAGTTCGACGTAAGAACAAAGGTAAATGGTTGAAATTGCTTTAGACACAAGGCGTGCAGTGATATAAAAGCGCAGGCGCTAAAGCTTGCTACGTCGAGCATTTTATATCATGAGCAACGAAGTGGATGAAGTAATTTCAGCCATTTGCCGCAGTTCCTACGTTGAACTCAGGTTCCTAATGTCAGTTTGACTGACAAGTAAACCCTTGATAGCGTGCAAAGTTAAATAGCCGTATCGACACCACCACTTCAAGGACATAAAAACCCACGCTTTCTAAAGAGCCTTCATTTACTCCACCAAATGAACCTGAAAACGCTTCGTAACGTCAGCTACACCACCTTGGCTCAACATTTCCGAAACCTTGTTATCAAGTTCTTCCGGAGTGCGATCCTCCCGTGACAGCACAAACAAAGCAGCACCGGACCCGGTCATATGCGCAGACACCGACGTCTCTGACCGCAATACCGTCAGTACCTCCGCAACTTCAGGAGAAATGCTCGTGGCCACCGCCTCAAAGTCGTTCTCCAACAACACCTGCATCTGGCGGAATGTTGCAGGTGGCAGCACTGGCGAGCATTCAATATCATTCGGCAATTTGGGAAATTTTTGCCGTACTGCGTCGTACATTACTTTCGTCGACAGGGTAACACTCGGCATGACAACAACACACGGGCGCCCACCAAGCCCGGCGACCTCAATCGGAAAAATTTCCTCACCAATGCCACCAACCCAGGCGGCCCCACCATGCAGAAAGTAGGGCACATCAGCGCCGAGTGAAAGGGCAATTCGCGCAAGTTCTCCGGGTTTCGACGGGCCGCCCAATCGTTCCAGGGTCAACAACATCGCAGCGGCATTACTGCTTCCGCCGCCCATTCCAGCGCCGATTGGAATATTTTTCTGTAGGCGGCAGTGCACACACCAGCTTTTGTTATTGGCGTGCAACCAGGCGACGGCGGCCTTTTCTACGATATTTGGCGCAGCGGATAGTTCGGGCGCGCCGACAACTTCAACCGTCACGGTCGGGGTGTTCCCGTCGAAAATATCGATAGTTAACTCGTCGTAAAGAGTGGTTAGAACGTTCCACATTGAGAGCAGGTGGTAGCCGTCCGAACGGCGACCAACAAATTTCAAGCAAAGATTGAGTTTCGCAGGAGCCTGGATGGTATGGCGGGAAAGTGTGGGGGGAATGGTTGACATAATCTTGCAAAATATTTTTGAGAGGATACAATTCCACAACAGTCTTGGCCAACATCGTTGCGGTACTAGACGGAGAATACGATATGGGATGGCAACTCCAAGAAGATTGCACTTACTCCCTGGTTGCAGATATTTAGGGTATTGCGAAAAAGCACGATTGAGGCTAAACTCATTAACGCGATCAATCAAAAGTGCGTCGTAAATCAAACCTTAGAAACACGCAACGTCGCTGGACTTAGTATCGGCATACGCATAGATTCTCCTTTCACTGTTACCCCAAGCCGAGCTCACTTACTGTTTTGTTCCTGCTTGGGATAGCCTTCAATTTCCTAATCTCCTCCCCTCTCAATTTCAAATATCCCTATATACACAATCACCCCCTCACCTACCCTGCTTACCAAATCTTGCCTCTGCCTGCTTTTGCACATACGCATACCAATCCGTCTGCCCAGTACTCTTCAAGCCATTTAATACTACCTTCAAATCTTCAGCTGAACTAATTGGCAACACCTCACCGGCCTTTAATCTTTTAACAATATCGTCAGTGTTAAGGGGGTCAAACGTCGTCTTAGATGCTTCCGTTGGGCTCTTTTCTTGGGCCACCAAAGCCGTGGCCGACTCCTGCGTCACCTTTGCTTTTGGCTAAGCGTACGATATTTATCCATGCTCATTTGGTTAACTGGACGACTCTTGTTGAGTTCCTCCAAGGTAACACCATCCGTTGTATTTATAGAAGGAGTAGTTGGTGGCACCAATCTATTCATGGAAGCGACCTCTGATGATGCTCCGACTGAGTTATTTTTTTGCTCAGTGGGTTTCGTCAATGGTTGTGTTGAATTGATTACGCTGCCCATTGTACTCACTAAAATTCAGTTAAATGGTATCCAATAATATACTTACACAAGTGATATGGGTCACTCCTAAACAACTCTATCATCGTTCCGGGCTTTTTTTGATCAAACCTCTCACTCAATCATCCCGTCGAACCAGGTACCACCCCTCCCCTAATGAGACACAACCTCCCTGATCTCCGGATCCAAGCGGACGACAACCCCTGATTTTTCCACTGGTTACCACAACGGCCCCGGTGTGCTCCCCCTTGCCGTTCCAGGCATAGCGCAATCGAAAATCTTCGCCGTGTTGCGCATAGATTCTGCCGGGGTTCGGCATCCAACGTTGCAAATCAACCCCCCGGGACTCGAGTAACCGATAGGGAAGACCTTTTTCGGTATAGGTTTTTCCGACCAACACGACCCGTCCACAAAAAAATAAAGCCAGGAGAATCACGGCAACGGATCGCGCAAGGCGAGCCTGCACGCAAAGCGCCAGAATTACCCAGAGTGCCGTCATTCCTAGGCGGTAGAGCATGTGGCCCTCATGGCTCCAGATCGGGAGTAAAAGTATACCGACTACTAAAAGCCACACGCCAGTCGACCTAAAACCGTGCACTGCTGCCAACCCCAATAGCAGACCAAACCAAACTACCTCAAACCATTCCCGGGTTGAGCATTGGGCGAAAGTGCAGGCCTGCACCAACGATGGAGCCATGCCATTTGAGAGCGTAAAGTCAAAAATAAGCCGTTCTGTCGAGAGAAAATACGCCCCAACAACCCCCACCAGCCCTGTTAGGAGTATCTTTTGGAACGTACCCCGAATCAGAGTGACCTGTACGCCCACAATCGCAGCGGCACTCAGGTGACTTATCGCCCCGCACCCTGCCAGTAAGGCCATGCGACGCTTGTTACCGTGTTGGGGAAGGACAGCACACAATACTAAAGCAATAGCAAAGGCCTGCTGCGGGAACGCATAATGCCGATAAAATAACAGGTCGGATGCCCAAGGAACCGAGCCAAGGAGCGTGGCTTCCTGAAAAGCCCACCCTCGGTCGATAGCACCTTTAGCCAGCGCGTAGGAAAGGAGAAGCAGAGATGCTACGATTATCACATCGTACAGTAGCTCAGGAGGGAGAGATCCAACTCTGCCCAGGAGCCCCCATGCTAAAAAAAATGGGGAAAAAGAAGTATAGTAACCGGGGGCACCTGCCTGAAAGGCGCGAAATTCTTCGAGGTAGAAAAATGAATCGGTAGCGATGGGATAGGACTGGCGAGCGATCCACCAGAGTCTGTTCATCACCATCATGAGTGCTAGCAACAACACTCCCGAGGTATACACCCACTGCAATAATACAACGAAAGAAGCAACCCTGGCGACACGAACGTTCATCATAACTGATCACACGCTTTGCTGAAATACGGAGCAAACTCCGCCCGTATGCCACGAATATGTTTGAGCCGACCGACCACATCTTTTGGCACATTCGGAAGTTGCTGAGGAGTAAAATGGACGGGATCTTCAATGGTCGCTACTAGATATTCGATTTCTCGTAAATCAAGACTACTACTGTCCTTCTGAAAATAGTGCTGCGAAGCCTGCTCAATACCAGTAATGTATGGGCCAAAACTCACTTCATTAAGATACATGTTTACGATCTTGTTCTTATCAAAACGCGCCTCGTACCAAAGAGCCAACATCAATTGTTGAAGCTTACGGACGATCGACTTTTCGTACGATAGGTGGCGTACCTTTACTAGCTGCATGGTTATGGTACTGGCACCACGAGTAAATGAGCCAGTTCGCAGAATATCCCGCACCACCCACTTTAAACGAGCGAAATCAACACCGGAATGCTCACAGAAAAAAATATCCTCTGCCAAAAGCAGTGTTTTTACAACAGGCGTCAGCGTTGTTACCGATGCACCCCTGCGTTCAGTTTGAAAGTAGTAGGCCCGGTTCTCCCATAGTCGAATAAAGCCAAGGGAAACTACCACAATGACAAGCGGGACCATCCATGGTCGCGCTTGTCCCTTATCCTCGTTTTCTGCTGAAACTAACAACGTGCTTGCTGGTGTTAGTCCCCCAATCGCCAAACATGACCACCATAGTGGCATTAGACGTACGCCAGCGCCATAACGCAATGTCCCTCCTTGGAAAACACCTCCAGGAAAGATCAGGGTATAACTAATCATAATAAAGATAAAAACCCCGGCATACGGGACTCCCTGTACAAGCCACCCACTTGGCACTGCCAGTTCGCGGGCTGCACCATCCAAATCCTGCCTTCCACCCCACCATGCAGCAAGATATTTCCACCAGGCTGCACCAAACCCGCGCACCACGAGATATACCAGGAGCGTTGAAACCACTAGCGAAAAGACATTGACTACCTTCTTCCCTGAATTGCAAACAAAACCCCAAGAACTCCAAAAGCCCATCAGTGAAAATAGCAGTACCGACCCAATATAATGAGGATGTACTATGCCCACGTGGGACTCGCCATGGTAGTAATAACGATATTCGGCGCCTAGAATACAGAGGGCCAGTACCGCAACGGAGCTGGCAATAAGCTGGCGCCAGAGCTGCCCCTGGCGACTGATCGAACCCTCCTTAACCAGCAACCCCGCCCCTACGATCATAGCAAAGAGAATCTGCTGATAATTCACCCACGGGGTCCGGCTAATACACATCAGCCCAACCAAGAAACAAAAGAGCAGCATTTGTGAAAGTCGCGGAAATGGAAGTGTCCTGTTAAAGAGTAACCAGATAGTAATAAGCCCGTAGGCCCCCAACGCAAGTCCACAATGACCGTAACTCAGGAGCCACTCGATAGCCGCCAGTATACCAACGTACTCTCGGACCCGTGGAGCGCCCTTTATTGTGCGACAGGCTAGCCCACCAAGGCCCAGCAGGATTCCTTGTGCCATTAAGAATCCACGGTCAAAATAACCCAGACAATCAACGAGCCCGCATACCGTCAAGACCAGCAAACAAAGTATAAAAAGCCCTTGCATTACTGGTTGTAAAGAATACGATGGCATTACTCAGAATCTCCGACCTTATTGTTTTCCAAGTCAGACTAAAACAACGCAGATTAACACAACACCGTTTATTTATGCAGCAAAAGCCCCCTTGCTTTGTATGCGCAACTGATGCGCACGGATTTTATGAAGCCGCTATAACATTGCTTCGCGCAACAGGCCATAGGATTACTAAACCCCGGGAGGTCCTGCTGGAGGTGCTTTCAAGCCTCGATCAACCAAAGACCCCCACCGATCTTTTCGACCTGGTAAGTACGCATCATCATATTGACCGCCCAGCAGTCAATTCCGACCCGTCGCAATTGAATGACGCCAATCCAGACGTATCCGTCGATTCTACCTCCAGACCCAAGAACGACTGTACGCCCGATAAGATCTCGATCGATAAGGTAACCGTCTATCGCATGCTACAGGCCTTTGAGTCGCTCGGCATCGTTCACCAGACCAGACAGAACGAATATTTCAAATGCTCTCTAGCCGCGACGCAGGCGACCAGCTCAGGCCATACTGCTCACGAGAGCGAACATTACCACATTGTAATGAAATGCGAACGGTGCAATGCTACGTTAATTACCAGACCCCCCACGGACCTGATCAACAGCTTAAAAAAATTTCTCCAAGATGCGCAGTTCACGCTTACAAGTGATGTTATTGAGGTCTCCGGAATGTGCGCATCATGTCGGCTAGAACCCTAAGACTCTCCGTCGCGCTATCCATACTAGTGCACATAATTTTAGGAATGCTGCTACTATCCCATCGCACCGCTCCCCTTCCTGCAATGAAGGTGACTCAGATTGAGCTGGTTCCAGCGAACTCTCCACGACTTAAAAAGAAAACCATAGTTCCCGATACGCCGTCAGATATACTCGAACTACCGCATACTACTGAACACTACGCCTCGAAGGATCAGGCAGTAGCTCGAGAGACCGTAAAACGAGGAGTCTCGGAAACACACCAGCGACAACAAAACCCTCAACCTAAGAATGCCGAGCCAGCGAAAAGTAGCCCACCAGCACCCAAAGCCTTATCGCCCCAAAACACCAAACAGCAACCTGTTAAAAAAACGACTCAAGACCAGCAACCAAAGCCTAAAACAACACGACCACATCCTAAGGCTCACCAGGCAAATATCCGCCCCAAACTTGACCTGGGTGATTTAAGCTTTGACACAACAACATTCGCCAGGGAGCGGCTGAAAACGCCCGCACCAAAACCTTCTAAAACAGTGCAGCAGGAAGCCAACTCGTCGTCGACACCGTTCAGTCGAAGTGCTGGCACCGGCGCCCGCTTTCTTGATCCGTCTACTGGTGTCAGTAACTTCCTCCCGGATCTCCCTGATGGCGATCTCACCATGCTAAATGCAAAAGCGCACAAATATGCTGTCTTTATCCAAAGAGTTGCCCTGAGGGTCTTTGCCGCATTACGACGAACCGGATGGACGACACTTCCCATGCAGTCGATTAATGCCATTCAACGAGAAGCAATCGTACTTGTCTCAATGTCTAAAGATGGAAAAATCCTTAAGATAGAAACCTCTCAAGTATCTGGAAGCGCACCCTTTGATGAATCACTTCAACAGGCCGCACAGTCAGCCTCTGATCCAAATCCACCAGCGAATGCCGCTGATGCCTCCGGGGCAATAGTCCTTGAATTTCACGCACAGACCTGGGCACGGGTAGAAGCAGGGGCACGAAGCGGCATGCGAGAACGTCGCTGGTTGTATCTTGGAACGGGGTTATTATAGCCAATATGGGCGCTATCTGCGGCATCTCTGCAACATTCGCGGGTGGAGCAACGTCGAACAAGCCGAGCGAATAGAGCTAATTATTTGGAGTGGAAGTACTCTTTTTTTCTGGTCGCTTAACCCGGATTATTCAGACTGGAGGGACGCCCAGAGCCCTAACCATAAAACTTCTACCCTAATGACCTGAGTTCGACGTAAGAACTACGGTAAATGGCTGAAATTACTTCATCCACTTCGTTGCTCATGATATAAAATGCTCGACGTAGCAAGCTTCAGCGCCTGCGCTTTTATATCACTGCACGCCTTGTGTCTAAAGCAATTTCAGCCACTTACCGCAGTTCTTACGTCGAACTCAGGTTAAAAGGCATTGATTCAGGTGGCAGTCTAGCCCGGATTATTCACGAGCCTGCACCACCAGAGTGGCTAAGGCACCGAATCTTTAGCCACTCTAGTGGCGCGTTTCGTGAATAATCCGGGCTAGAATATTTCCGAACTCTGGGCTAGCTTAGCCGGAGCCGCGACACCTGGACAATCAAGGTTAGGCGACCCAACTACCCAATCCATCCTCCTGGTGCCTTACCACCTGACTACCCCTTAACGCCCGCTTTCCAAAAACAGCGAAGACACGGTCTAACGCTGCATCAATATCGCTCTGAAGGTCGCGTTGCCCTTCAATTCCGACCGATATACGCAGCAGGCCATCACTGATACCCGCGACCTTTCGAGCCTCGGGAGCCATTGCAGCATGGGTCATCGTGGCGGGATGAGCAATCAGGCTTTCGACCCCGCCTAGTGATTCAGCGAGCGTAAAATACTTCAATCCTTCAATAAACAATTCTGCTCCGTCTGCATCTCCGATCAGCTCAAAGCTCAGCATTGCACCAAATCCGTGCTGTTGTCGAGCGGCTAAAATATGACCAGGATGGGATAATAATCCCGGATAGTATACCCGCCGAACAGCGGGATGAGCCTGCAGCTGCGCAACAATCGCCGTGGTATTCTCCTGATGTATACGAAGTCGGGCATCAAGGGTGCGCAAGCCCCGCAACGTAAGAAAACTGTCAAACGGACTTCCAGTCAGACCAAGTGCGTTTGCCCACCAGCTTACGGTATCGTGAAGCTCCTTAGTCTTACCGATTACCGCGCCGCCAACTACATCACTATGACCATTTATGTACTTAGTGGTTGAATGTACAACAATGTCTGCACCAAGCGCGATGGGGTTCTGCAGCAGCGGAGACAAAAAGGTATTATCTACGGCAACCAATGCGCCCACCTTATGCGCTGCCTCGCTGATCGCTCGAATATCCGAGATGCGGAGAAGTGGATTGGAAGGAGTCTCAATCCAGACCATGCGGGGTCGGCACGCAAGCGCCTCTTCGATTGCGTTCATATCAGTAAGGTCCACCGTACGTAATTTAAATACCCGCTTCTTGGCAAGCGCATTAAATAGTCTCCAGCTACCTCCGTAACAGTCATGGGGAACCACGATAGTATCTTCAGGTTCTAGCAGCGACAGTACCAGGTTTATTGCCCCCATACCTGTCGAGGTTATCACGCCCCCAAATCCACCTTCGAGCTCAGCAAGCGCATCGCCAAGCAGATCGCGAGTAGGATTCCCGCTACGTGTATAATCATATTTACGCTTCTCGCCAAATCCGGCGAAGCTAAAATTTGAAGAGATGGCGATTGGCGGAACAACCGCACCAAAGGCAGTATCAGTATCAATTCCGGATCGAACAGCAGTAGTTACAGGTCGTGGAGTGCTCATGATATATAAATCTCGATAAATTTTTATTGTTATAGGATAGAATCAGGCAACGCTCACTAAGATATCCGCTTGCCCCTGTCTGCCGTCAGAAAAAGCTTGGTCAAAAGCCTGCTCAAGGTCGCTCAAAATATCCTCTACGTCCTCGATGCCAACGGCAAAACGGACTAAATTGTCTTTTATACCAATAGCGAGCCTTTCTTCTGTCGTTAATCGATAGAATGAAATAATTGCCGGTTGTTCAATCAAAGACTCCACTCCCCCAAGAGAAGCAGCAATTTTAGGAATCTTTACACAATCAATAAGCCGCGCCGCCTCGTCTAAACCACCCCGCACCTCAAAGCTAACCACACCGCCAAAGCCAGCCATCTGTTGGGCTGCTATTAAGTAGTCAGGATGACTTTCTAAGCCCGGATACCATACTCGTTCCACAAAAGGATTTTCTTCAAGATACTTTGCAATCTTGAGCGTATTTTGATTTTGCCTTTCAACTCGAATAGCTAATGTCTTTAGGCTCTGCTCTAGCTTAACAGCCACCGTAGCGCACGGTATTCCACCAACGGTACCGCGGTAGTCCCTTATAATATTCGTGTATTTCTTTTTGCCCAGCACAACACCGGCCATAACATCATTGTTCCCGCTCAGATATTTCGTCGCCGAATGAATTACCAAGTCCACACCAAACTCTAGTGGTCGCTGGTTGATTGGGGTTGCAAATGTAGAATCGATGACGGTCAATATGTCTCGGTGCCTGGCGATTTCAACCAATCGCTCAAGGTCAACTACTCGCAAATAGGGATTTGTTGGTGACTCGTAGAAAAGCAGCTTGGTCTGGGGTCGGATAGCATTCTCCAGAGCCTCATAGTCGCCCATTGTCACCACACTCACACTTACACCGAACCGTCGCAGAAGGTCATTACACAGTACACGGGTCTTTCTGTAACACTCCGCACCAATCACGATGTGATCTCCCGCCCGTAAAAGGCCCAAAAGCGCGGCGCTCACTGCACCCATTCCGGACGTAAAAAGAACAGCATCTTCCCCGGAATCCAATCGAGCTAATCGTCGCTCACACACGTCTACCGATGGATTTCCATAACGTCCGTAGTCATACGCATGATCTTCGCTTGAAATTTCTTCTTCCTTATGAGCACAAAGATCGGCGGTATCGTTAAATACGTAGGTGGCTGTATTAAATGCGGGGAGTGTCAACGAACGCCTATCATAATAGCGTTGGGACCCCTCATGCACTGAACGAGTTGACTGGCCCAACTGGGACGTACCAGGCGGCGGAACGCCAATCAGTCGCAGCGGCCGAACGGCTGATGATCCGTAAAGGTCAGCAGTTACTATAACTTTTTTGGTATTTTGTTCAGGAAGCTCGTTAACACTCATGATCTCAAATTCTCCGTATTGATAGACGCACCATCAATTTCTCGGAGATTAAAACCAGAGGCCAAACCGGATAAAAGTATCGCACCCGGCTGCTGTAAAATTTGCCGTTTGCGATCCATCTTCCGGCAGACATAGAGTCCCCGTAGGAGTTGGCACCTTTTTCAACACTCACGTGCTGACTGGTTGCCCCGGCGTCATCGGGCCTATCCCTTAGCCGGTCTTGATGGATTACATTTTCACTATACTTCAGTGAACGGTAGGACGTCAACGACTATTTCATTCGAAATAAAAATAGGTAACCTTTTCTGAGACCGGGACAGTATTTTTAATAGAGACTTTTAGATTTAACCGGAGAATAAGAATGGACCCCATACGTATCAAGCCCCCGACAAAACAACCCTTACCTGCCTCACCCCACGCTTTACCAATGCATCGTAGCCACGACGCTGCTAACACACCAAAAACAGGCACCTTGGATGGCGTCCTTCATTTTGGAAGGGCCCTGAATACACGCGCCGAGACGATTCTAGGAGAGTTCGGCAACCTTGGCCTGGCAGCCTCCAAAACACTAAAAGACATCGACCATTTAACTGACGCAAGTGCCTTCCTGGGAAATGGTATTAAAGTGGATGATGCCCTAAGAACAGGCGGCACTGGGCCACAGGGTAGTTGGCTCTCTAAAATAATTCGTAAAGGGACCACTGCCCTTAATGCTACAACCGGAATAGTATCGATAGCGCAGGCGAGTGCCCAGGATCGGATGTCGGGAGACAACTCCTACAGCAGGACGATCAAAGCCGTCGGAAAATCAGCTGGGCAAATGGCAACCGGTATACTGGCAACCGCAGGGGTAACCGCGCTGGCTCCTGCATCAGCGTCGGTCCTGGCTGTTACCCTTGTGGGCGGAGCGGTGGTTACTGGGTGCACGATAGTAAGCGGACGCGTTTTTGATTATCTGATGGAGGGGTAGATCCGTAGGTAATGCTGCTTTAGGGTAACTACTCAGGTACCCCCAACATAAATGCGCCCCAAAAGCGAGCTAACCATCTGTAACTGCCAGGGATTTTTTCAAGGTCGAGGAAAGTGATTGTTTTGTGAATGAGGCGTGGTACTCCACGCC
>JBIIDM010000100.1:0-12536 GCA_044238365.1 Bdellovibrionota bacterium | reverse complement strand
CACGCCTCATTCACAAAACAATCACTTTCCTCGACCTTGAAAAAATCCCTGGCAGTTACAGATGGTTAGCTCGCTTTTGGGGCGCATTTATGTTGGGGGTACCTGAGTAGTTACTAAAAATGAACCCCCATCGGGGGACATTGAGGTCAGAACTACTGTTCGGTTCTCTCGGCACTGTTGGCAATCTCAAAGGATTTTAGAGATCCATCTTTTAGAACAAACTCAACGGTCAGGTTGTTCGGGTATGAGCTTCCTGGCTTTGAGAACCTGAAATGAGCGCGGCTACCATTGCCAATTCCGCCCCAGCGCCCTTCGTCAAGAACCTGGCCGTCTTTTGTTATTCTTGCTGATTCAACCTGATCGGCAATGTTTGAGGGAGAAAGAACGACTAATTTGCCGTCAGAGTCCGACATGGGCTTATAAAGGAACGGACCGCTTCCACCAGATTGGTCACTTGCTGATGAGATTGCTCGGGCTGGCGCGGATTGGCCTCCGGTAAGTGAGAATGCTGCCCTGGCTCGGGCGGCTGCATCGGTAATTGAAATCGGTGGTGCGGTAAGGGTTCCGGCCTCGATCAGCGTCATTGCCGCTTCGGCCTTACTTATTCCCGTCGCTATTGTTTCGGTTGCTTTGGTCTGGTCCGCGCCACCTCCAATATGATCAAACAGGTGTTCGGTGTCGCCGTCTAGCTGTGCGGCACTAAAAGCGTTCGAGTAAATTTTCGATGCCTCTTCCTCACTTATGCCACCGCTGTCGGTAAGTGTGATCAGCGCTTGCACACTTTGTTCCTCAAATGAATAACCAGGACCAGAACTAGCGGTAACAATGGACGAATACTTACCAAAGGCTTCGTCACCCTTCATTTCCTTCAATTGTTTTCCGACCAGTGCGGAAAAGAGTGCTTCCTCACTAACGTTGTTGCCGTCGTAGGAGGTAAGCATGCCTTTTAATTCAGTGGAGAAGTCTGAGTCGCTTTGGGATATCGTATCAGTGTTCTGTTGTGCGGGAGCCGGAGAGTTAGCCGGAGTAGCATCTTTTTGTAAGACCTGTTTTATCATGTTTTTCACCTCGTTCCTTTGCGTCTTCAATCTGCGGTTTGCGCAGTGGCGGCATTGTGTGCAAAGCAGATAAACCGCCTACGTAATTCGTGCAAGAACTGTTCCAGGTGGTGAAAAGGCTGATATTTTGCCGGAAAAAGGAGGTGGTATGGCAGGTCGGTGTTACGAGCGATCCTAATTAGCCCCTAATCTCACAGTCACCTTAGCCCTTGGGCGCTGGGTCCACCAGAATCGCTGTTGCACTTTTTGAAATCATCCTAATGGATATTTTGCTTTGGTTTTTTTTCCGTAACACCTCTGCGAATTTCTCGGCAGCATCGTAAAATTCTTTTGCCTCCTTCGGTGAATCCCACTCTGCGTATACCAATACTCCCCTGATCGGTCCGTTGTTAATAATGAGTGTTCGGTCTCCAGCCCAGCCCGCGGCTGCGCTGGTTGCTGTATCCCTTGGAATCTGTGTGCCGAGCATCAGCCCCAGTGTAAATTCGCCTAATGTTGTGCCTAGTTCGACAGTGGCCTGAGAGTTCTTCGTAAGGTCAAGTGCCTCCTGATCGGTAATTTCCCGGAAGTCACTTCGACCTGCATTAAATTTTTCGGGATGCAGTACTTCTTCGGTTGATTTAGGCGGATCCGTGAAGGCTCGATCGATTGCTTTCCAACCATCCTTCTTAAGCAGCGCGTGAACGAAACGAAGACCCGAGGTATACGGAAACAGCATCGAATAACCAATTGAATAGGGAGCAGCGCGGAATTGGGGGATCAGCATTAGGGAGAGGCTCTGTTGCAGCACCATTGAGTCTACTGATGCCTCGGATTGAATCGAAGCCTGTCCCAATTCCTCTCGTTGATAATCGACCATCACTGCCATGGCATCACCCTCTACCAGCGCAGCTCGGGATAGGACCTGGTCAATAGTAAACTTCTTCGGATCGTTAAATGTGTCGAGGTTGTAGTGCTGGTCCTGAAGGGCATGCGTAAGCTCGTGTATTGCCGTGGGGGCTTGAAGAATCTCCGGTACCCACGTGGGCATGACATATCTCTCGGCCTTTGGATCATAGTACCCACCAATTTGGCTCGTATAGAGATTAATAAGCTCTTCCCTATAATTATAGTCGGTTGGAATCATGCCAAGCATGGTATTCAAAAAAACCTCCTTTTCCATGTCAGTATCCGACATCTGTTCATTAAATGATTTAAGTATAAAACCTTTTACTTCGTCCTGGCTTTGATTGACACAATCAACCTTCTTTTTGCTTTTTAGGTGCCGTAAATTTTGCGTGCTCTCCATTAGCGGTGCTGGAAGCTGACATGAATGTTCAGCCTGGCCCACGGGGGTAAGAGAAATTAAGAGCCCAAGCAGGCTGATTCCGGTCGCCATTGAGCCGAGACGATAGTTAGAAGTAACGCAGTTTTTATTCATGATCCTGAGAAATTATGCTATGACGGAATAGGCGCTCCCGGCCCGGGGTTATCACGAACTCTGAGGCCAGATAGAATAGGTTAAATTCTCAACTAAATTCAATGATTCGAAATAAATACACTAGTTCATCTTATCGGTCCGAAGTGGTCGATACTAAAGTGCAGGATTTTAGGCAAGACTCTCTGGTTCTCAGAGGGTGCGCCGAGCACAATCTAAAGATGTTAGACATCGATATCCCTCATGATCTTATAGTTGGTTTGACCGGGGTTTCCGGTTCCGGAAAATCCAGTCTAGCGTTTGAAACAATTTATGCCGAGGGTCAACGGCGCTATTTGGAGACGTTTTCGCCCTACGTTCGACAATTTTTTGAGCGTTTCAGTCCTGCAAAGGTTAGTTCAATAGAGCACTTGCGTCCCACATTGGCGATTCAGCAAAAAACAAGGGTCCGTAGTTCGCGAAGTACGGTGGGAACTCTGACCCACCTGAACGATCTTTTAAAGGTATTGTGGGCTAATATTTCTGATCCGACCTGCGGTATTTGCGGCGTTTCGCTCGAACATTGGCAGCCAGGATTATTGGCTGAGCATGTGCAGAAAAATTTCTTGCTCAAGAATCGATCTGAACTCATTGTTGGTGCTCCGGTTTTTTTTGACAAGCAGTGGAAGGCAACCATTGAACGGTTGCAAATTTTAGGGATAGAGCGTTATTTTGAAATTGAGTCGGAGATTTTAATCAACGCCGATGACTTGCTTACTCGAAAAAAAATCCCCAGTGAGAGTTTTATTTTAGTGATTTCCAGGGTTCGAGGCACTGCAGATCGCCAGGAGTTGTCTGATGCAATTGCTCAATCCTTCAGATTCGGAAAGCAACGTTGCTGTATTGTAGAGCGGTTTCCGAAAAAAAGAGGAATTGGTTTAGGAGGGCAAATCAAAGGGTATGTAGTTCACATATTCACCGAAGTGCCGCAGTGCCCGGCGCCTCAAAGTAAGGACGTGGTTAAGAAGTATGCCATACCAAAGCCAGCTTTATTTACCTTTAATCATCCCTATGGTGCGTGTCCTGCATGTAATGGATTCGGTGCTGAACTTTTAATTGATTATGCAAAGTGTATTCCAGATCAATCATTGAGTATTGAGGAGGGGGCAATCGCTTGTTGGTCAACCGCTGGCACGGAATGGGAAAGGAATCAGCTATTCTCGTACTGCAGTAAGAAAAAAATCTCGATTACGACACCATGGAAACAGTTACCTAATAATCAAAAACAAATTATCTTGCATGGCAAGGAAAAGGGATTCTGGGGGGTAGAGTCTTGGTTTGAATGGCTTGAATCAAAAAAGTATAAGATGCATGTCAGGGTGCTTCTTTCAAAGTATAAAATGCAGGTCACCTGTAGTGTTTGTTATGGTAAGCGGCTGCAACCTGATGCACTTGCTTATAAGTGTGGTGGGTTATCGTTGCCAGATTTATGGGCGATGACGGTAGATCAGTTGTTGCCGTGGTTGATTAGCCACAGGAATATGCTGAGTGAATCCAGGAGGTTGTCCCGACCAATTCGCGAGCTTTTTAATGAAATTATAATTCGCTTACGTTATTTAAATGATCTGGGACTTTCCTACTTGACCCTTGAAAGGCCAGCAAGGACCCTCTCGGGAGGTGAAACACAAAGGGTGAATCTTGCCAATGCGCTAGGGGGAAGTCTGGTTTCCACGCACTTTATTCTTGATGAGCCGTCCGTTGGTCTGCACCGTAAGGACTCAAAGCAGCTCGTTAAGTCCATCAGAGGGTTGCAGGAGCGGGGCAATAGCGTACTTATGGTCGAGCATGATCATTTTTTGCTTCATTCTGCTGATGAAATAATTGAACTGGGGCCAGAGGCGGGGGAGCAAGGTGGGAAGGTCGTATACATGGGCAGTGCTGCTGCGCACTCTGAAAGAACTATGCTGTGGATTGACGAAAAGGAAGGAAATAGAAAGTCTGACGCCATCCAGGTGCCGAGGTCTTCGGAGCAGTGTGATTTCATAGATATCATAGGCGCGTCGGCGAACAACATAGTTGATCTTTCACTAAAGATCCCGTTACGGTCCCTGGTGTGTTTAACTGGGGTTTCTGGCAGTGGCAAAAGCACATTGATGCATTCTATCCTTTACCAGGGTTTTCTAAAAGAGTTATCATCTACAGTGGTTCCGGCGTTCATTAAAAAGTGCGCTGTCGTTGATCAAACCCCATTGGTTAAGAGTCCACGTGCAACGATAGCCACCTACACAAAAGTGTGGGATACCATGCGAACCCTTTTTGCAAACTCTGAGGATGCAGTTACCAGGAATATCACGCCTGCACACTTCTCTTTTAATGTTCCTGGTGGAAGGTGTGAAGCGTGCAAGGGGTCAGGGGCGGTATTGGAGGAAATGCAATTTCTTGGCGATGTTACGATCCCGTGCGATGTGTGTGGAGGAAATAGGTACAAGCGGCAGATTCTGGAGGTTAATTTTCGCGGTAGGACTGTTATCGCCTGGTTGCAGGCGACGGTAAGTGAAGCGCTGGAGGCGCTCGCAGATATTAGGCCTGTTTTTCAGAAACTCTCATACTTACAGGAAGTTGGATTAGGACATCTAACATTGGGGCATTCCTTGGCTGATCTTTCAGGTGGCGAGGCCCAGCGACTCAAACTGGTTTCAGTGCTGGAGGGGCGTGAAGCCGAAGAGAGCCTGTTGCTCTTTGATGAGCCTACATTGGGGCTTGAGATTCGCGATGTATTAAAGTTAATTAAGTTGTTACATAAGCTTCGTGAACGAGGCTGTTCAATCATCTGTATAGCACATCACTGTGCTCTGATGATGAGCGCAGATTGGCTTGTTGACCTGGGGCCTGATGGTGGGCGTGATGGCGGGAAAATTGTCGATCAGGGCCCCCCGCGTGATGTCGAAAGGCGCGTCCTTGGATATACCGGGCAGGCCATGCAGGAGTATCGAATGTTGGTTAACCAAGGCGTAAACTTCGGATCTAATACCCCCACACAGAGGGACACTCGACGAAAGAAGGCAGCTGATTGTGTACCGCTGGATAGAAACCGCTTAGTAGCGAGGAGGTTTCTTTCGATAAAAGGAGCCAAAGAGCATAATTTAAAAGATGTGTCTGTCGATCTTCCTTTGGGCTCAATGATTGGACTGGTAGGGGTTTCTGGCTCTGGGAAATCAACTGTTGCGAAGGACATTATTCATGCGGAGTCTCAACATCAGTATTTGAGTTGTCTTAGTCCTTATGCTCGCCAGTTTGTGAATACGCTGAGTCGCCCCGATATCGAGTCGATTTCTAGTCTTCAACCCACCATATTTGTGGGCCAGCATCAGGTTCAGCCATCATCACTTTCCACTGTGGGTACAATCTCTGAGATAAACCACTACCTAAGATTATTGTTTGCCAAAATCGGACAGCAGTTTTGTACAGCGCATCCCGATACCTATGTTGGTGGTGGAAGTCCGTCGACGGTCTCAGATCGCCTTTCAGAGATTCGTGGGGCGAAAATTGTTCGATTACTTGCACCGATAATAAGAAAAAAGAAGGGAGCCCATCGGGAGGTGTTTCTTCGAGCGATTGAACTCGGTATTGATGAGGTGCGGTGCGATGGAGTATTTGGAACTCCGGCAAAATTCATCGACGACCTGGAAAAGCGAAGCGCTCATACTATTGAATATGTCGTATTTAAAGGCCATCCGCAACGTTTACATAAGGATCTTTTGACAGAAGCTGCCACCTGGGGAATCACTTTAGGGGAGGGTGAGATCGTTATCGATAGGAACAGTGGCGAAGTTAGCGAGTTATTTAGTGTGCACCGAAGTTGTCCGACATGTAATCGCGGATACCCCAAGCTCGACCCAGAGGATTTTTCATTCAGTTCGCGCCGAGGCCGGTGTATGGGGTGTTCTGGGACGGGCGTGGGAAAAAACGGAAAGGAATGTCCAAAGTGTCAAGGTACGAGGCTGGCCGATATAGCCCGAAATGTAAAAATCAACGGATGCACGATTGCTGATCTCTGCCGAATGCATCCTAGTCATCTGATAGCGTTTCTGGATTCCTTGAGAGCTGAGAGCAGTCGTAACGAATTAATTGAGACATTAGCCAACGGGGCCTCGGCGAGATTAAGGACGCTAGAGTCCTTAGGGCTGGATTATCTCTTGCTCTCCCGTGAGGGCCCGACCTTGTCAGGCGGAGAGCTGCAACGGCTACGTCTGGCAGCGGCTCTTGCCTCTCCGCTAACAGGAATGATGTACATTTTCGATGAGCCAAGCATTGGCCTTCACCCGCACGATACGGAAAAGGTACTTAAAGAGCTGCATCGTTTGTGTAAAGTAGGAAATTCAATTGTGATGATTGAACATGATGCAGACTGTATTCGGGCATGTGATCATATTATTGAGATTGGTCCGGGCGGTGGTAAGGAGGGGGGCCAAGTAGTGTATAATGGTCCAACAGAAAGGTTTTTAAACGGCACCTCAACAGTCACTAGTCAGATGATTGCGAATCTTGAAAATCTTTCACCATACCGTAGAAGAGGAGTAAAGTCGGGTAATTATTTAAGGGTAAGTAAGGGGAATCGGAATAACATTACTGACCTTACTGTCAGTATACCACTAGGTGCCTTGACAACGGTTGTAGGTTTATCAGGTTCAGGGAAGACCTCGCTTGTTCGAGGGCTGATTGTAGCGCTACTTATGGAAGGTAAGAGTAAGCATGGTAAGGACGGCAAGATGAGCGTCGAAAGTATTTTTGGACGGCTGCTGGCAGACCAGCCGATTACCAAGGTGATCAGCGTTGATCAGAAGCCCATAGGATTGAATTCACGATCTACGCCGGTCAGTTTTCTGGGAATTTGGGACCCCATTCGGCAGATTTTTGCGCAGTCAATCCAGGCAAAGAGTCTTGGGTGGAATGCGGGACATTTTAGTTATAATACAGGCAACGGGCGTTGTAGGGAGTGTCGAGGGCAGGGGGAGCTCCAACTTGAAATGAGTTTTTTGCCGAACGCGAGGGTTGAGTGCTCTACATGTCGGGGCACTCGGTACCAAGATGATGTCGGAGAGGTGAAGTATCTGGGTAGGTCGATTGTTGAGATACTCGATATGACATTCGACGAGGCACGGACATTTTTTGTAAATCATCGTAAAATTTTACCCGTTCTCTCTAAGGTGTGTGAGCTGGGTCTTGGATACCTTACCCTTGGTCAGCCGGCTCCATCCCTTTCGGGAGGAGAGAGCCAAAGGTTAAAGTTGGTTTTGGAGCTTAGTCGAAGGAATGTCGAGGGAGCCCTATTTGTTTTTGACGAACCCACGGTGGGGCTACATCTGGCAGATGTTTCGAAATTGCTGGGGGCGTTGCGAGAGTTGGTTTCCAATGGCGCTACGGTATTAGTAGTAGAGCATGAAGTTCAGGTAGTTCTGGCATCTGATTATATAGTTGAGATGGGCCCAGGGGCCGGAGTTGCTGGGGGGCAAGTCGTTTTTTCCGGACAACTCGAGGACCTCCATGCAAGCAAATCAACCTGGGGTGAGTTGCTGTGTCAGAAGTTGGGATGCCCGGTGAATATACCCCATTAACATTTGGATTGTTGTGAAAGTAGCTGTTAAGCCAGCTACCCTACTTTTGAGTAGCACCAGTGGCGCCTCACAGGCTTCTAACCTGAGCTCGACGTACGAATTGCGGTAAATGGCTGGAACTACTTCATCCAATTGGTTGCTCATGCTATAAACCTAAAAAAAGCATTTTTGCGGGCTAAAGCGGCCCATCTAGCTGAATTTACTTCGAATGTAGCGATTTTGGGTCTCACCGTATCGGTGAGACTTGATTGCGATCCAAAATCACTAAATTCTTTGTAATTTCAATTAGCTGGGGCCACTTTATCCCACTCAACTGCTCTTTTTAGGATAGAAAGCCCGCCGTAGTAGTACGCGGTGCCTTTATGTCTTATGCAGCTACAGCCAATTACCTTTGTTCGTACATAGAACTCAGGAGACGAATTTTTTATGCGGGGATTGCTTTTATGAATAACGGAACAGTAGCAGCAGGATTTGTCGGTGGTCCTCTGAGACCTCGACGCCTGCGGCGGGGGGGGCTGCTGAGAGATATGTTGGCCGACGTTGAACTTCGTTTGGCCCAAATTGTGATGCCTCTGTTTCTTACATCTGGCATGGAAGTGCGTACGGAAGTAAGTTCAATGCCCGGAGTCTTTCAGATGTCTCCGGATGTGGCACTTCAGGAAGTAATAGAGCAGACTGGGCGGGGGATTTCTTCGTTTATATTATTTGGTGTTATTTCGTCGGATCAGAAGGACGCCTGTGGCTCCATAGCGCTGCACGAACATAATCCTGTTGCCGAGCTTTTACGACTGGTTCGTAAACAAGGCGTGGACGCTCTGATGGTCGCCGATCTTTGCTACTGCGAATATACCGACCACGGGCACTGTGGTGTCCTCAGCGATGATCTGAAAATTACCGTCGAGAATGATGCTACCAATGGATTGCTCAGCGAGCAGGCTGTCTTTCTTGCGAAGTGTGGTGCCGATATTATTGCCCCATCCGGCTGTATGGATGGTATGGTAAAGGCGATTCGATATGGGCTTGATTCTGAAGGTTTGCAACATATTCCAATCTTGAGTTACTCCGTAAAATATGCATCGCATATGTATGGACCGTTTAGGGACGCGGCGCAAGGTGCTCCGCAGTTTGGCGATAGGCGGGGGTACCAGATGGACTTTCGCCGGTCCAAGGAATGGAAGGTCGAAGTGGATCTCGACATTGCTGAAGGTGCGGATATGGTGATGGTAAAGCCTGCAGGGCCCTATCTTGATGTGATTGCACGAATGAGAGATGTAGTAAGCGTTCCCATCTGCGCCTATCAGGTCAGTGGTGAGTATAGTATGCTTATGGCCGCCGACAGGCTGGGCTGGCTTGACCTGAAGCGGTCGGCGTTGGAATCTCTTTTTTCTATCAGGCGGGCTGGCGCAGATTTAATCATTACTTATTTCGCGCCGCGGCTACCGGAATGGCTAGAGTAGGGAGCTGAGGCTACTTTTAAACCATTGCAGGTATTCTTCAAGCTCAATTGTGGCATTAAGGGCAATTAGCTCCGGCGAATTATAGATCTGAGTTCGACGTAAGAACAAAGGTAAATGGTCGAAATTGCTTTAGACACGAGGCGCGCAGTGATATAAAAGCGCAGGCTGAAGCTTGCTACGTCGAGCATTTTATATCATGAGCAACGAAGTGGATGAAGTAATTTCGACCATTAATCTTTCCTTCGATATAAAAATAATGTCCAGCCGGATAGTGGGGTAGAGGGGATCACTGTATCCAGGATATATGTCTCGGTTTCTAGGGTGATTTCCCGAGCTGGTATCGCTGCCCAGTCGAGCTCGTGCTCGAGGTACCATTCCGGCGGACTTATTAAATTAATTTTTTTCAGATCGTCCCGCTCTACTGTTTGAATTTGATTGTTTCCGTAGTATTCAAACATCATAGCATGACGAAATTCATGATCAACAACGACCAGGACCGGCTCTTCGTAGGCTGGAGCTGACGTGACAACTCTCGAGATCACTGCCTCGTAGCTTCCGTGATGGCGCCATATGAGGTGCATAACGAGCAGCAAATTGCCGCACAGGAAGATAGCTGGGGATATTCTTGCCTTTGTTCGGTATACGTATGACGAAAATAGGGCGGTAAATGCGAACGCCGAAGTAAGGTAGTAGCGAGGCATTGCAATTCCAGGCTGAATTATAAGGGTACATAGGACTGGCGCAATTAGAATAGTGCTCAGATAGTAGAGAGCGACCAACGGTTCCTCCTTATAGAGTTCTGTGACTTCTTTGCTTGTTATCCACAAAAATAAAAACGAAAAAAGTAGAACGATGAGAACGCTAGGAGGCCATCCGTTACTGAGCGGGATGCCACCAATGGTTACGCTCATTATATTTAAGAATGTGTGAAAATAAGAGGGGTGAGGTCCGCTTCCAGGTGGGAGGTGGCGAACGATTACCAAGTATACTAATAAAATAAACCCGGCTGGAATACTTAGGGCTAAGAAATGTTGAAAAGATCGTAAGCGCCGATTCACTGTAGCCGCTACTGCGAATGCCAGTCCAGTTCCCATAAACCAGATAACGAATGAATAGTGGAAAAGGAAACCGAAGCAATTTGAGAGAATAAAAAGAAAAGTGTTGCGTACTCGCGCGGGTTGCATAGCAAGGCGTAAGAATGATGTATGAGCAAGAGCGAGGCACAGTATCATGCCGCTGTATCCCCTGGCTTCAATTCCGTACAAGATGAAAATATAGGAAGTTGAAAAAAATAACAGTCTGAGGAGTCGCGCAAACTTTGGACTCTCAGAGTTAAAGTAAATGACCCATAGAGTCATAGTTGAAAAAAGTACGCTTGGAAGTCGGTAGGATAGGTCAGGGAGGTCGTCGGGTAGGAAGAAAAGTATCAAGCTGAAAAGACTTGAGTGCCCATCCATTCCTTTGGGCGCAAGATATACATCAGATGCGTGCTTAAGGTTATGTACGGCTTTAAGGTTCCAGACTTCGTCAAGCCATAGTTCACCGTTGGCAGCTACTATTCTAAGCAGCAGTCCGAGTAAAAGTAACAGTTCTACGTATAGAGAAGGGGAGGAGAAGGTACGGAAGTCTTTATTTTCTAGGGGCATAGCGGATTCGATTGCCGCGAGCAAGTTCTCTCAGGGCTTCCTGTTCAAGTTCTTGAATGTCCTGTTCATCCAAAATTAACCGGTTATTTTCATGTTTGGTCGCATACCTAAGTATTTCTTTCGGGTTCCCGTTTAGGGTCAGGTCTAGCGCCAGTTCCTCGTAAGAGGGTATCTTGCTCTTTTTTCCACCTGATGTTTGAGAAACGGAAGTGTGCGCAAAAGCGTCCCGACCCGAGTTTTGCTGATGCAGCGACCCCTCTTCTCCATCTTGTGGAGATTGACTGCGCGAACATAGGTTCCGAGGGCTAGCAGGCTGAGCAAAAAAGGAGTTTTCCGATGTATCTATTCCAATTCCAAAGCGCTTTGTAATAATCTCCCGTTTAATTGAGTCGAGCATATCCAATGCTTTTTCCATACAGAACCTTCGTTTAAAATACGAGAATTTACCCCAAGGCCATGGTAGCACATGGTGATCTTTATTCAAGTGGGTGAGAAGTCGGAGAGGGGGCGTCTGGAAGACTCCACCACGGGATTTCCGGGTGGTGGTGGTGGTGAAGATGGTAGGTTCCAAAGTTATAACAGGTTAACAGAGAGTAAAGCATTCCCCGTGAAGGTGAGGACCGGGCTCGGTGGCGATCTGTAAATGGACGATTCGCGTCGGGACGATGAGGGCAATACGTCCCAAAATAGAAGAGCTGAATAGAGCTGAGGAGCGAGGGAAGAGCCCAGAATGTTAAGAGCCTCTCAGGGGGTATTACAAGCAGGTTCACCCCTATCGTAAAAGTAAGGCTCATTAAGCATAGCTGTTTCAAAGTTATATAATAGCGCATGAATTTTAAATACCACAAAAGGCCGGATGATCCGGTAAAGAAATCTGGATCAGACGGGGTGCCAGGTAATTTGTGATGGTAGTGGTGATGGTATTTAAGATTTTCGAAGTTGAGCCAACCAAAAAGAGTGAGCGAAAGTCGGCCGAATGTATTATTTAATTTATTTGATTTAGGAGCCACTGAGCCATGCATGCTATCATGGGCCGTAATAAAAAGTCCTGTATAAAGGTGCGTTAGGAGTGCCACTAGGGCAAGTTGGAGTAGCGGGTGAAACGATTCACTCTCTTGGCTCAGCGTCCAGGCGAGAGCGATACTCCAACTAGCGATTAAGGAAAGGGCCATAACTACGCCGGGCTGAAGTGAAACATTTTCTTTTAAATTCACTGCGTCTGTACCTCTAGAAACATGCTCATTATTAAATTATTTACTGATATAACGACGAAGAAATTTTTCAGATCCCTTCGTCAATGAGACTATTTTTTTGTTGTAAAGATCCTGACGAAGTCACGGCTAGCTGTATTCCTTTCGTGGCAA
>JBIIDM010000099.1:0-12547 GCA_044238365.1 Bdellovibrionota bacterium | reverse complement strand
TGTAATTATCCGGTTCGATTAAGATCTTTAGCAATCAAAATCTTGCCAGATTTTCTAAGTGGGCGATATCTTTACACCCAAAAACTGTTCACACCATTGATAGTATATGACCTTTGAGAGTGCTCGGAGACGAGTCCAAGAGTTGACCCGTAGCATAGAGAGTTATGCCTATGCGTATTATGTTCAGAGTGCGCCGCTGGTGAGCGATGGTGAATATGATACGTTGATGCGCGAATTACAGTCCCTTGAGAGGGCATATCCCTCACTGATTCGGCCCGATTCTCCGACTCAGCGAGTGGGGGGCGCACCACTGGCTGAGTTTATTTCGGTTGCTCATCGGCGACCCATGCTGTCGTTGGCCAACGCGCTGACGGCTGAGGAGATCGGTGATTTTATCGAGCGTGTTTATCGACTTCTTGGTACGGAGTCTGTTGAGTTCACCACAGAGTATAAATTTGACGGTGTTGCACTCGCACTGCACTACCGGGAGGGTGTACTGGTTCAGGCCCTTACCCGTGGAGACGGTGTGCGTGGTGAGGACGTTACTGTGCAGGCGAAGACGGTTCGTAATATCCCATTACGGCTAAAGAGCCGTAATGGGGCAGGTTTGACTGCTAAAACGACGTTACCAGAGGAAGTTGAGATCCGTGGTGAGGTGGTTTTTCCCAGATTGGGCTTTGAAGCGACAAATGCCGAACGCGTTCGAGCAGGGGAGGCCCCGTTTGCCAATCCTCGAAATGCCGCGTCGGGATCATTACGCCAACTCGATCCTCGAGTCACGGCCGCACGTCCGTTGCGGTTCTACGCTTACGCGGTATTGGGAGTCGAAACGCTCATTCGTCATTCGGAGGGAATGGCGTGGGCTCGGGAGCATGGGTTTGCGTTGTATAGCGGTGGGGGGTGTGATGTGCTCGTACCTACGAGTAATCGAGACGAGGTTATGGAGTCCTTCGTTTTCGCCAACGATTATCGGGACAGTCTACCGTTTGATGTTGATGGGATAGTTATAAAGGTTGACCGTCTCGATTTGCAGTCGAAGTGTGGTTATCGGGCGAACTCTCCACGCTGGGCTATTGCGGCTAAGTTTGCTCCAACCGAAGAGTTTACCGTTCTGGAGGATGTCATCATTCAGGTTGGGCGTACCGGGGCGCTGACTCCAGTTGCGATTTTGGCGCCTGTCCAGGTTGGAGGTGTCGTTGTTTCCAGGGCGACCCTGCATAATGAGGGGGAGATTCAGCGCAAGGGGATTATGATCGGTGATACCGTAGTGGTCCGACGACAGGGTGACGTAATTCCAGCGGTGCTTGGTGCTGTGCATGAGCGTCGTACTGGCAGCGAACGTCTGTTTATTTTTCCAACTGAGTGTCCAGTTTGTCATACGGTGGTGGAGCGTGTAGAGGGAGAAGCGGTGGTTCGGTGCCCGAACAGTGCTTGTTCGGGCCGCTTGGAAGAGCGCTTTATTCACTACGCATCAAAGAAGGCAGCTGATATTGACGGGCTCGGGGAGAAGGTGATTGCTCAACTTTTTGAGGCGCAACTGGTCAACGATCTGGCCGACTTCTATCGGTTAACAGTCAATGATATCTGTGCCTTGCCTCGGCAAGGGCGCAAGTCAGCGGAAAACCTGGTGTCGAGCCTTCAAAGGAGCAAGCAGATCCCATTGGCCCGGTTTATTTTTGCACTAGGTATTCGGCATGTCGGAGAACAGACGGCTAAATTTTTGGCGACACACAGTGTTACGATTGAAGGTTTTCTGAAGCTAACCGAGGAATCAATTATGTCCATTGAGGGGGTCGGTCCAGAGATAGCACAGTCAGTTGCGCGCTTTCTCTCAGACCAGGACGAGCGTAAAAGGGTTCAGGCACTTTTGGCGGCAGGGGTTTTGCCTGCGCCTATAGAATTGAAAGAGGGTGAACATGGACGGTTGCCCCTTAGCGGCAAGACCTATGTGCTTACCGGGACGCTCGCGAAGTATACCCGTGATGAGGCAAAAGAGATTCTTGAATCTTTAGGGGCCAAGGTCTCTGGGTCGGTGAGTAAGAAGACCACTGGTCTTATTGTAGGAGAGGAGCCGGGATCTAAGGCAGAAAAGGCCAGGTCTCTTGGCGTCCCACTTTTGGGAGAAGTTGAGTTTCGGAGCTTGGTCAAGGTGTAACGCTGTGTTGCTTTCATTTGATAAGATGGGTTCGCTCCGAACGTCTACGCACTCTTTTTAGGTCAAAATAAGGATCAGTAGGGGTGACAAAGATCACAGTTGAAATATAGGGTATGTTAGTAATTCGATAACTCTTTAAGTTATTGATATAACTTAACGCGCACTGTTTTTTTGCCTGACGGCATCTCAAATAAGAATTGCCGCTTTGTTAAATGCCGATATAACAAACCCAGACTGCGCGTTTATCTGACTCTAGGAATTCGAGCTATACTTCTCGCGGTCAGGTTTTTTCGGTTTTTACGCTCAGCCCCTTCGCCATCCATTCCGAAATGATTGGGGTATGGCGTCCCAGTTGCGTGCGGTCGCGGGTTTTTCAGGAAACCGAACACTTGACCGCGTGGAGTATACTTAGCGTTGTTCTTACCTTGAATTTAAGTCAGTATAGTGAACCGTCAACTTTAAATTACTTCTGGAATATGGGTAGATTGCTTCAACCTATTCAGCTAAATATGATGCCAGTAAGGTTTAGCCTCCTACTCTGGTAACCTGAGTTCGACGTAAGAACAAAGGTAAATGGTTGAAATTGCTTTAGACACGAGAGGCGTGCAGTGATATAAAAGCGCAGGCGTAGCTTGCTACGTCTCGAGCATTTTATATCATGAGCAACGAAGTGGATGAAGTAATTTCAGCCACTTACCGCAGTTCTTACGTCGAACTCAGGTTGGTATTCAGAAGAAGTTCGATTCACCGTTAAATAGCCATCGACCATGCATTGTATTTTGATCCCGCTTTATTTTGTATTGTTTGTATGGGTGAAGAATATAGGCGAGGTGGACCCCTTACTTACTATCATTCCGATGGTTGTGCTGGTTCTGCTTTCAGTATTACTCCGACTGATTGTCGGATTCGTACTTGAGAAGCTCGCGGCAAATATTCTGATAACATGCTTCTGGTGGCTATTTTTTACGTATGAATCATTATATTCAAGTGTTAAGGATGTTATATTCTTGCTCTATCCCAAGCTGGAATTTCAGGGCAGGGTGGCATGGGATCTTCCCCTAATTCTTTTGATTATCGAGCTTGGGGCATTGGGGATATTGTTTCGAACACTCAGTGTCTGGGCAAATTCGAAAAGAATTGGCACTGGAGTAATAACAAAGCTCAATTCATTCTTTAACGGAATGACAGCCTTTCTGTGTTTTTACCTTGTGTGTACGCTGCTTGTTAGCAGTTATTGGGCTCCGGCTAGAAAACTAAGCGCTGTCAGAGCTGGGCTATCCGCTGAAAATTTGGCGCCCGAAGCTCGAGCCGAGGAGAACGCGCAGGCAAGTCAAGTTGCGCTCCCTAACATATATCACCTCATAGTTGATGGATATGGACGGCAGGATGTACTTTTAAATCAGCTAGCCTTCGATAATTCGCCCTTTATCGAATTCCTTGAGAGGGCCGGATTTACGGTTCTGAAGGACTCCTGGGCTAATTATTCGATTACACAAGCCTCGCTTACGTCGACCTTGAATTTAGATTATTTCGATAACGTTCTGCGAGAGTCTGGAGGTCAATCAATTGACGGATCATCGGTAACAAGAGCATTCGCAATTCAGGCCATAAGAAATAATCGCCTTATAAAGTTCCTGAAGTCTGTGGGGTATCACTATCTCCATATCGGGTCAATTTGGGAGGCCACCATTCGTAACCCCAATGCTGATGAGGAATATGGGTGTTCACGTTTCAATTTACAGAATGAGTTCATCCGTGCCTTGGTTGCCCGGAGTTGGCTTGCTCCGTTTGAACAGGTTGGAGGCGCATCAATAGCCAGGTGTCACATTAGGATGTTCTCCAACTTAACCGATATTGCCCAAAGCTATAAGCGTCAACCATACTATGTATTTGCCCATATGGTGCTCCCACATTATCCCTATGTGTTCAATGATGACTGTTCGGTTAAGTCGCAGGTGGAAATGTCAAATGCGTTCAGTTTAAGAAAAGAACTATGGACGGATGCAACATCATATATAGATCAGGTCAAATGTGTTAATTCAATGCTTGTCAATGCGTTGAATGTAATAATAAAACAGAATCCAAATTCCTGGATAATCCTCCATTCTGACCATGGTCCAGATATTCCCAGGCTTTCTGGCATACACCGAGTTGCTGCACGCCTTGCCAATCTGATAGCAGTTCGAGCACCTGAGGGTAGAGAAATCAACGCTGATTTCCATTCGCCGCTTGGGGCCTGGCGAAGGATAGCCGGGGCACTAACTAGGACCAATCTTGATATCGTTGAAAGGTACTATTACATCCCCGATGAGGAAAGCGGCAACATACTATCCTGGAGGGAGTTTAAGATCGAAGAGTTACGGCAAGCCCAGCAAGTTGAATAAATAGCCTGAGAAAAGCCGAAGGTAAAATTGTATTGCGGCAAGTTCGAGTAGAGAACTCTCATACCCTTTTAAATGCAAACCAAAGCACGCGTTGACCTATGAATGAGCATCTTCCCAAGAAAATTATACTCTTAGGCTGGGTCAGTTTCTTTGCTGATATTTCAACAGAAATGATCTATCCATTGATGCCGATCTTTGTCGTAGGTCTCCTTGGGTCGCAGCCCGTGGTGCTTGGCTTGATTGAGGGAGTTGCACAGGCTTTGGTTAGTTTGCTATCGGTTCTAATTGGGGTGATTACCGACCCCGGGACGGCAAGAGGGTATTGTTTGTGCGGTGGGGCTACGGATTGCCGATTTTGGGCAAGGCGCTGATTACCATCGCAGGCTCATGGCAGGTCGTGTTGTTGGGGCGCTCCATTGACCGAGTGGGCAAGGGGCTGAGGAGTAGCCCCCGTGATGCGCTTATTGATGATGCTTGCGAGGCATCAATTCGAGGACGTGCTTTTGGTTTTCATCGGATGATGGATACTGCCGGAGCAGTCATCGGAGTCGTTCTTGCTGGTTTCGTCCTATGGTTGTATGAAGATAACGACAATCTTCTAGGAGTACTCCGCACTGTCTTTGCTGTCGCTGTCAGCTTTTGCGATTTTCTCGTTAGTGGTTACGTTTCTGGTAGAAGAAAGTCGCTTGATGAGTGTTGACCTTTACGAGCAAAGCCAGGAGATGGGAGTATACCGTTACTTGAGCTGGTCAGTTGCTGGACTAAGCAGAGAGTACTGGATAACCTTAGCCATTCTCACGGTGTTCGCTTTTGCAAATAGCAGCGATCTCTTTTTACTGCTCAGGGCCTCTGATGTCGGATTCTCGCCGTTAGGCGGAGTCATGGTATACGCATGGTATAATGTATCCTATGCTGGCCTGTCGTACGGAGCAGGAAAGCTGAGCGATAGTCATGGCCGATGGCGAATAATCCTTGTTGGATGGCTATTATACGCTCTGGTATATGCTGGCATCGCATTGACCACGAATAATATGATGATGTTATGGGTGCTATTCGGTCTTTACGGAGTGTACATGGCACTCACCGAAGGAGTCAGTAAGGCGTTGATTATTGACTGTGTTCCACCAGAGAGAAAGGGCGTAGCGCTGAGTCTTCTTTATATGGTGTTAGGATTCAGTACGCTTTCCAGCAATATACTTGCGGGATATCTTTGGCAGACGTTTGGGCCGTCGAGTCCTTTCTGGGTCGGGGCAGGGGCGGCAATGGCTGCGGTTTTTTTTGTGGTATTTTCGAACCGTTTGGAAATTAAGGGCCCTGCTGGCGTCGTGAAGCTTGTTTGATACATCATAATTATATACGTTATTTATCGAGTAGCCCCGAGGCACTTCCCCTCGAGGCCCTCCCGAAACCTTCCCCTTTGGGGGCTTCATGGCAATAAGGTACAAATCATCAAGCATTCCGATAAAATCAAGTCTTGAGGAGTTAAATGAATTTCTCTTACCGAATCTTCCTACTGGAGACGCTGTGAACTACCACCTAAACTGCCACTTTGTCTAATTTTTATTTAACTACTATTTCGCTGATAAATTCATCTCTTAACGTTTTAATATCACTATAACCTACTGCCAGGTGTTTAACTAACTTCGCAAGTCGTGCACCGCCGTTAAGATCTGTTGGAGCTGTACACGGACCTTTTGTAACTGCATTACAGATAAGATCATGAAGAAATTGGGGAGATTCATCCACCGGGAAAGTAAAGCTACGTTCAAGAACTTTCTCGTAGTAATCCGCACGGCGTTGTTGTTCTGGTGATGACTCACCTCCTGGTGTGTATGGAGACATCACTAGCGGAACTCCTGTATCATTGAGAATACTCACCGTAGTTTGCCCTGCTTGAGTAATGGCACATATAGTCCTGTCTTTTATCATCTGGTAGTACCAACCAGGAGGAAGAGCAGGGTATATCCGGAGGTCATGACCAAAAAATGTTCCTGTTTTTTCGGTAGTTTTTTGAGCAATGTCTTTCAGTTTATCACTATCTTCTTGGCTCAGATGCGCACCTACAAATATAACCCATGGTTGGCTACTGATTTGGGATTTAGTTTCATGAGCGCAGACGTAAGCTTCTAATGACTTATTAAAAAGGCCGCTTGCATAATCAGAGCCTCCGGCTGAAATAGCTATCACTTGTTTAGGAAAAAGGATATCAAAGATTTCTTTGGACGGAGGTTGAGTAAAGGTAGGTTGCATGTAACCAAGCGGGACTATCTTGTTACGTAAACTTTCAAACTCAGGAGTTGAAATTAGGGGAGTCGATGATTCAAAGAGGTCTACATAAGGACCTCGTACAGCAACAGCAGACACAGAGTTGTTAATTGCGTTTAGAAATTTTTTCTGTTGTGCATCGTTTTTTATGTAAACATTTTGATTATCCATTGCACAGTCAACTATGGGAATTTTGTTCTCCTTGCACCAATTAGTTACTGCTTCTATAACTTCTGTACGCACAGGAGGAGAGTCAAAAAAACCAGCGAACATGTTATGGATAACAACAACGTTTGGAGAACTTAAAGATAGACGTTCAATGACTTCTTCGCAGTAGTCGGCTGTTACCTCATCAGTTGCAATTTTCTCTTCTATCAGAGCTTGTGAAATATCTTGGCTATACTGTAAAGGTGGAAGCTTGACAACGGAAGCTACTTCAGAGTCATAGTCTAAAGTTCTTTCTCCGTGCCCCCCTATAACAATATGGGTTTGAACGGAGTCATCGCCGTTTAGTTCATTTAGGTACATCTGGCAATGATGCAGGGGGCCGTACCCTATGACGGGTAGTACGATGAAGCTGACTCTGACATGTTCTGTCTGTGTTCTGAGAGGGATGTCGTTTGATTTTGTCAAGTCATCTTCGCGAACGCTTTGTTCGTAAAAGCGAGTTATCGCTTCGAGGTCCCCTTTCTCTGCTAACAAATGAAGCAAATCATAATCGAGTGATTTTTTTGCACCATCAATTTCAAAATTGTGCTCCTCTATTTTGAGTAAGGTTCCACTATCATTGGTTACTTCTATCATTCGTTACTTCACGCATTATCAGAGTTATGCTTTTATACTTATTACTTAATAGGGCGAGGAAAACTATGAGACACTGCTTATTTCGGTTTAATTGGCTACCGATTCCGGTAAATACTTGTCACGAATCCATTAAGAAACACCGCTTTCTACAATCCTTATCAAAGTAAGCTATATTTAGGAATTAATCAAAACAAATTATGGGGAGCCAAGCGGTCAAATTCCCGTTTTTCGGATCCCGCACCAATGCCCGCTTTCCCCTTATAGAAGAACCCTGTATTTGCAAATGGTTTGCTTCGTATACCATCCGATCGAGTATTGCATCGGCTAGTGTGGGATCGGTGATGTGTTGATGCCAATCAGCAACGGAGCTGGGTTGCAAAGACAGTAGCCGTTATTCGATATCGACGATCCAATAATTAAGGATTAGCAAGTCGGCAATGAGATTGCATGCCCTTCTAATTCATAGGTATAGAGCAAGTTTTCAAGTTTGTGAACGTTTTAGCGCACGTTCAGGGTCGTACGGGAAGATTCTCAGCGGTTGGTCGAAAAGCCGTCATAGTGGTTAAGGTGCTGAATCTTTCACCAAAAATAAGATTTTCAGGCTGACATAGTGTCGGGACACATGAAAGTCTGAAAATTTTATTTTCGGCAAAATCTTCAGTGCCTTAATCGCTATGGTGGTGCGGGCTCGTGAATAATCCGGACTAGGGTAGATTATGTTTTGAGTCCGCACCATTTTATGTTGCTTTTGCCCTAAAGAGATACAAAAACTTAAAATAAGTATAGTTACATACAGGTAGAGTTGCCTGTCATAACAGGCCTAGGGTAGCATGCGCGCAGTCGGTGTACAGAACCTGACGTTCTACCTTTACTTATTTAACTGTGCTATTTATGAATTCGCGGGGCCATGATGCATAAAGAGTTTCGCCAATTGGAGTATTAACTTGTTGATTTGTTTTTGAAGAGTATGTTGTCATTAAATTTCCTGTATTATCGGCTGCGAATAATTTTCCCATCACTACTAATTTCCTTATTACTACTATCTGCCAGTGCTTTCATTAATAATGCGTTGGCCCAGTTGCCAAGCGGCTATTGTACGCAGAAGCTTAGTGCAACGTCGTCCGGTGATGATTGGTGGCTACCGGTCTGTGCCAATCTTCCGCTGAATGTCAATAATCCATTGATTGATACCCTGGTTGTTGGTGTTCATGGGTTGGGTGCAGGTGCACCATTGATGTATTCCGAGACCGTTGCTGCGTTAAGCTCGATCGCGAGCAGAAGGGACGCCTCGCTGATCGTCGCCCCGCAGTTCCATGAGGAGTCGACAGTTGGCGCTAATGTTCCTGATGGGCTACTTTTCTGGAAATCATTTCCATTCTGGGGAACCACAGACCAGGGATTGGTGGGCCCGGCCCGGAGATTGGTAAACACAACACCATACGAAACATTCGACCTGCTTCTCTCACGAATTGTCGAAAGCGGTGCTTTTCCAAATATTAGGGAAATCATCCTGTTTGGATTCTCAGGGGGTGGGCAGTTTGTTCAGCGTTACATCGGTGTAAACAAGATTCTTTCGCAGTACGCGTTACAACGCGCTATCAGTACTCGTTTTCTTGTTTCTTCACCAAGCTCGTACTTGTATTTTGATAGCGATCGCCCAAAAAACTCTTCAACGAACCTATTCGGACCACCGGAGCAAACATTTATCGACGGGTGTCCTCAATATAATACCTATGGAACCGGCCTAGAGGGACTCGCTTCGACCCCTTATGTATCGGCTGTGACACCTTCGGAAGTTATTTGGCAGTATCGGAGTTCTCCGGTCCTTTATCTCGTAGGTGAATTTGACAATAACCCCCTGGATCCATCCCTTGACCGGAGATGCTTTGCCTCAATACAGGGTTCAAATCGTCTAGAAAGGGCAAAAGCTTTTTTTAACCATTTGCCCGCGGTGCTTGGCTCCGATATTTTGCTTTACCAGGAACTGCAGGTGGTTCCGCAGGCCGGACACAATATATCTGAGATGCTCCGATCTCAGCAGGCATTAATGTTTTTCCAGATTCGCAGTGTTTTGGTAACTCCCACAGCCACACCTAACGCTATTGCTACATCGATTTCGACGCCGTCGTCTACGTCAACTGTAGTGCCAACAGTAAGCCCTACGCCGTTCTTCGCTGGGCAGGGACCGCGCTCACAAAGGGAACTACGGTCCCAGCTGCGCACGCTTGCGGGGTATGTGCGGAGGATCAGCAGGGGATTATTGCCGATAGGTGAGATAACGGCTGTAACTCAGGCTCTTGGTGTTGTTTTAATTTCACCGCCTGCCAGAAAGATCTCCCGAGCTCAAAGGAGCGCGCTAAAGGGTGCAATAAGAAAGGGTAAGACGATGAGCTCGATTAGCACGAGTGATGTGATCGGCCAGAGGAGAACGTTGAGTTCGGTAGGGTGGTATCTTAAACAAGCATTGGTTTGAGTTACGGTTTAGCGAGGTTGGTTGGTCTCGTCGTTAAGCAACTTCTCTCACCGCGACGTGAGAGTCCCACTTTTCTCGACCATTAACATCCTGACAAACGTAGGCTGGGGAATATCTACTTTACCCCCACCCCCCCCCTGCAACTCAACCACTCGTACACCCAACCGTTCCCCTATTTCTTTCATGCCCGAATCGTGTGTAAAATAAACCACCTGTGTCATCCTTCCAATGAAAATGTTTTCCCCAATGGAAAAATTTAACAAGCCTTAAGATCTGGGAGCTTTTGTTTTGTTTTTATGTTCCCGTCGAGGTAATTTCTTTTCAGGCTCGGCTATTCATGTTGATGGGGCCCCAATGAAAGGAGTATAGTTAAGGTCGTCGGGGGGTGTGCCCCTACAACAACTGATCTATATTCCGAGGACAATACCTCTCTCGAAGCCTCAAGCTGGGCTTCTCCACAACTTGGGCAAATAGGTATCCCATCACAACCGATCCAACAAAGTATACTGCAAACAGAGGCCAAAACTGAAAGCTGTGGTGCAACATACGGTTTATAATAAAAGCTAAAGGGCAATGGACCAAATATACTGAATAGGAATAACGGCCGAGCCATGCTAGACCGGCTAACGAAATCCTAACCACAGGTTTCAACGTGCTCGACGTTACAACACTCTGATCGGGTAGCAGTAAAGATAGAAGTAGGAGGTTTCCAAAAGCTAGATAATTCACCGAATAGAGGCCCGGAAAGATCCCTCCCCCTATCACCGGGATAACAAAGGACGGCAGCAGCATAGCCACGGTTAAAGGAGCGATTATGAACCAATATCGCTTCAGAAAAGTTCCAAGTCGGTCCTCGTGAAAGCACCACAGAGAAGCGATGACGGCGCCGTAGATTAATCCATCGATTACGTTGTGGGTATAGAGATGTAAGCCGCCTCCTGGTGGCAACAGGTGGTCGGACTGAAGCTTGACAAGGGTCGCTGTAGCGCAATAAGCTAATCCAACGACTGGTAGGTAGCGCGCAAACAAGTCCACTTTTTTAAAATAGCTAGCAAGACCGAAAGCCCCCGCAAGCAGGAGGTAAAAATGTTCTTCAACAGCGAGAGACCACGTATGCGGCCAAGCCGAATCTAAATAGTTTTGCAGAAAGAAGGCATCTCCTGCCATTTGAAAAACTGTCTTGTCCTCCCATCCTAAAACTAAATAGGAAGCTATGATGAAAACGTAATACGAAGGGTATATTTTCCATCCTCGTCGTGCCAAAAATCGGCCAATGTGCACCCCTCCATGCTCCTTCCACTCTCGCAAGAGGAGACTTGTTACCAGAAAACCGCTGAGAACAAAAAAAAGATGGACTCCGATATGCCCGCTACGTTGTACCATAACGAGGGGTGCCGAAAAAAGGAGAACCCTTTGTACGTGTTCAGCGTCTAGGTGGTGAAACAGGACCAATAGCATCGCTAGACCACGCAGAACATCCAGACCGAGATTACGGTTTTTCATTTTAAAGCTGTATAGTTATGGTTATAAACCCGAATTGAAAGTCGTACCGCATCAGTTCTTGACTTATAGCTTGTAATGGATGATCTTGGCCACGATCGGATTTGTGCCTTAACCAATTACCGTAGATATTTCGGTTAAAACTGAGAAACTGATACAACTTTTGCAAGCGCGAATTCAACTCTACTACCTGTTAAGTGGGATAGGCGACACGTGCGGCCTTAAAATCGCCAGGAAATCATGTCTCCGCGATGCTTAAAATGTCGCCTATCCCTCTTAACAGGTAGTAAATCCGAACACCTGGCTTTACGGAACAAAGTGGAGAGATGATAATCCCTGATGTTCAAACAAAAGATTAAAGCTAGGATAGTCATGAATCACCTTACCCCCGAATAAAGATACCAGATCTACACATTGAAATCACTTGGTCAAGGTAAATGCGATATTGCGAACCCTTGGTCGCGCCAAATCGACTGAACGTTCTTCACTCGAAAATGCTCGGAATACTCCAGTATACCTGCGCATTTTCTCGCTCAGAATGTCCAAATTTAGGGCAAATCTGAACGTTAAATGCACAGTTTATTTCTGGACAGCTCCTAAGGGGAACGTGCTTACCTACATTGAAACTAAGATTAAGGCTAATTGGAGCCCCGAACAGATATTGATGTTAGAAAAAGGTATCGCGATTAGTCATGAGGCGATTTATCAGTATGTAGGCAGAGACCGCCAGACTTGTGGGCAGCTCTATGTGGCGCCAAAGGCGGTCGCAGCGTAAGCACAGCCTGGCGTACACTTAGCCGGAGTGTGTGCTTTGGGAGCTAAAGTAGGTTTTAGAGCAAAAGGGTGACCTGGTCCCCTAAAAGTACACAGTTGAGTTAAGCATATTTGCTGTGACACCGCGTGCACTCGTTAATGTACGATTTTTAAGTTCGATTATTGGAGTTTATTCCAACTAGGATGGATTTT
>JBIIDM010000098.1:0-12681 GCA_044238365.1 Bdellovibrionota bacterium | reverse complement strand
CAACAGGAGCATCCTCAAGTGCACATCCCAGAACATCATCTGAATCCGCACCAACTCTTAGTAAGAGATTTTCAGATACCCTTGTTATGATACCCATCTCAGAAAATCCAACCACATATCCATGCGATTGAATCGAACCGGGTATCTGAATGGGCTCTCTTTCACATTGAGTTAGGTCTAACTCTGGCAGCGCTTCACTCCGCTCCTGAATGTCCATTATGCAAACCTCCGAAAAGTCAGTTTGGCAGAGTCGACGGCTTCCTCTACCTCGTGGTGCGTAAGGTTTTTATTGAGCTCTTCCTTGAAAGCCATGAAGCGTAACCCCCCATCTGCAGCCTGCATGCCAAAATAAGAAAGGCCCGAACTTTCGGATAATCCAAGACGAGATTCTAAAAACTTATAGAATATACGACCACCATTAGCGGAGCCTTCCATAACATACAGCACACCTGCGGTTGAACCACTACTTATGCATGGTGGGAACGGCTCGCCCCGCCAAGACACTGCATCGCCCGAATGACAAAGGAATTGTAAATCCTTCTGCAAAGTCCTCACCGCATAACGATCTACCACCGAAGGAAAATGGTGTAAAAATGGAGACTGAACTAACGACTCCTCGATCGGAGCTACCACCGCCAGCAATCTTCGAAGAAGTTTTGCATAAGATTCTAGTATAAGTGAGGGACTCAGTAGATCTTTCATAAAACCCATAGACTCCACCACCCTATGGACATCATGAGTCTCACGTTTTAACATCTCCGAGGCGAAGCCTCTCTCCCGCGAAGCTAATTTTTCGGGCGCTACTGACTTCATATTCCCCCCCCCCCCCCCTAATTCATATACAAGCCAAGTATCTCTATCGCCCAACGATTAAAAAAGATTCATTGTATTTATTATAACACAAATCGAAACAAATACACTGAGAACGACAACTTGCCGCCACGAATTGGAAAGAAGAGTTAAAGTTAGTGCGCACTAATGTAGAACTCTATCCTTTACCACCCAAAACGTAATCACAAAGCGCGGAAGAACCAAAAAAGCGGTTAAATGAGAGGCGACTATGATCAGGATCATAGCAGTTTATTTTTTCCTTATTTTACCCTTCAAACTGAAACACTTCTTCAGCAAGTCCTAAAGACCCTTGCATACACCAGTCCCTTGAATTTAGAAACACACAACCTTGCCGCTCTCTAGGTGCACCAACCTCGCAAGCGCACGGAAGAAAATTGAACTAATCTGTGTTTTGAGGAAATATTCTGCCGTACCACTATATGACCAAACCCGAAGCGTTCACTAGCCGGGGCAGCGAAAATGAGTAACACGCTTAAATAATGCAAAGAAATTCGAAGTTAAAACTTCGCTACCTTTGGACGATCTGTCACTTTCAGAATGGCACTTTCTAGTTTACTTTCAATAAGTTACCCATTTTCGCAATGCCCTTTTGTTGAACTTTCTAAGCAAATGCTGGTAAAGCGAGAAAAAAATGATGCTATTCAATTATTGCAAACAATGGACGAGACTTCACCTACAGCTGCTCTCTCCTTCACACCGACTTTGCTCGGCCACCTACATTTACAGGCAGCGCACTCTGTAGCTTTCTTGGGGGGCAATCTGTATACTTAATAACCTGAGTTCGACGTAAGAACAAAGGTAAATGGTTGAAATTGCTTTAAACACGAGAGGCGTGCAGTGATATAAAAGCGCAGAGGCTGATGAAGCGTGCTCCGTTGAGCATTTTATATCATGAGCAACAAAGTGGATGAAGTACTTTCAGCCATTTACCCCACAGTTCTTACGTCGAACTCAGGTTAATAGCCCCTGCACTTTGTCTTTGCGATTCTTTGAACTTTGAATGGCGCACCTTTGACGACCTCACACCTGTCACTTTCATCAGTCATCTTTCCGCTCTATTTTTTTATAGTTTTAGGCTTTGTTGCGGGAAAGTGGCTGAGCATTGATGGTCAACAAATTGCGCGACTCCTTATATACCTTCTTACACCGCTAATGATAAGCGGATTTGTCGCCCAGCTCCCCTTCTCAGTGAACCTCCTGATATTGCCCGTTGGAGTTTTTACCGTAGCATCATTATCGGCTCTTGGAGCCTGGACCATTGGGAGTATGCGGTCATTAATCGCCTACCGACCGCTTCTCGGTGCGTTCGGGGGAATGGTTAATTCTGGATATTTCGGCATCCCGGTCGCCCTAGCAGTGATGGGAGACGAAAAGCTAGGGCTATATATGCTTGCCATCTTCGGATTCTCCCTTTTCGAGTTTATTGTAGGCGTCTACCTTATCAACCGCCACGTTACCAGCCCGGCAGCAAGCTTTAGAAAACTGATTCGCTTGCCGGGATTATACGCACTGATAGGAGGACTACTCATCTCAGCCTGCTCGCTCCAATTACCGGCAGCAATGGTCGCGACGTTATATACCGTAAAGTCGGCCTACATACTCCTTGGCATGATGATGCTCGGCTTGGCATTATCCAAACATCGCTTCGTACCTGACTGGTGGCTGCTGAGTAGTGCGATGTTTACGCGGTTCTGCATCTGGCCTGTCGCCACAGCCATTTTTCTGTTCGCCTTTGAGTGGGCATCAGGTGCGCCGTTTGAAGCTGATTTTAGGAAGATATTATTCATTTTGGGATTGCTACCGATTGCAGCCAACGTCATTGCCTATTCTGTCGAAGCAGACGCAGCGCCCGAAAAGGTCGCCCCTGTAGTCTTGGTGAGCACGATGGTGTCTCCGCTGCTTATTTGGTGGTTTGTCTAATGTTTCACCAGAGCGCAATTTTGAGCGACCTCTTGTTTGAGCTTGTGAAAAGAGAGGAGCCAGCAGAATTGGAGCGACTGAAGGTACTGGCATCAACTCAAATAGCGAGATAAAAATGCAAAGAGATCTCTTAAACACGCTCTCCACCGGGTTGACTTTGAAAAGATGCTACACAACCCCTATGGCAGGCTGGCATCGAAGTTTGTCTGTTCGCTACGAATACCTCTTTATGCTGAAATTAATTCTTTTCATCGCTATTTCCATCGTATTTTTTTTAACTCAAGCCCTTAATGCACAACCTGTTACTTCAAGCACCGTTCAGAGCATAGACCTGCTGCTTCCGAAGAACCGAAAGCTATTGGATAAACTCTCGCCCGCTACCATAACGACAGAGAATGATCCTCTGTACCACAACAATCACTCCTATGCCGGATATTCACTTCCAGGGGTACTGAATGCCTTTGGATTCAGTGATACAACAGAACTTGCTTTGCGTTTCGTTTGCAAAGATGGCTTCAAGGCAGTGATTATACCCAGCAAGGTGGACATGTCCCGGGCCTACCTCGTATCAAAGGAAGTCACCGAAAAGGCAGGGTTCTCAATGGAGGCGATCGACAAGGGAAAGGTAAAGCAGGACCTTGGACCTTATGCGCTTGTCTGGAAAGGCAGGTTTATAGCCGGTACAGCGGAGTCGTGGCCTCACGGCATCGTTTCAATTGACGTGGGGGCCATTTCGAGCCTGCTGGGGCGGGCCTATCCGGTTGGCCATCCAAAATCCCTATCCGGCTTTGAACTATACAGAAGCAAATGCATGGCATGCCATTCCGTAAACATGGAGGGCGGTGTGGTAGGACCAGAATTAAATATCCCTCGAAACGTGACGGAGTACTGGTCAAAGGAACATTTTTTTGGCTTTGTCGCAAACCCCCAAACGTACCGCTTCAAATCCCGTATGGCGATTGAACCAGTTCCCCAAGGAGACATCGCAGCCATTTACGACTATCTGAGGACCATGGCCGGAGAAAAGGTATGTTCGTCGTTGAAGGAGTGTGTTGAGTGGGAACAGCGCCAAGCTGGACTTGCCGACAACAAAAATTAATCACCTCAAGGCCTTGGGCGAGATTTCATACAGGAGTATGCCCAGATATTAAACGCGGAGGTAACTGCCAGGTATTTTCCCAATCTCTTCTTCAAGTGATTGATTTTGTTCACTGCGGCGTGGAGCACCACGCCTCATTCACAAAACAATCACTTTCCTCGACCTTGAAAAAATCCCTGGCAGTTACAGATGGTTAGCTCACTTTTGGGGCGCATTTATGTTGGGGGTACCTGAGTAGTTACACGCGGAGTAGAGTAGCCCGCGAGCCCCCTCAATAAAGTTACCACCTTCGCCGTACCAGTCGACAAATTCCCTTAAGGTGTTTAAATTAACACTCGGAATAGCTCTCCACCGGAGTTCCGGGTGGGTTATAGTAATTCTCAAAAATAATGCGGTATTGAAATTCTAAGGAATTTTTGAGAATTACTATAAGTGCTTGCTTTGACTCGCCTCCGCGAGTCGATAGTGTTTCTTATAGCCATCGTCAAAAATAATGCGGTTTTGAGTAGCATCTCAGCGATGGCTATGTGTTTGTTTTGTCTCGCCTCCGCGAGTCGTTATAGTAATCTTTAATACTTTATTATTTTTGAAGATTACTATAAATGTTGAATCAAAGCCGCATTATTTTTGAGAAACACTATATATTTACTTTAATAAGAAACAAACTATGTCCTCAACTCTTGTTCCGTATATCGGAAAGACAAAATCGACAGAATCGAACATCATATCAGCTACGCCGAAGGGACATTTCAGTATTGAATTCTTCCCTGGCAAGTCAGAGGTCTCCGAGAAGCAGTTCGCAAAAGTATACAGCAAGCTTGAGCCGTTAAAACCTGAGTATTTTTCAGTAACCTATGGCGCCGGGGGCTCAACTAAGGAGCGGACATTCCGGGCGGTCGAGGAGCTCATTCAGAAGACGTCGATTCCGACCGCGCCACATATTTCCTGTGTGGGTGAATCCAAAGAAGACCTCTCCCACCTCCTCGGAGAATATAAAAAGCTTGGTATCAACCGATTGGTGGTTTTAAGAGGGGACCTGCCGTCGGGGATGGGAAGGCAAGACGGCGACTTCAGATACGCCCGAGACCTCGTGCGTTTTATTCGCGACACGACCGGTGATTATTTCAACATTGCAGTTGCCGCCTACCCCGAGATGCATCCCCAGGCCAAAAACTACGACCAGGACGTGGCCTATTTTTGCGAAAAAGTGAAAGAAGGCGCCGACTCCGCAGTGACCCAGTTCTTCTACAATGCGGATTCATATTTTTACTTTGTGGAGCGGTGCCAAGCCCTTGGGGTCACGATTCCGATCGTGCCAGGTATTATGCCAATTTATAATCGAGAAAATCTCATTCGGTTTGCTGATGGCTGTGGTGCCGAAATCCCACGCTGGATTCGACTCAAACTGGACAATCTCACTGAGGAGAGCGATCTGGTTAAATTCGGCGAAGACGTCGTTGTTGGCCTCTGCGAGCGTTTAATTCGTGAGGGAGTTCCCGGCCTACACTTTTACTCGTTAAATAAGGCAGAAAGCATAAAAAGAATCTGGGCAAGGTTGTAAACCTGAGTTCGACGTAAGAACAAAGGTACATGCTTAAGATTGCTTTAAACACGAGGCGCTAAGTGCTATAAAAGCACAGGCTGAAGCTTGCTAGGTCGAGCATTTTATAGCATGAGCAACGAAGTGGATGAAGTAATTTCAGGCAGTTACCAACTACTCCCGGAGTCAAAAAATTCTCAATAAATACAAAAGAGTACAGCAATATTTTTTAAAATGTTTGCGCGCACTATTGTAGCTTTTTTTAATGTCAGTTCACCCTATGAGAGCTACAACAAACTGAATTCACAGGGTGAATTCGCGATCAGCGAAGAGGGACGAAGTCCCTGGGCCCGAGCGCCGAGCGGGAATAGCTGGGCAGTTACCGAAGTCCTTATGTCGAACTCAGGTTTACAGATTGTAACTGCTCAGGTATTTTCCCAATCTCTTCGTCAAATGATTGATTTTGTTCACTGCGGCGTGGAGTACCACGCCTCATTCACAAAACAATCACTTTCCTCGACCTTGAAAAAATCCCTGGCAGTTACAAATTGTTAGCTCGCTTTTGGGGCGCATTTATATTGGGGGTACCTGAGTAGTTACTACAGATTGAGTTCGCTGGAATGATAGTATGCCGCCATCTCGGCAAACCCAGCATCCACACCCTCAATGCGACACAACGGAAGACGCAAATACGTGCGAAAAGCATGTGCCAAAGGTATAGGATTCCGTACAGAAAACACGAACCGGATCAGCGGCATCAACTTCTCCTGCAGCTCGCCTGCCTTTTTAAAATCTCCTCTTAGTCCCGCATCGCATAACTCAACAAACAGCTTCGGAGCCAAATTTGCCGAGCCAGAAATCGTCCCCGTCGCTCCCTTCTCCATCATAGCAGCGATAATATCATCCTCGCCCGAAAGAACCCGAAACGATTCCGGATCGGTCCGCTTAACAACATATTCGGCCTGCGCAATACTAGCCACTTCTTTCACACCAATAATCTTTGGGTGCTCCGCCAAACGCACGATCGTCTCCGGGGCGATACTACAAACCGTCCGGCTTGGGACGTTATAGAGAATAATAGTACTTTCCCGATAATGGAGATTATCGGCTACCTTAAGAAAATGCTTTAGAAGACCCTCCTGAGGAGGCACATTGTAATATCCGGTCACATGCAGCATGGTGACGGGAGCATTAAGTTTATCCTCAATAGAGTTGCTTAAATCGATTGCCTCAACCGTATTATTAGACCCGGCAGCAACGATTATCTGACACCGATCCCCCGCCTGGCGCGCTACAAACTGCGCCACATCGAGGTGCTCAGCCCGGCTTAACACTGAGCCCTGGCCCGTCGTGCCACAGGGTACAAGCCCACGCACACCTGAAGCAATAAGCGATTCGACCAAACGTGCAAGATGATCGTAATCAATATCGCCGTTCACCGTCATCGGGGTAATAATTGCCACGTAGGCACCGCTGAGATCGGAAGCTATTAACGCTCGCATAAGAATAACACCAAATAATACTAAATTAGTCTACCTATTATTATACGCCTGTGTTGCCAAATTTCACAAGGAATGGTAACTCGACCATTGTCGGCAATACTCGTACTCGGCTGACGCACTCAGTTGCCGTATCGTCCAGCCCTGATTATGCATAATACGTACGTGGCAGGCGATGGCGGTGACCGTTAGGTGATAAATAGTCCAATAACCAGAGTTCGAGGTAAAAACTGCAGTGAATGGTTGAAATTGCTTTAGACACAAGGCGTGCAGTAATATAAAAGCGCAGGCGCTGAAGCGTGCTACGTCGAGCATCTTATATCATGAGTAACGAAGTGGATGAAGTGATTTCAGCCATGTACCGCAGTTCTTACTTCGAGCTCAGAGTATTGGGCTTGTCCCTCCAGGGGGCTTCGCTCCGCAAAAGATATAACGGCTCCTCGTTTTTTAGGACTTTTTGAAGTGGAACCGATATAAGAACATAGGTCATTGGAGGTCAATGGCCTCCGACGCGTACCCGTTCACCAGCTGGCTACAACAGTAGAAGTACTCGTTCATCAGGTTGTTCAAGGTCGAGGAAAAAGTCTTTTTTTGCGGATGCGAGGTACTACTGTACCTCGCAAGGAGCAAAATAAGGCTTTTAACGAAGAAATTGGACAATCTGATGAACGAGCACTCCGACGCCTTCCCAAGGAGACAGTGTAACTAATGAGCTCAGAAGAATCTCGCACGAAAGCCCTCGAAGAGGCATTTTCAGCGGCTATTTCGAACCTACCGGGAATGGACGAAGTTGCGGCCAAAATCGAATCCACCTTTGAAAGTGAGCACAACACACTAAACGAGGTGGCCAACTACCTCTTCTCGCTTGGAGGAAAGCGGTTACGGCCTATCTTTACTCTGTTGATAGCCCGGGCCTTCTCACTTGACCCCAAAGATGCGCGCCTTACACAGATTGCAGCCGGAATTGAGCTTATTCATCTCGCAACACTACTTCACGACGATATAATAGACAATTCTCCTTTGCGCAGAAACGCGCCATCCCCACTTGCCAATTTTGGAATGCCTGCGACCCTTTTAAGCGGAGACTTTTTACTGGTTCGCGCTTTCGCCTTATGCGCCCATCTGGATGAAGAGATCATTCGTGGAACCGAACGCGCGTGTGTCCACCTTGTGGAGGGGGAAATTGCCGAAGGCATGTTGCACGAATACGTTCCGACGATTGATGAATACATTAACTCTATTGCCGCGAAGAAAACGGCAGCGCTCTTTGCGCTCGGTGCTTTTTCCGCAGGTCACTTAGCTGGTGTGAGAGCCCCTGAGAAGCAGCTGCTCCTTGAAGCAGGCCGCGATTTGGGTATTTCGTTTCAGATTCTTGACGATATTCTCGATGTCACTTCCAAAGATGATGTTCTAGGTAAAGTTGCGGGAACTGATATCCGTGAACGGAAACCGTCAATTGTAAACATTCTGTGGTTGCAAAGTGATTCGCAGCTGGCAAAACGCCTGCTCACGCAACCAACGGAAAAAGAGTCCGAGCTTTTATTTATAAAGCAGTCTTTGTCGGAGTTAAATAATTTCCTTCCAGACAAATCGCCACTCGAAAAGTGCCGTCTGCTCGCTCGAGAATACGCCGAAGGAGCCAAGACTAAAATTCATACGGTAGCCAATTCTAGCTCACTAGCAAATCGCAACAAACTTACCGAGCTTGATCTTCTAATCGACTACACGCTAACGCGCATTAGCTAGCCACGATAAACGTTCACCGTAAGCGTCTACCAGCCCCTGGCGAAGCAAGTAGAAGTAAGCGTTCACTAGGTTGGTTGAGGTCGAGGAAAGAGGTGATTTTATAGACAGTGCCCATGCCGGGCACACGAGAATGAGACGTAGTACTCCACGTCGCAGTGAGAAAAATTGCCTCTTGACGAAGAGATCAGCCAACCTGGGGAACGCTTACCGTGGACAGTGAATTACTCTACTTGTACATAGACCGCTTGAAATGTCGGTTCAAGACTTCTTCGTTACGTTGTGACCGCTCATCGGCTGCTTGAGCCATATCTTTCGATTGTTGGGCCATTTGATAAGCCTGATCAGCAACCTGATGCGCTTCACGAGCATCAGCTTCAACTTTTTTCAACTCGCTGTTAGAAGCGCAACCAACACTCATGGCCATTAGGCCTGCTAAAACTGCAATCATACATTTTTTCATACTTTCGCTCTTAAGAAATACAGACTATTAAATACTTACTACGGTTTAATTTCTACCACCATTCCAGGTGATATCCAACTGGAAAGCTCATAAATTTGATCGTTATCGAGTGCGATACACCCATCGGTCCAATTCAGCACCCGATGCAACTCGGCATTCCCCATTCCAACACCGTGAATACCGATCATGCCTCCAAGGTTAGTGTTCTGTGGAGGTGCATGGTGTGCTTTTTCTAAAACTTGAAGGTAATTCGCCTCTTCTCGTGAGATAATCCCGCGCGCGAAACCTCGTTCAGCATCCTTGCCATTAGGGTAAGTAATTCCAAAAAATAGTTCGAACCTGCTTTCTCGATTCACCCACCCAATTGCATAACGCCCCACTGGGGTAACCATATCCCCCTTTCTTACTTTATATCCAACCCCACCGCCACCGAACGATATTTCATAAAAAACCTTAACGGGAGAACCCCCGTCCATTACGGTCAAGGTGCGATGCGTCCCGTTAATCAAAAGCCAAGGCCCTCTCGGAAGCTGATCCGTGACTGTCGGAACTGACCGCTGAATCTTTACTAGTCGCTTTTGAGCAATGACAGGGCGAGTACGATACGGAGCACAACCGAACAAGTGAAGCAAAAAACCAACGAAAATTATTGATCTGAGCACTTTGATCACTTAGCAACGCCAGCTCCCGCAGCGAGGATCGGCAACAACACGACAGATCCCATCCAAACCCTATAGGTAATAAGCTGCGTGCCTTTAAGCGGAGAACCGAAGTCTCGCAGACTCCACTGCGCTTCCAGGAGCAAAATAACGCTTAGGCCAGAATAGAAAAAAAATGGAGACTCCCAGACTACGATTCCTACTACCTCTGCAGCCAGAGCCAGGGCCGCGACGATCAACGAACCCAACGAGGGTGGCAGGTAATCAGCACTCCCCCTACGCTTTCGCAGGACGCCCCATCCAAAATATGTTGTCGGCAGTACTACCAGAAGACACCATACGGCAGTTATTGTAATCACGTGTTCCCCCAGTAAGATTTCTTTTTCAATACGACTATTTTATGGCGACGAAGGTATTTTGGCTCTCTCGCCCAAAGTCATGGCGAATGCCACGTATAGTGTTTCTCAAAAATAATGCGGTTTTGATTCAACATTTGAGAAACACTATCGACTCGCGGAGGCGAGTCAAAGCAAGCACTTATAGCGATTCCACTTCAAAAAGTCCTAAAAAACGAGGACCGGTATATCAAGCGGAAAATACCAAGGACGCAGAAAGCGTATCACGTTGGCACCCTCCCCACCACTAAAACTGTTGCAGTTCCTCCAAAACCAGCGCCGATTATCAAACCTATCTGGGGCCTAGCTGAGGTTATCCGACCAGTGGAGGAAAGATACGATCGGTACGGAGGGGCAAGCATCCGCCCTCCTGCAATCAGATGTAATGCCAGCTCCACGCTAAGAACACCGGCTGCGCCAAACGCGTGCCCTGTTAACCACTTGGTAGAAAATAGTGGCGGCATTGCTTCCCCAAATAGTTCTCGGAGAGCGCAGACCTCGGACGCGTCGCCCTTTCTCGTCCCGGGAGCATGAGGAAGCACAAAAGAAATATCGTTTTTTCCGATTCCGTAACGGGCCGCGGCGTCGGCGATTGCCTTCTTCATCGCCTGCAGGATAGCCTCTCCATTCGCTGATACGCCGGTATAAGATGGAGCAGCCTCTCTTCCGACGCCACTACCCAATAGGTACACCCCGTCAGGCTTCAACACCGTCGCCGCCTCAAGGGCTACAACGGCAGCCCCCTCACCTAAGGCCATTCGATTGTGACTACCCTCAGCATTACATGGCTGGCAAGCAGGTCCATCCTCACCATTATCAGCAAAGATACCGAGCGGCTGAATTTGCGCTGCGGTAAAGGGTGTTAACGCACTCTCGGCCCCGCCACATAAAACCCTTTCGTAGAATCCACCCAAGATACCTACGACAGCGTTCCGAATCGCGGTTAACCCGCTACTGCAGGTCATGGAACAATCGACGGTTTCACCGTACAGCCCCAAGGAATCGGCCACGGCCGTTGCGAAGGAGCCCATAGTGGTCACCGGTGATGTATGAACTGGGAGCGCTTTGCCCTGTAAATACTTGAGCAGCGCCCCTTCATAGGTGTGTACCGATCCACGCGAGGAACCCATAATAACACCGATGCTCTGCGCATCGATACGTCCCCACCCTGCACGGCTAAATGCCTCACGGGCACTCATAACACCTAGGAGGACTGCTCGATCCCACGCCCCCTGAGTAGTAAGCGCTTGCAACGCGAGTTCGTACGAATCATGAATCCGATATACTCTAAGCTGTGTTACACCTTTGGGAAGGCAAACCTCCATCACCGAGGGAGGTTGTGCATGCATTCCGTACGTTTCAGCACAATTTTTCACGGCACTTACGGCGCCCACCGCGCGAACAACAACATGACGCTGGCTCATCATCAGGCCCATTTAAAGTATTTTCTCTATATGAAAGAGCAGTTCATCAATCTCGTTCTCCGTATTAAAGCTATGTACACAAAGCCTAATCCTTTCACTTCCCGCAGGTACCGTCGGTGACCGAATTGCACCTATGCCAAACCCATGTGACCGAAGATACCGCGCCGCGGCAAGAGTACTGCTAGAAGAACCGAATAGTAATCCCATAATAGGTGAACGCGGGTCCCCGAGTACCCGTTCTGCAGCTACCGCGCGAAGACCCTTTCGAAGATAGGCGACCCGGGCCCATAATAACGAACGTTCCTCGTCGTTCTTAATCATCTGCCGATAATGTTGCCAAAGAATAAAAATATGCGCTGGTGGAAAGGCTGTTGTGTAGATGAACGGTCTTGCTTTGTTAATTAGCCAGTCCCTTAATACCTCAGGCCCAACGACACAGGCCCCATGAGATCCAACCGCCTTACCCCACCCATGCACCCGTGCAAAAACCTGGTCCTGAACCCCTTCTTCAACTACATAACCAGACCCACCAGGGCCCCGGATTCCCGTGGAATGAGCTTCATCTACGAAAACTTCGGCACCATATTCCTGTGCGATTCTGATGATGTCACCTAAAGGCGCATAATCACCATCCATTGAGTACAACGATTCTATGGCGATCAAAACAGAGCCGCGGGCATGGTGCAGCTTCCGCATCAGATCCTCGATCTCGTTATGTTGAAAATGAAAGGAGCCGGACCCTGCGAGTCTGATTCCATCCCGCATTGAAGCATGACATAGAGAGTCGAAGATAATCGTATCATGCCTGCCAACAACAGACGAAAGCACTCCAAGATTAGCAGCATAGGCGGAATTAAAGATCAGGGAACTCTCGCCATAGTGAAATCCGGCTAAGAAAGATTCGAACTCGGCGAAGATTGGGTGATTACCAGATACCAGACGTGAACCTGCACTTCCTCCCAGTCCTGTGACCCTTAGTGCATCCGGAGTATTATCAAATGCACTATAACGCGATAAGCCGAGGTAATCGTTGGACCAAAAGTCAACTCGAACCTCAGAATTCAATAAGTCTCGACGCTGATTGCTT
>JBIIDM010000097.1:0-12701 GCA_044238365.1 Bdellovibrionota bacterium | reverse complement strand
TACCCGGTTCGATTCAATCGCATGGATATGTGGTTGGATTTTCTGAGATGGGTATCATAACAAGGGTATCTGAAAATCTCTTACTAAGAGTTGGTGCGGATTCAGATGATGTTCTGGGATGTGCACATGAGGATGCTCCTGTTGAACTCCGGGAACTTTTTCGGCAATGCTTTGCACTGAAGGTCCGTGATCAGTCGGCGAGTGTGCGTCTGGGCAATAATCAAATGGTCGCGCGGCAGGTCTCAGCGGACAAACATCTGCTGGTTGATCTGGAGCTGGAGGCGGACCTTGCATCTGGGTTGGCTTCCGCTTCTTTGAAAGGCGAGGCTAGCCTCGATCGTGTTGAAATATTGTACGACGTTATTCGTAGTTTCTCGAAACCTGCTGATATAAAGGAAGTTTGTGATCATTTAGTCGTAGCCTTGCGGAAATTATCGACGTACGACCGAGTTATGGTGTACCGCTTTGATTATGACAAGACAGGAATCGTGGTTTCCGAAGCAAAGAGCGACGAATTGGAACCTTTTATGGGGCTTCGATACCCAGCCTCAGATATTCCGGCACAAGCACGTCACCTTTTCACTCTAAATTTCTGTCGCGTGATCCAAGATGTGGAGAGTCTGCCATCGCCGATTCTGTCTTCTTCAAATTTGAGGCCTCTTGATTTAAGTTATTCGGCATTACGTTCGGTATCTCCCGTCCATATTGAGTATCTCGTTAACATGGGAGTTCGCGCGTCGGCTACTTTCTCAATTATCGTCAATGGGGAATTGTGGGGATTGGTAGCTTGTCACCAATATGGCGAACCAAAGTCCCTTTCGCCTTCATTCAGGAGGAATTGCGAGGTTTTGATTTCAGTAGCAAATCTTGCGATATCATCAATTGAAAATATCTCTGAGTTTCGAATGGAAGCAGTTCGGGAAGAGACTATAAAAAAATTTTTTTCAGTCGTTACTTCTCCCGTTACGCTAGAGAGCGCATTCTCTCAGTACTGGCCCGAGCTCTGTGCTATGAACGGGTCTCATGGGATGACAATGCTTCACGGTTCAGAAGTACACAGTTGGGGAAAGACTCCAGGGATCGAGTTTAACCGGAGCCTGGGGTATTGGTTAGATCGTAAAATGGACTCGGAAGAATTGTTTTATATTGATTCTCTTCCAACCTGTTGGAAGGCGGCGGAAGCCCAGAAGGAGACAGCGTGTGGGATTCTCGCGCTTAGAATTCCGGTGGTGACTGGGGGGATCAGTACGAGAGCGTTCATAATTTGGTTTCGGCCGGAACTGGTATCTACTGTTTCTTGGGGTAGAAATCCTGAAAAGGCAGCAATTGCTACTGACAGCGGCATAAGACTATTTCCGAGGAGTTCATTTGAGAAATGGATGGAGGAGGTCCGTCTTAAGTCCGAACGATGGACTGAAGGTGAGATTAAAGCCGCAAAAAAATTTCGAGCGGAGTATATAGGGTATTGTATTCTTCAACAAGAGGATCTGATTCGTGAAAATTTGCGGATGAATTTTCTACAGCAGGGTAAGCTTGAAATTGCGGTTAGACTGCTGTACGAAATCCGGAATATAGCATCGACAATTCATGCTAAAATCGCCTGTAATCAATTGAGTCTACCTTGGGATGAGATAATAAAGCTTACTCAGTTAAAGGATCTATTTATTCGGAATCTGGATGCCCTTGATATCGTCCTTGGAGAAGGTAAGGGCACTGCACTTCAAAGTTTTATTGAGTCGTTGGTACAGTCGCTTCAGGATCGCGAGAATGAAGTTATTAACGACTTTAGTTTTTTGACAAAGCTGGTGAGAGAGGTCGATAATATTCTCGGTATCCAGAGGAATTTTTCAAATTTCGGCGCTGAACGGCGTGTTAATGAGCTAGTTCTTGCAGAACTCGTACAACAAGCTGTACGGCTTACTTCGGAGGCCGATCACGGTGGAAAAGTGCGGTTTACGATTCAAATTCAGCATGGAATTCTTGTCAAAGCCGATGAGGGCAAATTGATCCGAGTTCTAATGAACTGTATTGACATGTGTGTTGAATCGATCCGCAAGGCTGGTACGGATTCGGGAGATATCAGTATCTCGGCAGTTGTGAGACCAGGTTCAGCGCGAATGTCGAGATATGAAGTGCTTTTAAGGATAACCGATAATGGCGCAGGTTTGGCGGGTGATGTACAACGTGAGATAGACATGACTAGTGAGGGAGAAGCTCAACCAACTTCTTCATTAGCGCATAAAATTTTGTCCTGTAGGGACATCATCCGGTCTTCCGGCGGTACATTGAGCTTTGAAGCCTTGTCAGACGGGAGGGTTTGTATTCAAACGATTTCGATGCCATGCGCTCTTGAGATCGAGGGTATTGAGGGATGCGATGATAGTATTAGGCAGGTCGTTTAGTTCAGATTGCTAATGACAAGGAATGGTGACAGGGGGAAAGAGTAGTGTCAAATTGTGCGATTCCGGCAAGAGCGTGTATGGAGTGGGCTCATGGCTTCCCATATGTTTAAAGAACGTAACTGCTCAGGTATTTTCCCAATCTCTTCGTCAAGTGATTGATTTTGTTCACTGCGGCGTGGAGTACCACGCCTCATTCACAAAACAATCACTTTCCTCGACCTTGAAAAAATCCCTGGCAGTTACAGATGGTTAGCTCGCTTTTGGGGCGCATTTATGTTGGGGGTACCTGGGTAGTTACGTTTCTGATGAAATCTCACGATATCGTCATCGTCCCGATTGTGCGGAAGGTTTCTCGCTTCCATCGGGCCCCGCCGTAAAAATGGAACAGCGCTGAGTTTTTAATGCCGGGTGTGACATAGAACGTCAGTTCTAGGGAGTTGGGGGCGGGGAGGCCCCCTTGTGACTATAAAAAGTAAGTTGACGGAAGCGCGGCCGTAATTCCCTCCCACGTCCCTATTTATTCCGTCTCCAGGCCCGCAGCAGTGTTTTAAGCCTTGCTGACGGAGTTGTTGTTCTATTTAGTTCGCCCTTCTTTGTTCCGAGTTCAAGATCCCAGACGTCGGCTTCGCGATAGGCGTGGTAGGTCCAGTTCCAGCGATTTTTCTCGAAAATCGAAATGATATCGTTAAGGTATCGTACTGCTGATGCCGTTGGCGTCCAGCGAGTAATTGAGAACTCGCCGACCCAGAGCTGCGCCATTTTATTTCTCTGAAATCGAAAAACTGACCTCAATCTACTTTCAATTACTCTCTTGTTTGTTGAAGGAGACGGGTATTTAACTGCTTCCTTAAACCCAGGAAGGCCCTGCTTCACAAATCCGTAGGGAAGATAAAAATTAAATCCGTATATAAGGTTCTTCCCTTTGATACTTGAGAGCGCTCCAATTTTATTTGGATTTCCATAGACAGCGTCAATAATCAGGGGTGTTGATGGGTCAATCGTACGAACTGTGTTTATCGCCTTTTGTGCCAGCTTACTCCACGGCAATAAGCCTGTTGCAACTCGCTTTTGGGCTGGCTCGTTCAAGAGATGAAATGCTCCTATGCGGGTATCCCTAGCATATCGGGTCGCAATGACTTCCCATGCTTTAAGATAGGCCGTTTGTGCCCATTGTTTTACGAAAACAGAATGGAGCGCAGGGCCACTTTCGTCTTTTACGAATCCGCCGGGCGGCGTGAAAAGTTGCACTACTACTTTGTATCCAGCCATATCGGCCACTGTGAGTAGTTGATCAAGGCGGGTTAGTTCACCATCAAGCCAGGTAAAATACTCTTCCTCGGTCGCACTGTCAGCGGTTTCGTGCCAGGCAAGGGAATATCGAAGCACGTTTATGGGCCATTGGCCCAAATCCTGTAGATCCTGTTCAGTGAGATTGTTTCCTGCTGTTACTCCACGATACCGTGTAGCGATTTCTTGTGGCTTGGCAAATCCATGATCTACTATTAAAAGGAAGGCTAGGAGCGTGACCCAAAGGAAAGACCGAATAGCACCTGAAATGGACTTGATGGTTTGATGATCTGTTTCCAGAGTGATTCGTGTTGCGAGTACACGTGGGTATGGTGGGAATTTACTAATCATTATGGAATCTCATGGCAAATATAACGTAGAGTCTAAATATACAGCATCACGATCTACAGAGTTTTGGGTAATTATCCACCAACCTCGTGACAACGGGAGAAGGTATAGCTCATCAGGTTGTTTAATCTTTTCGTTTGAGAATAATCTGGTGAATTATTACCAAAGGGAAATACCCGACAAGAACCAGCGTCAGAACTTGTTCGACGACGAGATTGGTACATGTCTGAAAGTTCTTATGCTAAACACATCATGCAAATACGGTACCATACTGCCCAGCGGAGCGCCAAGTCCATCTGCGGCGGTAAATTAATGTTAGGGCGTGTTAGGTAAGTCTTTTAAGTGCCTAGGTAAAAGTTTTTCGGTATTAGGTGGCGCAGAAGATGCTCAAAAACGGCTGTGTTATGTGCCGCATTAAACCAAAAAAAATTTTGCCTAAGTACTTAGGAATCGCAATTTCAGCAATCAAGAGGCTTCTTAACAAACTCTTACAGGATCCACTCCAGCACCCGTTTGTTTGTATCAAATACCCCGTGAAGTGATAGGCCTAATCTATCTACGAGTAACGGAATATATTGCTCGAAACTCGAGCTTTCACCATTCTGTTGTGCCTGCGCGAACGCTAATTGTACGTTGTGAAGAGGAATTAATCCGATTAGCTCTGACCCCTTTACGACAATGGACTGGCTTTGTGCGAACTTCTCAGCTTCATTAAAGACGTGTGCGATTGAGATATCTCTGGTGTCGGTTATGTTGCAACTAATCTGAACGTAATCGTACTCTGGAATGAACCAGCCAAGTGCCTTTACTCCCGACAGCGCTCGTAAATACTTGGCGCCTCGCTTGGCGAGTTTGAGGTCCTTCGAGTCCAGCGTTATATTGTACGCCACCAGAAAATCCCGAACTCCAAGTACTGTTGCACCTGCGGTCGGGTGCGGATGGGTGGGACCAAAGTCTGGAGCAAACTGAGCATCAGTCATTTTGTCTGCCAGAGCTTCGAATCCGCCCTTTCGCAAGAAGGAAAGTTCGGAACGGCCTGGAGGGGTTGTAACGGGTACTAATGGTGGATTTTTGCTCCCCGATTTGGAAGAGGTTTGTGCTGAAAGACCGTACAAATAAACAGGAAGTCCGAACGATCGAGCAATTTCCGCCCCAAGGTAACGGCACATAGCTTGCAGATGCTCAAGAGTCTCCTGTGAGTGTACTCCGTGGCCTCCCAGCGGAATGAACGGGCAGACATCCACGGCACCAATTCGTGGATGACAACCGCGGTGCACGTTCATGTCAATTCGTCGTACACAAACTTCATACAGTCCTAGCATTGCTCCTGGCATTACGCTGCTATCGGCAACGAGCGTAATAACGGTTCGGTGGGCCCCACGCCCCGGATCAACGTGCAAGACTCGCGCGCCTCCTTGTTCGAGCCTGCGTACAACCTCATTGATTGTGTCAAGGTTCCGACCCTCGCTAATATTTACGACGCATTCGGTTAGCATAAGGCAATACTTTCTGATTTTCTGATCTATGAACGGCAGTTCTTACGGCGAGCTCAGGGTATAAGCCCCTCGATTTTATAGTAATCTTCAAAAATAATAAAATATTAAAGATTACTATAACGAATCGCGGAGGCTAGTCAAAACAAACACATAGCCATCGCTGAGATGCTACTTAAAGCCGCATAATTTTTGACGATGACTTTAAGAGCCCACGATTACGGTCGTATGTTCCAAGCCCTTAGCTGCCACGGGGACCCTTCATCTGACTTTTGTATTAATCCAAAGCTCCCTGTGCGAAGTTTTAGGTCACCCTGGGTTTGCAAGTCCTCACTTAGAACCAATCCGGGCAAGTTTGGCACAAAGCGGGCTCGTCCATTACTGGTTACCATAAGGACGATCCCCTGCCCGAACTTCGTAACTACTTCTTCGAGTAGCACCTTCCACTCTCGTACTATTTGTTCGGGGCGAGGGCTCCAATCAGGGGGCATGATCGCCTCCTTATTCCATTTCTCCATAGCAGCAAATCCGACTCGTTCCTCTACTGTGTGTTCCGGCATACCCTCATCAGGACCATGGTGGATCTCGTTCAACTCTGTTCGTACATGGACTGGAAGGGTAGAAAAACCGCCACTATCTTGAATCAACTGCGCAGTCTCCTTTGCCCGTAAAAGAACACTTGCATATAGTGCGTCGGGTGTCATGCCCAGTCGTCTAAAGTATATTCCCAGTTCCTGGGCCTGCTTTTGTCCAGAAGGGACCAATGGAATGTCGGTACCGAGTCCTACGCGAAGTGGGGTCTGGTCTGCGAGAAAGGTGTTGCCGTGACGGATAATGTATACTTGAATCATGGCACTTCTACCCCCCGTAACAATGCTTCCACCCTTCCGATGTCTTGCGGGCTATCAACCCCTGTGAAGCACGGTTGACCCTGATGGTCGACTATAGCGACATGGATAGGTATGTTATTTTCCAGTAACCGAAGTTGTTCCAGTCCTTCAAGATTCTCATAAAAACCCTGCGGAAGTGATGAAAACCGTTCAAGTGCAGTAGGTTTGAAGCCGTAGATTCCGACATGGCGTAATACGGGTGAATGCGGTGCGGAATCTCTAAGTTGTGCCTCTGTTCGAAGTGCCGGGATAATAATTTTAGAAAACCAAAGCGCACGCTGGGATTTGTCTACGATAACGGTCGTTCCTGATAATGGGGTTTTTGTTTTGTTTAGTTTGAGACTGTCAAGTTCCTGCCAGGTAAGTCTTATGGCAGGAGTTGCCACCTGTACATCAGGCAACGTGAGTAAGCGAATAACTTCAATAATAAAATGGGGCGGAGTAAGCGGCGCATCACCTTGAAGATTAATAACGGCATCGTACGACTCGTTAAGTGCCTGACACGTTGCCCAAGCTCTATCACTCCCCGTAGCGCATGATTCAGATGTCAATACGGCTCGGATACCAAGCTCGGTAGCATGTTCTAAAACGCGTTCATGTTCCGTTGATACCACTATATCAATGCTGTTGGGGGCATTTGCACCATCAGCAGATGGTTTTTCAGCCAAATACAAGTCTCGGGCCTTTTCAGCAATTCCTGTAACCCAGGAGAGCATAGTCCGTCCGTTGATCATGGCAAGCGGTTTATCGGGAAATCTAGTTGATCCCAGTCGGGCAGGTATAACGAGTAGTGTTTTCATTTGTGAGAGTAAAAAAAGGAGTGTCGAGGATACCAGAATGGTGTGATTTTTCAACCTAAAAAGATCAATTTAGGTGGAATAAGGTGGTTCCAGTTAGTTGAAATTACAAAGAATTTAGTGATTTTGGGCTGCAATCAAGTATCACCGATACGGTGAGGCCCAAAATCGCTAAATTCGAACTAAGTTCAGCTAGCTGGGCCGCTTTAGACCGCCAAGCTGCTCTTTTTAGAATTATACTTTGTCTTTTTTCTCATCCCGCAAGAATAGCATAATAAGAGAATGATGTGTAGTTTTAGCTAGATGAGGTTGTTCGACAGGTGCTAAGAAGATTTCGCGTTCAAGTCCGAATAGGCTAAAGAAATTTATCTGAATTGCCGCCATAAAGACCAAGATTATACAACTAAGGAATCAATAATGATCACCGAATTCCCCCCGGTAAAAACTTTGGAAGATAGGTACTTTGAAGATGTTTTCCGGAATTGCATGCTTCAAACAGAGGCTATTGCGCGACTAACAGCGCTTGAAACACCGAACTTTATAAAAAAATGCAAGGGACTTCCTCCGGATAAAGCGCTTACAGCACTACTGACTCATGCTGCATACGAGGAACTCAAACCCTTCATGGGAAGAAAATTTGATATAGACTTAGCCGATCGAGAATATTGTATGTCGGTTGAAGTCAGGGGTTATTTCATGCATGAAGGCAACTCCATTGGTATCAGAATTAAAACTAGTGCAAAGAATCAGCTATGGTTATTTAGAACTAACCTAGATTTCGAGGTTTATCCGATAGCGAAACGAGAAGAACTGGGAAGGCAACTGAATTTCGCGGGAGATGCTTTCAAAATGTTCTCAGTTTTTGTAGTTCTTACCACTTTCTTGCTCGTAGATAATAGAGACGCCGTGAATAGAGACTCTGTGACATTTTTGGCCCCTGCCCTGCTTTTTCTTTCTCCAGACTTCGGTGTAGCGATAGGGTTATTAGATACTATTTGTCTCGATCTTGCAAAGCACAACCATCTCCATACGGTCACACTAAAAAATGCAAATTATGCGACTGGAAGCATAATCCTGTTAACTATCCTATTCATGCTATTCATGACTTTGTCAGGGTACTTATCGATGAATCTGAGTGATCCATTTTCGGCGTTCATTCTTATAGGTTTGCTATTCATATGCACCATACCAGTTGCCCTTGCCAATAAAATTAGAGAGTTCTATCTATACCAACTTTTACCCCATCATGTCACCAGAGGAACCTATACCTGGTAATATGACCGACAAAATTTAGACAGTTTATAGGGCAATCACCTACAAGACCTACCCTATGGCCTTCTCAAGCCCGCGGGCAAAGACCCCCGCTGCACCCTGAATCCCATAGGTGACACGAAGCGCATCATAGGCACGGCGGCCGAATTCTATGGATTCTTGGGTGGTATAGGAAGCAATAATCCGGATCCACGCTTCTGCCTCTTCCCCGTGGAAGTAGGAACTATGAGGCTCTAGAGGTAGGCCTTCAACGCCGATGCTCGTGCTTATAACCGCACGACCAAAGGCACTCGCTTCAATTGCCTTAACTCGAGTGCCGCTGCCATAAAATATCGGCACTATCGCCACCGCAGCACGCTGATAATACCCGCGAAGGTCAGGAACCTTGCCTGCAATAGTTACTTGTGGCACCTGAGAATATTTTTGCAACCAGTTGCCGTCGCCACTGCCTATAACAGTGAGGTGCCGTTCCGGATTATGTATCACGACCTTAGGCCAGACCTGTTGGAGAAACCATTCAAGTCCTTCTCTGTTTGGTGGCCAGTCTAGTCTCCCTACATAGAGCACTTCGTTTGAGTCTGGTGGTGGTGGTAGGTATTCAAAATCACACCCAATGGGGACTGTCAGAAAATTTTCGTGAGTTTTTGTGAACAGGATCTTGTCGTTATCAGATACTGTGGCAACGAATGACACTCTTGCCGCGACGGAGTCTTCGAAGCGCTTTACCAGTTTTGCCTGCAATTCAAAGAAGGGTTTCAGATAACAGGCACAAGTGACCGCCTTTCGTTCCCACAATTGAGACTCACGATTGTGGGCCCTGTATATGAGCGGGATTTTTGCGTTCTGTGGCGGAACAAAAAGCCCACCTTTCTGCCAGTGAGCAGCTACGTGGAGCCCATCGTATACTATTGCACTGTATCGGTTGAGATCGGTCGGAGCAGCTTGAGTAAAATAACGCATAGTAAGGGGAAGGAGCGGGGTGTAAATCGCACTCGTTGTCATTCCTACCAGGTTTTCAAAACGGTTATTTGAATTAAATCTAGCAAGAAATGTCTGAATATTGCCTACCTTCAACTCTTCCCGGGCGCGGGAGATGTCGGGAGCATCGTCCGCTGATAAATAACTGAATAATGCTAATGGCACGCCAAGGTTAGTAAGGCCTCTAATCAGGTTGTACGACGCTCTGCGAGCACCATCGTTGGGTGGTATTGGCCACTTTGGTGTAATCCAGAGAATCGGCTTTCGGGGCATAATAAACAGCCATGATAGGGCGCCTTAAAAAGGCTTGATTAATGGGTTAGTTGGTCTGGCGTGACTATACACCTGAGTTCGACGTAAGGACTGCGGTAAATGGCTGAAATTACTTTGAATTGGAATGGGTATATATCACTCACGCCTTGTGTCTAAAGCAATTTCAACCATTTACCTTTGTTCTTACGTCCAACTGAGGTTATACCGTTTTCGTTAAAAAAAGTCATGCCTATTTACACAAGCAACTCTAATGCAATAATCCCCGCTCACTTACTCGCGAACTGAAATACCTTACCACCGTTGTTCCCCCTCCCGGTACGAGCCCCTTCAGGAGAGAAGGAATCTCTGCTGAGGCCGCGACTGAGACGACCTCTTGTCCTTCAGCATTTATGGTTGCTCCGGGTGTTATTTTTCCATTAATTAGGCCATGTTTACTAGCTACTGCTTTCAGAAGGTTTTCGCCCTTTTGCTGTGCTTTGGCAAGTTGAAAGGTGTAAAGCTCATTGGTGTTTTTGGCAGTATAAGAGACCAGATTATAGGTACAGCTGATACCTTGTGAAGCGCAATATGCTTTGGCATTCTTAAGTGTCAGCGGGCTAATGGGTAGAGGGGTTTCACGTAGCTCACCTACCAGTTCAGTGATTAAATCGTGTGGCTTGTAGCATTGTGGGACTGCGGCTTTGGGGCCCACATTGTATCTATTTTTAGAACGAACGGTTGAGATGTTGAAAGTGAGAATCTCAGTTGCTTGCGCACTGAGTTGGCCCTGCTTTTGTATCGCGGTCGCACAATCGTATTCCCCCGGATAGCCAAATGGTGCGTCATCAAAGAGGTATTCCGAGATAGTGACAGTGCGCGGTTTGAAGCACTCGTACTGTGGAGAGAAGCTCTTTCCACTTTGAAATTTTACAAAATCACGGCTATTTTCCGCCCTTGAGGAAACCTCTCGGCCGGTTATCGTAATGTGATGGAAGTTTCTGAGCTTGGCCGGGATGAGATCGGTGTCTGCTGGTTCGTGTAGACAATCAGTTCGCTCCACCGAAATTCGATCACTTGAAGCGAGGTCAGAACTATTAATAGTTGCGGTGGCAACATTCCACCACAACGGGGTAAATCCTGCCGAAAGCGGAGCGTCGCAAACGTTGGCGGCGGTTGAAGATGCGGTCACTCTGCCTTGTTCATCACTGGTTTCGGGAACTCCGTAGTTGGGGATGCCCGGAATAACGGTGGTTACCTTACAGGGTACTGTTTCTTCAAGGTTTCGGCATTCAGGCGGTGAAATACTCAGCTCAGGGTTATTTGGAATGGGGGCGTTGCAATCCAGGTGTCCGGCCTCCTGTTTTTCGCCCGATTGTCCTCGGGTGGCGTGCACTGGTGAGGTTCCTTTTACACTGAGAAATTCAATTTTTTTCGATGATTCCTCTTGCAGGGGGCAATGTTGATTATTGGGCATCGAAAGTGCGTCGATCGAGGCGCCGGATAAATCTTGAGGGCAGGTTTCCTTGAACTCCTGTCGCTTATAGGTTGGTAGTACAAGTTTTGCGCCCGTTAGTTCCCAGGCGGCGGAGCTTGCTCTCGTTAGATTCATGGTTAACCGGTATGGCGTGTCGTAGTTAAGCGGCAAATGTCTATATGTCGAAAATTCGCTCCCTGATGGTAGTAACTGTGGCGTAGTGGCTACATAAAGTTTGCCTCCTCTGGGCAGGAAGGGCTCTGGCGCTGAATGCCCCAAGCCAGGATCCTGAAACTGCTGTCCGCCCAATTGGGTTACTTCACCGGTTAACTGATTTTGCAGAGCAAGCGTAATCTCTGATATATTCCCCGAAATGCCATTTTGGGCCGTTCCTTCGAGCAGGATCATAAAGAAGTTGCTTAGATTTTCTCGTTCTGTGCTCGTGCATCTTTCAAACGTTTCCAATGAACCAACCACACAGCGGTTGGTGACATTTGAATCATAGGGCAATTTTTTGGGCGTAACAAAATTTATTGTAAGGTTTCGGTTGGTCGGATTGATCGTGCTTTCCGAAAAGGAGAGGTTCTTAATTTCTCCCGTTACGTCATACGTTCCATTGGCTCGGAGGCCGACGTTTGTATTGGGCGATCTTACGAGGTACGAGGCATTGATCTCTGGTGTATAGGTGTTTTCAAGAATTGTGCGGCCAATTCCCGTGGCATGTACTGATGAAAGATATTCAGCCCGAAATGACGTAGCGTTAATTCTTTGGGGGGTGAGGCCAGTTACGGTCCCGCCGAGGCGAACAAGGGGAAGGGAGGTTGTGGTGCTTCCTGAGGTGGCCCGAATTTCGTAGAGTGGTTCTCCATTCGGGGCGGGTAGCGAAGCACAGTCTTCAAGGGAAGCAAGACACCGAAGTGTTTCTTCGGAGGCCTGCTGTATTGCTGCTTTGCTGCGGTAATAGTTGGAGATATCAAGTAATCCTAACACTACGGTAACGAGTACCGGGATTGCTATCGCAGTTTCCAGAAGCGTAATGCCTCTAGTATTAGTTAAATTACAATCTTTCGAAATCTTCATTTTTTTAATCTATACTTATTACAGGTCAATATAATGTATCTATTCAACTGTCCCCTTTGGAATAGTCGCAGATAAATCGAGAAAGAGTGTGGCTCTCTCTCTCTCTCTCTCTCTCTCTCTCTCTCTGGGCGCCTCAGTAGGCGAAACTGGAACCGATACTTAACCCGGGTTGTTAAAGTGGGGGGGGTAGTTATAAATCCCACAAAGTAAATAATATCTAAAAATAAAACAGCATGTCAAATAGCTGGTGATTTGTCGTACTTGCTCAAAAAATGTAGGTGGCTACGGTTCTTGCTCAAAAGCATGGCTCTCGGTTTTTTTTCAGTGCTCACTCGTGCTCTGAAATCGTTCAAAATATCGTAATATTTTGAATACCTAGTGCGCCCGGTAGGGCGTGAGTCTAACGGGTGAAAGTCCCGAACGTGCTG
>JBIIDM010000096.1:0-12895 GCA_044238365.1 Bdellovibrionota bacterium | reverse complement strand
CTGACTACGCATCACAGTGCTCGTTGCCGAACACCTAGCAAGTCTAGATACCGGACGCATGGTTAGTGCTTATCCGGGCGGGATTGACTTTACCCGCTAGTCATCGCATCCTCCTTGGACGCACCTCGACCCTCTACTTTTTCCAATTTCCACAAAGAGGCACAAACACCTATGTGTAATATCAAGTAGTTATCATTTCCTGTTAGAATTGGCATAAAATGGTAACTACTTGATATTATTACTTCCCGCGCTGAGAGCCTCGAGAGGGGACAAAAAAGTAGAGAGGTTAGCGTCTTAAGTTATCAAAACATTGTGTGTTTTTAACTATACTAAATTCGCCGTAGCTAAAATTTTAAGGGTTGGGTTTGATTTTTCTTGAATATATGTCAATATTGACATATTATGAATATGAAGACTCAAAAACCAAAAAACCTTGAGTGGATAGGCTCCTCCAAAAAGGATGTTCGCTCTTTTCCCGAGGACGTGAAGGATCTTGTCGGCTTTGCGCTTCGACAAGCTCAAAATGGAGGAAGGCACGAAGCAGTAAAAACGCTCAAAGGGTTTGAAGGGGCGGGGGTTCTTGAAATTATTGAAGACGACGTAAGCGGCACCTATCGGGCTGTATACACCGTAAAGTTTGCTGAAGTTGTTTATGTCCTTCATTGTTTTCAAAAGAAATCAAAGCGGGGGATTGCAACACCTAAAGGCGATATAGATTTGATAAAGACGCGACTCAAAGGAGCAGAGGAGCACTATAAAGAGAATTATAAGAAACAGGATGGAAAAGATGAGAAACCAAAGAAAAAAAACATATAACGGTGAAATCATCGAACCTAGCTCTGGAAATGTGTTCTCTGATCTTGGTCTTCCAAATCCAGCCGAACGAGAAAGAAAAGCTATGCTTGCTGAAAAAATTGCCGAGCTTATAAAAGAGAATAAACTTACTCAAAGAAAGGCTGGTGAGTTGCTTGGTGTGGATCAAACAAAAATATCAAAGCTTGTCTGTGGACGATTAAGCGGTTTTTCTGTTTCTTCTCTCCTTGATTACTTAACTGCCCTTGATCAGGACATTGAGATTGTGGTTAAGCCAAAAGAAAATACTAAAAAAACAGCCTCAATTTACGTGACTCTTACCGAAGGCGTATATGCTTAAAGAGGAGGATGTTATTGTGGAAGATGGGGAGATTTCAGAAGCTCAAGCTTGGCTAGAAGAATTGTTACTAGAGGGTCTTGATTCTGGTGAGGAAGAAAGGATTATGCCAGAATTTTTTCAAGAACTAAAAAAAGATTTTGTTGCAAAAGCATTGGCTCGATGACTGAAATAGAGCAGGTCGTGCAAATTCTTATTTATCGCAATAGATCTGATTTGGCAGAAGCTCTACGTGGTTGTCGTTATGAACTTAATGAAAGTTCTACATATGGAAGTCGGTGGTGCTCTACTCTGACAGGGGTTGAATTATATGCGCCCATCGAAAGACATGAGCAGTTGCAGAGTTTGAACGATAATGACAAAGAGGAAATAATACGTGCATTTCAGGTGAGTAAAGGAAGAAGGGGCTACGCCCTTCTTCCTTTACTCACCTTAAAATAAAACTACGTCACCAAACTGCTCGCTTTCCTATCGCATTCCATCGCGTTAGACTGTAAACTCCCGCTCCATATCTTCTTAGGAAATATAATGAGAAAAGATAGTCGCATATTTGTTGCAGGCCACCGAGGATTAGTTGGCTCCGCAGTTATCAGGGAGTTAACACGAGCTGGCTACTCTACCATCGTAACCGCAGAGCGGAGCGAGGTTAATCTCATTGATCAGGCTGCAACACATGCCTTTTTTAAATCCAATAAAATTGATTTTGTCATTATGGCGGCCGCCAAGGTGGGGGGCATTCTTTACAACAAGTCCTACCAGGCCGACTTTCTCTATGAAAATCTAATGATCGCTGCAAACGTCACCAAAGCATCCGCCGATTATGGTGTTGAAAAGCTGCTCTTTCTTGGAAGTTCTTGCATTTACCCCCGCCTCGCCACTCAACCAATCCAGGAATCCTCGCTTCTCACCGGTCCATTGGAACCAACCAATGAGGGATATGCGCTCGCGAAGATTGCAGGTCTCAAACTATGTGAGAAGTACCGCGAACAGTATAATAAAAACTTTATATCGGCGATGCCGACCAACCTATACGGGCCCGGTGATAATTTTCACCCTGACCATTCGCATGTTATTCCGGGACTTATTCGAAGATTTCATGAGGCGAAGCGTGACGGCCTTCCAACCGTCACCATTTGGGGTTCAGGCGAACCGCGTCGAGAATTTCTTTACGTTGATGACCTCGCAAACGCACTGCTCTTTCTTATGAATGAATACGAAGGTGGCGAGACCATAAATATCGGGTGCGGAGAAGATTTAAGTATCCGTGAGCTTGCTACGCTTGTTCAAGAAGTCGTCGGCTATACGGGGACGCTCACCTTTGATAAAAGCAAGCCAGATGGAACACCGCGGAAGTTACTTGATACGACCAAAATTAACACGCTTGGGTGGAAGCCGACCACCAGTTTGAAAAAAGGTCTTAGGGTGGCTTATTCATGGGCGTTGGAACATAATAACCTGAGTTCGACGTAATAAGCTCCACCTGGGCTCTGATATCACTCGCACGTCGTATTTAAAGTGTATCTTTGTTCTTACGTCGAAATCCGGCTATTAGGCTATTCTGAAATTTGCTGTTAGGAATTACGAATGCATCGAAGAATTATTTATCAAGACATTACTCTATTGCTCGGAATCATACTCAGTTTGATCATGTGCTCTACGGCTGATGTAGTGGCTCAAAGTACGCCGACTTTAACGGTGCCGACAAGTTCAATTGCGTTGCCAGAAAACTTTTTTGGGGAGAACCCGAGATGGCTCAAGTTGCGAGTTCTATCAAATGGAGCAATAACAGCAACAGTTAAAATTCCTAACAATAACATAGAACCCTTGTGTTCGTTACACCTCGAATTCTCCTCTGATCCAGGCTTTCTCAACGTTGTTGGAGGCTTTAGTCTCGGCGTAACCAATTTTACCTATGGGACGTTCTCTTCTAGACTAGGAGCACTACCTGAAGATAGCGCCGGTAAAACAATAAGGCGAATTTTCACGAGAGGTATTCTCAATTGCCCTCCTGAACCAAGTGTACCGAATCGAAGCTCAACGGGCTTAACGCTTATTTCAAAAGGCCAGTCGGTAACTCTCTCCAAGGCCCTTACAACAAAAAGAACCTCACTTGCCACATTTGTAAAATCATTTCTGCTCGGTAAATTGCGACGAAGTGCCTACAAATCAAGGTCTCGTTTTAAACTACGGCCACAACCAGCGCCTGACCAGAGTCAAAATACGCCATTGATTAAACGCCAAACCAGGGCCATTACTATCAACCTTCCTCAAGCCCACGATCTTGTCGCCTACGCAATTACAGCTGGTACTCCACCTTTGAACTACTCCTGGCATCTCGTCGACAAGGATGGTTCGAACGAACTCAACCTTACCAATCAGAAAGGTTTCCGTATCATCAATGATTCTACCGGCTCAATGGTCATCGCTTTTGGGGACCCGGTAAAACTTGTTGGTAAATCGTTACGCCTCACTGTTAGGAACAATTTTGGCGAGGTGGTCAGTAGTCTGATACCAATCAGCGCTCCCACGGCCACGCCAACAGCTTCCCCTGCGCCAACTGGGACGATTCGTCCTACTACCAGCGCCTCTCCTACCTCCACATTGCCGCCTATCCCAGACCAAACGCAGACTGCCACTCCACCGCTCTCCGGTTTCGATTCGCGCCCACTAAATAACACCTGCCTTGCCCCAAACCGCAGTAGTGGGTCAGCTGATTTTGGCATCGAACAGGTATTCACCAATCTCGCTTTTACCCAGCCCGTAAAAATTGGGCAGGCACCAGGCAACTCCAACAGATTCTACGTTGGTGAGCAACCAGGTATAATTCGATCATTTCAGAATAATGCTAACGTCAGCACCACTCAGGTGTTTCTAGACTTAAGGACTAAAGTTACCTATCAATTACAAACTGGATTGATGGGTTTTGCATTTCATCCGAAATGGCCTAATATCCCATTGGTTTTTGTATCATACGTGGGTGGAAATTTAGAATCGCGATTGTCGTCATTTACGACGACTGATGGCGGGAATACTCTAAATAGCAACTCAGAGCAACGAATACTGACCGTGACTCAGCCGAACCCACGCCATACCATCGGGGACATTCAGTTTGGCTCCGATGGGCTGCTTTATGTAGCCGAAGGTGATGGGGCAAATCCGCCAGGTGATGCTGGCAGGTACAGCCAAAACCCGGGCTCACTTCTGGGGAAAATACTCCGCATAGACATAGATGGGGTAACTGGCTCAGCGAATTATCGCATCCCGGTCACCAATCCTTATGCTGCTGGAACACTATGTGGCATAACAAACGGTGCTAGCACCTTGCAACCATGTGCCGAAATTTTTGCGCTTGGCTTTCGGAATCCGTGGAGATTCTCGGTTGATCCACTCACGAACGGGGTGTGGGTTGGCGATGTCGGCCAAAGAGCAAGAGAAGAGGTGAATCTAGTAACCGCGGGAGGCAATTATGGCTGGAACTGTCTGGAAGGTACAAATCCTTATGTCACCGCATGTAACCAACTTCCAGGATCAACGCCTATTCCTCCAGTAGCTCAGTATACTCATGATAATGGAGGTTTTGCCATCACCGGAGGTCACGTGTATCGAGGGAATGCTATCCCATCACTAACTGGGCGCTACCTTTTTGGAGACTACGTGACAGGGAATGTCTGGTCGATTCCACTAACTACCACCCCAACAACACCAATAACCGCCAACGAGGCCGTTGGAACCAATCTAAACATCGTCAGCTTTGGTACCGACCTGAATGAAGAGCTCTATCTGATTGACTACAGTCGCGGCGGAATCCACAAGATTGTACCACCACCAACTCAGTCATCTGGGGGAGTAGCGTCCGTACTTTCAGCTACCGGTTGTGTCAGTCCAACTGATCCCACACAGCCGGCTTCTGGATTAGTTCCTTTTGATCCAATTTCACCGCTATGGTCAGACGGTTCGGTGAAAGAACGGTGGCTTGCGCTTCCAGATGGCAGCTCTATTACGATAGCGAGCAATGGAGACTTTCAATTTCCTCGTGGAACAGTACTGATGAAACAGTTCAGACTTGACAGCCGATTGGTTGAAACGAGGTTGCTCATGCTCCACCCAGATGGAGTATGGGCAGGATATAGCTATCGATGGAACGATCAACAAACCGAAGCAACGCTGCTTAGTGATGGCCTGACCGAGACCGTAGGAGGCCAGAATTGGACTTACCCAAGTTCATCGCAGTGTATGGTATGTCATACTCAGGCAGCTGGCAGATCCCTGGGATTGGAGTTAGCGCAACTGAATTCCGATCTTTACTACCTACAGACCAATCGCACGGCCAATCAACTAGCGACGATGAATCTTATCAACCTTTTTAACCCGCCGCTTTCGCGTGACCCTGCTACTATACCGGCACTAATGCGACCACTTGGATCAAGGGGGACTCTTGCTCAACGGGCCCGTTCATACCTTCATGCGAACTGTTCGCATTGTCACCAACCAACTGGTGGTACACCAGTGAATCTCGATCTGCGTTTCTCCACTACCCTACCCAACACAAATATCTGCGACCAGCCTCCCCTTGCCGGCAATCTTGGGATAAAAGATGCGCGGATAATTGCACCCGGAGCACCATTACAGTCCGTTCTGGTGTCGAGGATGAACAGACGGGATGCATTTCAAATGCCGCCATTAGGCACCCACGTAGTAGATGATGAAGGGGTTAGGCTACTAAGTGACTGGATTCGGTCGCTGGCCAATTGTAATTAGGAGTCACAGAAAGCAGTCTGGAACACCCTTATTGGGTATACCAATCCTAACGCAGACCTTCATTCGCTTCAGCATTGCCGTTCCCACTTAGGCGCTCAAATCTTTAATCAAGGGTCTACTAACACTACTCCACCGACCGCCGTAACACCTGATCCCATTCCGCCAGAAACCGTTCATGATGAAATAACTCACAGGCGCGTGCACGCGAGAGATCACTAATTCGTCGACACAACGACATATCCCCATTAAGTGCCAAGATATACTCCATCAACTCCTGTGCCGTCTCTCCCAAGAAACCAGTTCTCCCGTGTTCGACAATTAGCGCGAGATCTTTCGATCTAACACTCACCGGAATCAGCCCCGAGAGTAACCCTTCAATTACCCGATAGGTACAGGCCGTTACAGGTGAGGTGTTCAAAAGAACCGAATATCTCTCCAGATCCCGCCGTGCCAGATAGATTTCTTCGCGTGTTGCCAGGTTAGCTCCGCTCCACTCAGACGCACCAATATCTCCATTCAAACGATAAACCGGCACCTGGCCTTCAATTAACTGGGCAATATCGGTAAACAAGTAGGCGCCGTAATGGTGGGGACGGGAGAAAATATATGGCCCGTGCGATAACACCATTCGCTGATGAATGCTCCTTGAGTACTCTGTAGGATCGAAACCCGGCCAGATTACTGATACCTTCCCCGTGTAGCCATGAACTCCTTCAAAGTTCCACCGCGAGTGGGCCTCGTGTGAGGGCAGAATAACCGTGCTATGTTTAAGATAGTCCCTGATCCTGAGGTACTCTTCGTAGCGAAACTCCTCTTCCTTGGATGTCAGGGCCTGACACTCTGGCATCCCGTGGCACACAACAATAGCGCGGTCGCCAAATTCATCAAGCGTTTGCAAGATCCGTTCCGACTGACTCCAATCCCGTCTCTCAGGAGCAGTAAATGGACTCAATATAAACTCGTCCACTTCCACTATGGCAAGCTCGTACTCCTTTCGCAGCCCCCGCCTTATAACGTCAGCGACTTCACCAAATAAGCAATGCGAAGAAAGGCGTAGAGTCGAAAGATACGCCGAAGCAGGAGTACACAAAAACACTCGCTGACTCTCTACAACACTCTTTTCACGCGAGGATACAACGTTAGGATACCGCTTTGTTAATTTTTCACTCTCCCTAGAATGCGGCACCTTGCCATCACTCAGAGCATCCTGGAAGGCAGTAAACAAGGCCGTTATCCAAACCCGACACTCCATCTCAAACTCAGGATATTTTTTAATTAGCCGATAGAGCTCCTTGAGGGCAGAACTAAGGATACTTGATTCCCAACTCTTATGGTCGCTCACTACCTGAGAAAGAGCCTCTCCCACGCTCTCGATATAACATCGCTTGTGGGCTAATTTGATTCCGAGCTCGATCTCATCCCAACATACAGGACCATTACCACTATCCTCATCGTCCTCATCAAAAATCAGCTGCTCTTTATGGAACACACCCCTCCTGAATGAGGACGTACCAAAGGCACACCGCAGATAGCTGTTTTTGCCAACAACAGTGGACACGCCTAATCTATCGACAACTCGTTCGCTTCCATCATAGACAGCATCACATTCGGTTACAGTATAAAGACGAGCATGGTGCTCCAGAAACAACCGTTCAGGAAGTTGATTGAGGTCAGTCATTATTAAAATTTCATGCTGAGCAGTAGTTACTGCCTTATTCCTCGCTACACTCAATTTACGCTGTGATAGATTTGTTACCACCTGAATATCTAGACGATGAGAGGGGTAGGCAGTTACCCACTGCTCAACGGCGCCGTACACACTAGTCTCAGCGTGGGTATAGATCAACAACACCTCTATATCTCCAAAATACCTTTGCCGGTTCCAAGCAGAGAGAAACCGATGAAGCTCGTCGCTATTCCCATTATATTCCGCTACGACACTAAATGATGGCCATCGGCGTTCATGAATCCGAGCGAGCTGCTCAGCTAGATCGACTCCGAGATTCTGCGGCCGGGTGCTATCCCACACGAGCACCCTTTCAAGGTGAGAATCACATTCACGCCCATCAGAGGGCGAGACAACCACGAGATCTCCCCACTGAGGAGCAACAACCCGCCTATCTCGTAGGGAAGCGCCGCCGACCTCAACTACAGCAATTCCGAAGTGACGTAACATTTGAATCTGATCGCCAATTGCAACCAGGTGGTCTACCTCACCAAGAAGCACAAAGGTAGCGTTGGCAATATATTCCCAAAAGCTCTCACCAATTTCACGGAACCGACGAACTTCTCCCCCAGCATCCTGAATATTCCCCCATAACTTGGCAAAAATGGATTCCTCTTTTCCATTGAAAAGAACTGCCACACGATAATTTGCCAGCGAAGTGCTAACCCGAGCTCGCTTCTTAACCGCTCCCCAGGGGCTCCAGCAGATTCGCGGAGCAAGCTCTCTATATTCAAAGTTTACAATATTGACTATCCTTTCGTCTGACGGATGATGAAGGATAAGTTTTTTTTCTTCTCCCCAGGCAACCGGCACTTCATTTACAATGACCTCGACAGCACTGTTATACGATTGTGACGGGGCAGAAAGATGAATCCGCAGCCATTCCCCCTTAACCCTTCCACATAACTGATTTATTTCGCTAATTGAATCCAACGAGTCAAGGGAGATGACAGTCGATTCATGTTCTCCAAATTTACCCACTCCAGAATTACAGAAACATTCTAACGTCGCAAGCTCAACCCATTCCTGATCATGAGATGCAGCGTTATCTTGCAAAAGCTCAATCCGTACAACGCACGGTGCGCCTTCGGAATGTTTTAGCGGCAATTCAATCAAACGAAGGTCATCATAGGGAACACACAGTGTGAAGCTGACACACTGGCTTGCATATAATTTGACTCTATGGGGAGTGAATCCGTCGCTACGCCATCCAAACACATGAGAGAAGAGACCATCACCACACCGGGCAACAAATGGAACCACTGCCTTCACTCCGGATGAATAGGCCGGTGGACGAGGCGCATTATTCCACTCAAGTACATTTCTTGCCGGGATGACAAGTTCTTTATCTGCTCCCCTCAGAAACCCATCAAATAAAAATCCCCCGGTATCGAGCCTCAACCGAACCTCAATACTCATTTCCCCGGAAGCTTTCGGATAAAAAGGCTCAAAGGAGCACTGCAACCATCCGGTCGAATGACAATCTTCCAGATCGAATGAAAACGAATGGACTATGCGTCCTTTTTTACCTTCCCGAAGAATCACCTCAGCGCTTCCTGCAGGCCAACTCCTGCTGCGCGATACTTCAGAGACTTTAAGTCGCACCTGGCACAGACCAGCCAGAGTATCAAACGTACCTAACCGCAGCAGCGCCTCAGATGCATCAAGAAATCCTTGATGCGCGGCCATTTCGTCCCGGACATGAATTGTCCGGGCAATATCCAGCAATGAAGTGCGCGTACCTAATTCATACAGTGGGACAAAATCAGCGCTAATCGAAACATTTGAGCTTATTGCACTCTCGGCCGAGAGCGGAATATACGTTCTTTTAAAGTCCTCATTAAATTGATTAGGAACCTTTACAGCATGCTTGGGCACATTGAATAGACCGGTTGAGCCGGGAGTTCCTAAGACCCTCCCGTTCGACGCTCCACCGCTAAACACTCCGTAAATCCAAACACCATCATCGGATTGGCCTCGTCTGGTCGCGCCACGGGCTACCTCAATGCGCACCCGATAAAAACAATCAGCGTCCAGTTCCAGGTCTCCACAATCCAAAGCAAACCACCCCGCCACTGGCAACTTTGCCCGCGGTATATCTCTCCTGAGGAGAGCAGAAGTTTCGGCGCGTCTGCCCCAAATACCCTTGCGGCCCCTTTCGGCATCACGAGCTCCCCGATTCACCGAGTCCGTGTCGACCGAAAGAGTAAACGTGACCGGTCCAGAAGGGCTAACAAGCGACGCTAATTCGTCGCTTCGCCCACACAATACATAGATTCGCTCTAATCGTTTCTCATATGGCCTTATTATAAACTCGACAGATCCAACCTCGTCAAGGTCAATTATATTGATAAGTGCTCCCCGTATCTCCGAGCTACTACACCCTGTATATGGCTCTCCGAAACCGCTGTCTGAAATCATACCGCTCAATGATCTACAAATGACCCGGTAATGGGGAAAGAAGATCTGCTCTGCCTGCCTTGAAGCGCTTAATGCCTGTATCACTTGACCTCCGTGTATAGTGAAATGGTTGAGGCACACTAACACAAAGTGCGGATCTTCTTCAATTTAGGACGTTGCTGTTAGCATCGAATAACCTTAATCACTTTGCAAGCACACGTTGTCGCTGAATCTCGTAAAGCATCACGGCCGCCGACTGCGCGACATTAAGGGAATCTACCACGCCAAACATCGGTATGGTGACCACAAAGTCGCTTGACTCACTGATCAAACGACCAACACCATCACCCTCTTCCCCAACAACCAAAACAATTCGATCAGGTAACTGAGAAGACCATACCGGGGTACAGTGCTCGCCAACATCCGCTGTAACTACCCAAAAGCCTGCCTCCTTCAATTCATCAAGCGCCCTTTTGATATTTGCTACCTCCACGGAGGGCACCAATTCGGCGGCGCCAACAGCCACTTTTGAAACCGCTGGAGTTATCGTTGCGCCTTTACTGCGAGAGTATAGTACTCCAGCAACGCCGAAACACTCAGCTGCCCTGAATAGTGAACCCAGATTCTGCGGATCATTTAAGCCGCTTGCGCACAGCAGTATGGCCCTCTGATCAAGCCTCCCTATTAGTTGTTTTAAAGAGGTCCCAGGATCGTTCACCCAGGCGACAAACCCCTGATGCACTCCCCCAGCCGTTGCGTCATCAAGTACTTCCCGAGGAAATATATGCACGGAAATACGCTTGCCACCGGTCAACTCAGTAACAAGCTGAGACTCTTTGGACAGCCAGACCTCTCTGACGATACCTGCCCGGTGACGTAACACCTCGCTTACCGTATTCTTGCCATATATAAGCCGCCCCTGCGGAGCGACCACCTTGGGCCGGTTCGCTGGTCTGGGCGTTTTAGGTCGCTCCCTGACAAGCTTCGAATCGGCACTAATAATTTTTCCTTTCTTCACTACAATCACTCCAAATTCCATCGAGTACTCTGGTTCTGGCCTGCACTACTCTCATTGCCCACGGAAGAAACGGATTTATGACCTTCCCTCCAGATCAACGCTTTGGGCAACAAACGGCCCCTGGCCCGGATTATTCAAGGGGCCAATCAACGAGGCCGAGACACTGTACCAATTTCTGCCGACTCGCAGTATAGCATCCTCCCAGTTAGAACAATACAATCACCCTGTTTCTATCAACTCAGGAGGTGCGTCTCGTGAATAATCCGGGTTAATTTCTTCTTATTTCCAAAAAGCAGCATCTTCATTTATGATTCCGACGTAGACCCTACCGCCACCTGAGGATAAATGACACTTACCAACAGAATATGTTGCCCCACCTGTAAAAAACAAACGATCGTTGAGATTCGTGAGATACAGTTGACGCAGATGCGAAAGGAAGTGGCGCTCAAGCTGGCCGCGGAAAGCCAGCATGCTCGTCAGAATCAGGCGGCCGCAAACTCCGAGGTGCGCTTTTCATCAACAGGCGATAAACGGGGTTCGGCAAAGCGAAGCAGGAATAACGGGGAACGAAACGAACAAAACGTACAGCCGGATGGGCCCGGAACGGCAAACACCATCGATTATAATGTCCTGGTTCACTGCAGCGGCTGTGATAATTTATTCACACACCACATCCCTTTGCACTCGCTTGCCGAAGCGGAAAATACACCGGACTTACCCTCAAAATCATTCTCGGCGACGAACGCTCATTCGCGTTTGTCTACGGTAATTACCAACGAACGACAGGACAAATTGATAGAACCGACCAGATTCGAGGATTCCACGGTCGAGACACTCACCCAACATTTTGATTCCTTTTCTACTCTCCACGACGTGGCATCCTCGGCAGTATTTTCAAACTCTGGTCTTTCAATAGTACGCTTAAAATCGCTGGGGACTGGTGAAGACGAGCCAACCGCCATTCACCTGTATGCCATGACACAAAGGGCACTAAAAATTATGGTCGAAACCACTTCATTTAAATTATTGCTCCCCTCTTTTGTAGTGCTCATCGGTTTGCTGGCAGTGGGCTTTGCGCCGCAGAACGTACTCTTTCAAAGGCTTAATGCAATCTGGCCACCAGCCCACCGGGTGCCTGAATCCTCGGTCTACATCGAAGGTACCCAGGCAGATGAAATCAAGGCAGCCAATGGAAGAAAATTTATAGCAGTAACCGGCACCGTTCGAAATGACGGAACCCGTCCCGTTCGCGACGTAATTATTCAAGGTCTTGTTTATCAAGCGGATGGCAGCCGCATTCATGACGCAATTGGCTTCGCCCATAAATCAGCCACGCCTCAATTTTCAAAAGAACTGGCCTCACAGGCACTAGTTGATGCCGAAATCACCGCAATCGAACGAAGTGAAATTGGCCAGGTTTTGAATCCATCTAGTCACGCCGCACAAAGAGTGATCGCCGACATCGGCACAATTGCGCAGGGCAACCATCCGAAGCGAGAACGAGAACTAAAGGCAGGACAATCCCAAGATTTTACTCTTTTTATACCGGTGGAGGAGGATCAGCAGAAGGCGGGGTTGCTATACACCGCCCGCATCTTCACCGTCTCGTGATTGGCGGGGATTTTTCCAATCTCTTCGTCAAACGAATGATTTTGGTCACTGCGGCGTGGAGTACCACGCCTCATTCCCAAAACATTCGTTTTCCTCGACATTGGAAAAATCCCCGCCAATCACACTCCGCGGCGGCTTTGGTTTTGCCGGGGGGCGTGTCGGAGTTATTGGCGCTGGCTTGTTGGTTTTGCCGGGGGGCGTGTCGGAGTGATTGGCGATGGCTTGTTGGTTT
>JBIIDM010000095.1:0-12960 GCA_044238365.1 Bdellovibrionota bacterium | reverse complement strand
TCGACGTAGCAAGCTACGCCTGCGCTTTTATCTCACTGCACGCCTTGTGTCTAAAGCAATTTCAACCACTTACCTTTGTTCTTACGTCGAACTCAGGTTTAGAACCTGAGTTCGACGTAAGAACAAAGGTAAGTGGGTTTGTGCCCATCTTTTTTGTAGTGCAGATAAGTCAGGGGTTAACCGTCTGATCTTTTAGGGATTATGCGCTATGAGTACAAATGCTAAACTTCGTTCGGGCTTAATTGAGCGCATCGTGCGCAATGTTCCCGTGCTAAAGTCATCGCCAGTTTTAGCCGCTCTGGCAACTATTGACAGAGGTGTCTTTGTGCCTAAAGGGAGTTATGGTGACCCATACGATACAAAGGTCGTTCCGTTAGACGGGTACAATCTATCTGAGCCCGGTCTGGTCGGATATATGGTGCATGTCCTTGACGTAAGGCCCACTGATAGAATCCTGGATGTTGGAAGTGGGAGTGGCTACCATGCGGCTGTGCTTTCTCGACTATGCGATATGGTTTATGGGGTGGAGATCCTCCCTCACGCATTAAAACGGGCTCGGGAGGCCCTTGCCGCCTGCAAATGCGATAATGTAGAGCTTGCGCTGCGTGATGGCTGGGATGGTTGGCCTGAGCATGCCCCATACGATGCGATTAATGTCGCCTGTGCTGCCGAATCCGTGCCAACAAAACTGGTGGAACAGCTTCGTGTGGGAGGTCGGATGGTTATTCCTGTTGAGAGTTGTGCGTTACCGAACAATGATGACCTTGGACAGAATCTTGTCTTGGTTACTAGGTTAGGTGGGCGCGCAGGCAATGAAGTCCCCTATTCTATTACAGAGCTTGAGTCGGTTTGTTTTATGCAGATGAAGCACGCCTTACATTGATCAGCCCGGGGAAGACCTAATTAGGCGTTTTAGTAGCCCACCACATCTTTTTTGCGTTCTCTCGTTCTTTATCAGGGAGTTCTGGCATATTTTGTCATGCGGGTACGGTTGGCAGATATCTTGGTATCTCTGGTGGTTTACTTTGTTGGAAACCTTTTCATGGTTGGATCTGCCAATGTTCTTACGTCGAACTCAGGTTTCTAGCCATAGTCACGGATGCGTAACATCGAGTTTTTGGATTGAATCGTTTTATGATCGTGAGACATCGAAACCATTTGAGGTGCGGGTGTAATGGTGTGCTAACCCGGATTATTCACGAGCACGCACCACTATAGCGGCGCGTGCTCGTGAATAATCCGGGCTAAACGGTGGTATAAACTTCTCGCCGCACTCCAAGATAATAAGAACCTGAGTTCGACTTAAGAACTTCGGTAACTGGTTGAAACTACTTCATCCACTTCGTTGCTCATGATATGAAATGCTCGACGTAGCAAGCTACGCCTGCGCTTTTACATCAGTTGCGCCTTGTGTCTAAAGCAATTTCAACCAGTTACCTTTGTTCTTACGTCGAACTGGTTAAGAAGTCTCAAAGGTTTAGGTATGAACACACAAGCCCAAGCGCTACAGTACCAGTCCGAGGCAACCAAGTTGACCTTCCTTCAGGTTTTTACCTTCTATGATCGATACCTGCACGATTTTTACCACAGGTATCCTGAGCTCATTACAGCACCATACGAGCAACAAATTGCGGCGTTGATTCTCGACGGTTTTGCTGGTCTCCATATGCTTGCCCCCCATATGAACGACCTAGGATATGATGCCCAGGTTATTATTGCCAACTGCCTGCCACTGCAACTTCAGTGGGCTAATGCTCATGGTGTTCCTGCATACGAGAACAGTTGGCAGGAGGATATTCTAAGGGCACAAATTATCCACTACCAACCGCAGGTTCTTTACACACTCAATCCGCTACAGTTTGATAGTCGATTTATGAGAACTGTCGAGTATCGTGCGCCTTTGGTGGTTGGATGGCGAGCCGCCGAGATTCCCCCTGGAACGGATTGGAGCGAATTCGATCTAGTCCTATCACATCTTTCTGTATGCCGCGAACAGGCATTGAGACTGGGTGCAAGGTATACCGAGTTCTTTCATCCCGGTGTATCTGAGGCCCTGGGAAAGGCGGTAGAGGCTGAATCTAAGCTATATGATGTTGTATTTATCGGGCAATGGACACCGCAGCACAAACATCGAAACGAAATTATTTCTCATGTGGTCAAGATGTCAGAGAGGCTTGGCTTTTCATTTGGTCTCTTTCTCGCGGCTGATCCAAGTCAGCTTCCGCCCGAAGTTGCTGCCCAAAACCAGGGGGATCGTTGGGGAATTGATACCTACAAGATACTTCGTCAGGGTCGGATAGTGCTGAATGCTGAAATAGATATGGCCAAAGGAGATGCTGGGAACCATCGATTTTTTGAGACGCTTACCTGTGGTTCGTTTTTACTTACCGAGTATCAATCCAATATCCGCGATTATTTAAATCCGGGTATTGATCTTGAGACCTTTGGTACATTGTCCGAGCTTGAATCGAAGATAGTGTACTACTTAAAGAACGATCAATTGCGCGAAAAGATTGCTCATAGTGGCCAGGTAAACGCCTTAAAAAAGTTGTCATTGCCAGAAATGTCCAGGAAGCTGGATCTAATTTTTCGAAAATACTTAGATCTTCCGGAGGTCGTGCATATGGAGCAGCAAAGTTATATCATCGATCTTGCGCTTCAACAGCTTGAACTGAACAACTCGGATCAAGCCTTAGCCATAATTCAGAGCGTGCCGCATTCAGTTTCTCCAGATCGGAATCTGGAATTTGTTCGTGCAATGTGTTTTATGGGACTTAGGCGAATGACGGATGCTCGAACTGCTCTTGAACGGGAACTGGAGAAGTTTCCCGATAACGTCCGTGCTAGGGATTTATTAAGTCAGTTTGCTACGGACAACTCACCTAGGACCCAAACTATTGATGTAAACCAGATTAACAAGGATCTTCAATCTGCAGTGGAGTATTTTCAAACTGGAAAGCCAATCGAATCCATGAGAATCCTGGAGCGCATAAATAAACTCAACCTAGAAATTCCTGGATTTAATTATCTGCGTACGGTTACCTTTAATGCAGTCGGAAGGCATGAGGAGGCACTCGAAGCAGCTAAGCTTGAGCTAAAAATGAATCCTGCACATGATGCCGCAAGAGCCGAGTTTGAAAATTTATCTCGTGCACTTGAAAAAAAGACCCCACCTCCACTCAATCCGGAACAGCGGTCGTATAACTCAGCGATACCCCTGTCTACGCTAAATTCGATTCAGAACGCTTGTCATAATTACAAGTATCGTGGTGTTCCGATGATCAAGAACCCATTTGACTTAGCGATTTACCCATTACTACTATGGGACGTAAAGCCACGAACGATAATCGAAATTGGCTCCAAAGATGGTGGAAGTGGCATATGGTTCGGAGATTTAATGAATAACTTTGGCATTGATGGCCATGTCTATTCGCTTGACGTAGTGCGGGTTACTACCGCGTCGCACAAAAGGGTTACATTTCTGGAAGCAAATGGTCGGGAGCTCGAGAAGACGCTTACGCAGGAATTTATCAATTCCTTGCCACGACCCTTGTTGGTTATTGAAGATGCCGACCATACCTATGAAACAAGCTCTGCAGTTCTGAAATTCTTTCACTCGTACCTGAGGGGCGAAGAGTATATCGTCATTGAGGATGGTATCATCTCGGATTTGAACCAGGACCCTATGACTAACAGTGGCCCACATCGAGCGATTAAGGAATTCATCGCAAACAATCCCGGTGAGTATGACTCGCAGAGCAAGTACAGTGACTTTTTTGGTTACAACTTCACGTGGGGGACAAATGGATTTTTGAAGAAAAAAAAGTACCCCCTCAACAGACAGATTGAAAAGACACTGATCACCGAGTTTAATCAGGACGATCCTGCTCCGCTTGGCGTTGAGAGTCAGATGTGTGTTAATGAGCGATTTCAGCTCTACCTCTCGATCCGAAGGTTGTTGGAGAAAAAGACATCGTATACATTTATTGAAGTGGGTTCTTATTCTGGAGCTTCATTTAAGTTAATCCATTCAGCCTTTCAGCGACTTGGCTCACAAGCCCGTGGATATTCGGTGGAGCCGGGCGGAACGCAACAGTTTTATGAGACCATCTCAACATTATCAAACGTCGAGCACTTTCGAATGTATTCCGATAAGGCAGCGCCATTACTTGGAGAACGCCTCCGTGCTGCTGGTATTAAGGCCGATTTTATTATGATAGACGGAGACCACTCCTATGAGGGAGTCCGGAACGACATTCTTAACTACTATCCGTTGTTAGAGAATGGAGGTCTGATAGTATTTCATGATTATCTTCCTGAGCTTACAGGAGAGAATCGTGAAGCTATCATGTTCCATCATGGTGGTAACGAGCCGGGCATCAGACAAGCTTGCCAGGAGCTTATGGAGCGTCAATATAAAAGCGAACTCATCGAGTTGCCTTTGTTGTATCCGACCGATCCAACCCAGACACAGCCCCATTTACCCGTTATTCCGGGGGTGATGAGCACTATACGGGCGTATCGAAAAAGCGAGCAAAAACAACAGAAGTAAATCACCCCTGATTTGAGTATTCGCCAGTTTGGTTGATGTCGATGAAAGAGGTAATTTTGCGAATGATACGTATTTCCTACGTCACAATGAGCGGAATTGCCTCTTGACGAACGCGTACGTTCTTACTTGCGTACTTCAAAGGTAATAATGAGATGGCCCGTAAAACCTGGTACATCTCCTCTGGTATATCTCGGTTCGTGAGCAAATACGACATCAGCTACTGATTGACCGAAGATATCAGTGATGGCCTTGATGGTGTTAGGTCTTCGGGCCGAGTAGAACTGAGAGGCACGTAAACTTTCTTCGGTATAGCAGTCATTGCCAATCGATACAATACATCCAGAGCGTGTGCTACCCTTAAAACTTCATTGGCGACCTGCCCTGGAGTACTGCTATAGCCAAGCACCCATCCAAGGACAATGATGTCGAAGGTGTTGTCATCGAATGGCAGTTTATGCATGTCACCCGGTGTAATCCAAGGCGAATAGGAAATCAAGTCAACGGCAGCCATATTTTCGAGTTGAAAGCCATAACTAAGCCCAAGGAGTACTTCGTACTCAGTTCGTGATCCAATCAAAAGGGCAGTTAACTCCGGAAAAACGCTCCTGTTCCCGTAGGAGTAGATCCGATCCATTGCCATGAGGGGCCGGAAAACTAGCTCACTTCGTTCGAGCGAACCTAAGGAGTTAATCGAGTTCTTAATGCCTTCGATGTTATAAGGAATAGTTGTGTCAATGATACCAACGTTGCCATCTTGGAAGACCTGGAGTGGAACGCCGCTTTGTTCAAAAATATCCCAGCGTTTACGAGTGATGTAGTGACGGAACTTAGGTATAGCAAGAAGCTCTGTGTAGTTGTCAAAGGAGAGGTTACTTAAGTCGCCCCCTTCAAGATACGCAAATGGGTTGTTTTGAAGGGGATATATAGTGCTCATATTGTCCCGTATTTGAAGAGCAAGTTCATCGTTCGAGTCTGTTTACGTCGGGAAATGAGCTGATAGTAGGTAAGGGTCCTGTTACTCCAATTTGCTCTTCTTCGCTCTCCAAGATTACAGTCGCGCGTTTATTCCCTGTGACAGCTTCAAATGTCTGTTTGTACCAGTTTATATACTTTAGAAATCCTATATCCAGAGGATGCTGCGGATTATACCCGATCATGCTTCTCGCCTTTTCGACTGATAGCGTTCCTCTGGCTGGTATCAACTTATCCTTCGGCAGATAGCGTACGGTAACTTCGGGAAAGTGCTCCTGAAGAATCGCGGCCATATTCGAAATAGATCTGGATTCACCATAGGTGATATTAAAGGTTTGATTGATAGCATTGGGACTCACGATTACCCGCGAAACGCCATGCACAAGATCGCCTACATAGGTAAAGTCAAGCCGATCAGAGCCATCACCATGCACAGCAACCTCGACCCCCTGCATTGCATTCTCGATGAATATTTGACCAATCCGGCGGCTCACACACCTTTCCCCGTAGAGTGCCGATGGACGTACGATCGTGTACGGCAAATCAAAGGTTTGATTGTACGCGATAACCATCTTTTCGCCAGCAAATTTGAGCGCACCGTAAATGCCGATGGGCTCACACGCGGTTTCCTCGGTTACTACGCCTCCTTTGAAATTCCCGTAGATCATACTTGAGGAGAAGTATACAAATTGCTCGACATTGTTCCGTGAATAGTCAAGCGCATTTTCAAGGGTTCGTAAGCTATGGTCAAAGGTACCATACGGATCTTTATTGGAGCGATCTGCGTGTGCTACGGCGGCCAGAAGAACAACTACCTGTGGTTTAATAACATTAAGAATCTTATTTTGCGCATGATAGTCACGCGCATCCTGTACATAGACTGGGATATTGGCTTCCTGAAGCAAATTGAGCCTTTGATTGGCAATGTTGCCGTAAAACTTTCTGTTCGGTATCTTGGTCTCTTCGCAGACGAAGGACAGAAGGTTATTGACGTGCAGGCTATCAATTACCGATACCTCGGCTCCCTGCTGGGCTAGTGACAAAGCCAGGTTATGGCCGATAAAACCTGCGCCACCGATGAGGACGATGCGCCTTCCTGCTAGTTCATTGCTCAAACCCATAGAAACATCTTCCTGTTTAAAAAATCCGCCATTTCGCGTCACTCACTCACTCACTCACTCACTCACTCACTCACCTTTATGGATCGGTCTGGTTAAGATGCCTCTAAATGCGAAGATGTTTCATATATTGATATTAGCTTGATATCTAAGCAGTTTTTTATTCGTATTACAGAATTTTCCGGGCGTGAAATAAATCAGAAAATCCACCAAAGGGTCGGTGGCGTCGCTCTCAGCCTCGAGGAACAGGTATTCTCAGCAAGGAGATTATTTCCGAAGAGTTAGCGAGTTATTCTGGTCTGTCGAGTCAAAATTGTTGTTGTACCGAACAAGCTCTATTTTGCCGGTGTGCGCTGCCTTCTCAATAGCAAAGCAGACACTCAGGCTATCAAATATCTCCTTCGGATTAATTGGGAGGGGGGTATGATTGACAACGCTCTCTATAAATTTTTCGAGATAGGCTCCTTTTTGTGTCCCCGGGTGAGGTAGGTCGATAGCATCACGGTCGTAGTTTATTTCCAGTTTTCCCTCATTATTATCAAACTGCTGATACATATAGGCTGACTCAATGTTGTTTTCAAATGTTGCCTTAGTTCCGTATAATGTGAATTTGTGAAAATGTGGGTAAACGCATCCCAAATTAACAGACATTTTTCCAACTAGGCCGCCTTCAAACCTTAATAAAGCGGTAACTAAGTCATAGTTCTGAAAGCTGCTTTGGTGCGTAGCAACTTTTCCTCCGAAGGCTGCTACTTCGAGCACTTTCCGGCCAGTAAGCCAAAGCATAAGGTCAATGACATGGATACCACCTCCCAAGACACCCGAATATCCCTCGACTTGTCCCCGCCAGCCATTTAAAATCTTCCGCAAACGTCCGTAGTTGTAATCACCCTCTATCGATATCAAGTCGCCCATTTCACCAGCTACAATCTTTTTTTTCAGCTCTAAAAACCGAGGTGAAAGTCGAAGTATTAGGTTGGTTCCAATTTTCAAATCACGGTGTTTGGCTAGCGCCGTACCAATTTTCAGGGCTTCATCTTCGGATACGCATAGAGGCTTTTCGACGAATAGATGCTTCTTGTTTTGTAATCCAAGTATTATCTGTTCCGCGTGAAAATTATCCCAAGATGCTATGCTGACGAGATTAATAGCAGGGCTGTTGAGTAGGCGTGCAGGTTCCGTTGTGGTTAGAATCGACGAGTCAAGGCGTGTTGCAGTCTCCAGAAGTTTTTCTTCGTCGAAGTCACAAATGGCAATTAAGTTACAGTCTGGATGGTTGAGGTAGGTAGCAATATGCTGCAGCCCTACTCCTAAACCGATTACCCCCACATTTAATTTCATAGATTGTCTCGTAAGAAATGGCCCCAAAACCATCACTTAACATAGTCTAGCGTTTTGGCCAATGACTGCTGAAGCGGAAGAAAGCGGCCCTGCTCGGCATGTACAACGAACATTCGGCGGCGGATCCGAAATGTACTTGGCCTATATGTGTATAAACCGCGTTCTAAGACAGTGTTTTGCTCGACCTTAGAATATTAGGTCATGGTGGGGATCCTCGGCATCATGATATTACTGTCTAACAGCGCTTGAGTTCTCGGGTGGTCTAGGAGTAAGCGCTGCTTTTTACTTTTTTTTCGGAATGTATGCCAGTTCCGGGATAATTGGGTACTCACAGGTGAGGAGTTGGAGATGATAGTTGGAAGCATTGACACTAAGCGGAAGCCAATGGTGATTGCAGAAATTGGCAACAATCACGAGGGAAGCTTAGACCAGGCAGTTCGGCTCGTTAGGAGTGTTGCAACAACTGGTGCTCAGGTGGTGAAGTTTCAAACGTTCAAGACGGAATATTATGTGTCTCCCGAAAATTCTAAGCGATTTGAGCAGCTTAAGCATTTTGAGCTGAGCGAAAATGATTTCCGTGAAATTGCCCGAATTGCCGCGGAAGAAGGGTTGGTCTTTCTTTCAACACCGTTTGATTTACTTAGCGCGAAGTTTCTGAATGACTTGGTCCCTGCTTTTAAGATCGGATCGGGCGAAAACACCTTCTATCCGCTTCTATCAGCAGTAGCCAGTTTCGGAAAGCCGATAATTCTTTCTACGGGTTGTGCAGACGTAGAAATTATAACTACTGCACTGAATACGATTGATAAGTCTCGAAGTGGACTTAATCTTGAAGCAGACACTGCAATACTACACTGCATAACCAGCTATCCTACGAACAAAGAAGATTGTAATTTGGCGGCCATCACGCAATTGAAGCAGAACTTTCCCGGCCTTACGGTGGGTTATTCCGACCATACGTTGGACATGGACGCCTGTTTGATAGCAATTGCCTTAGGTGCAGAGATTATTGAAAAGCATTTTACGCTTGATAAGAACTGGTCAGCTTTCCACGACCATAAGCTTTCCGCGACCGCGGACGAGTTAAAAGAGTTTATGCAAAAGGCCCGCGACGTGCGGCTTTTGCTGGGAGCTGGTCATAAGGCGCCGAGGCCCTGTGAAATAGAAATTGAGAACAAGGTCAGAAGAGCAATTTGTGCAGCTATTGATCTCCCCCAGGGCTTAACTATTGAGTCCAATCACCTTTGTTGGACCCGCCCGCTAGGGAACGGACTAGAGCCGGGCAGGGAGAATCTACTAGTTGGGAAGCGTACTCTGGTCGCTATCAAAAAGGGAGAGAGGATCTTGGCGGACTTCGTAACCTGAGTTCGACGTAAGAACAAAGGTAACTGATTGAAATTGCTTTAGACACGAGGCGTGCAGTGATATAAAAGCGCAGGCTGACAGCTTGCTACGTTGAGCATTTTATATCATGAGCAACGAAGTGGATGAGGTAATTTCAACCAGTTAACGCAGTTCTTACGTCGAACTCAGGTTCGTAGAGTGACTCGAGGTAATAGGGGAAATTAGCTGAAGTGAAATATCAGTTGGCCCCGTTTGCGGGGTTATGTCACCCAAAGCCCGGCTATGAGATTTAAAGCGGGATGATTTTCGGTAGTAGGAAGGATTTTGACGTTGTTTTTACCAATATCTTCAATAAGTTAACCATTTGAATTGGGCGTTTTGTGCACATCCCGGCTTGTCACCCGACTCCGGGCAAAATAAGTCCAAGGTGCAATTCCGTGAGTAACGTGCATCTTAATAATAGTTGTTTGCAGTTTTGTCACAGGCCAACGGCGAACTTTGTTTGGTAATATGAATTATTTAAGCCGCGATGAATGGCTCGGTAGGATACTCAATGAACCGACCTATGCAGTCAAATACACTACGGTAGTGAGCTCTGCCGCGGGAGAGGGTTCTGCGACTGGTTTTCCTTCCTTTGTCGAAATCGAAGAAATACGAAGGAAGGAGCTACGAAGTTTTTTCTATGTGAAGGTCCCCACCAGCGAAGTCCCTAATGTTGCACTATTCGAATCAGTTGGATTTCATTTAATTGACACTAACGTTACCTTAACTAAGCATCTTGATGTTTCAGGGGAAGAGAGCCAGCCTAATAACGCCTATTCTATCGGTCCAGCACAAGAAGACGACCTTGAAGATGTGAGTACGTTGGCAGGCTCTGCGTTTGAGTATTCGCGTTTCCATCTCGATCCTCAAATTAGCAAGGCACTGGCTCAGAATATAAAACGGGAATGGGCCCGCAATTTTTTTCTGGGACAACGTGGAGACCACATGGTAGTCTGTAGGCATAAAGGTGTAGTAATTGGTTTTGTTTTGCTTTTACAACCTTTGCCTTCCGAGCTAGTAATAGATTTAATTGCCGTAAATGCCGGTTTTCGAAGCAAGGGCATTGGAAGACTCATGCTAGAGCATGTTTCTGCAAATTTTAGAGGTGTAAAGACCATTGTCGTGGGGACACAGGTGTGCAATGTCGGTTCACTGGCCCTGTATCAAAAGTGTAGATTCTTTATTACCTCTTCGAGTTACGTTCTTCACGGGCACTTTAGACAAGATGGGAACAGATAACATATGTGTGGCATAGCAGGTTATATTGGGAGTGCTGCTCGGACACAAGACCAACTATCAAGGGCCCTTGAGGTTATGCATCATCGGGGTCCTGATGCTCATGGCAGTTGGTCGGGCCGGTTCGGTAAAAACTTCGTGTCCCTACTGCATACACGACTGAGTATTATCGACTTGGATGCTCGCTCTAATCAGCCTTTTACGGACCAAGATGCTATTCTTATATTTAATGGTGAGATTTACAATTTTAAAGAAGTCAAACTGAAATTAGAAGCCCGTGGGTGTTCTTTCGCTACAAGTGGAGATACCGAAGTCTTGTTTCAAGCTTTAAAGTATTGGGGAAAAGAAGCTCATGACCATCTTGAAGGTATGTGGGTCTTTGCCTTTTTAGATTTTCGTAAGAACCTTTTTTTTCTTTCCCGAGATCGGTTCGGAGAAAAGCCACTGTACATTCATAAAACCGCGAATGGTTGCTATTTTGCATCAGAGGTACGTGCAATAGAAGGGCTTGCAGGTTGCAAGTTAGCAGTAAATGAGCCGCATATAGTACGTTACCTTGTGGCCGGGTATAAATCACTTTACAAATCAAGCGATACGTTCTTTGAGAATATAGTAGAGCTTGAACCTGGAAGATTTCTTTCATATACCATCAATGGTGAATCGGTTTTGAGTTCGCACTGGAAGCCGAATTTGATTGATGCAGAGATGAGTCGTCAGGAAGCAGTCGAAGGCGTTCGAGAGCGCCTTATTGAAAGTATGCGCCTCAGAATTCGATCCGATGTGCCGATGGCATTTTGCCTGAGCGGCGGGGTCGATTCAGTCAGTCTAACATCGATTGCAGTTAAAATTTTTGAGACCAATGTTGAGACATACTCAATAATTGATTCCGATGAGCGCTATAACGAGTGGGGAAATATATCAGCAACGATAAATGATCTTTCCTGCAATAATATTGCTATGTCGTTGGAGCATGGCGACCACCTTGGTCGACTTTCGAGCTTAATATCCCATATTAATCAACCGGTTGCTACAATTACCTATTACATTTTCTCTCTTTTGATTGAGCACCTAGCGGCTCGCGGAATAAAAACGGTTATCACTGGTACAGGCGCCGACGAACTTCTGACAGGATACTACGACCATTTTATTTTGCATCTTCATCAGATGAGGGGTGATTCCTCTTATCCGCAACGATTAAGAGAGTGGCAAGAGCATATTCTGCCAATAGTAAGAAACCCCCATCTGAGAGATCCTGAATTATACGCCAAAGACGTTAATTTTAGGGACCATATTTATTTTAAACAGGGCGAATTTATTGAGTATCTGCGAGCTGACTTTTTTGAGAAGTTTACGGAAGGCAGCTATCACAAAGATTTACTCAAGAACCGGATGCTCAATGAATTGTTTCACGAGAGTTGTCGATTAATCGTTAACGAGGTCGATATGATAACAATGCGTTATTCAGTTGAAGGAAGAAATCCCTTCTTGGATCGAAGCCTTTTCGAATTCGCCTACTCAATACCTACGGCATACTTTATACAAGACGGTTATGGAAAGTCCATTTTACGAGATGCAATGAAGGGAATTATTAATGATCAAGTTCGACTAGACAGGCAAAAGCGCGGGTTCAATGCCTCAATAGCGTCAATTGTGGATTTCACAAATCCGCAGGTGCGCGAAGCAGTATTGGATAATAGTCCGATTTATAATCTAATAAAAAGGGATAAGATTGAACAGGCAATGTCAGCTACATCATTTCCGAATTCATTTAGCAAGTTCCTTTTTTCGTTTCTAAGTGCTAAGTTCTTCTTGGAGCAGCGACAATGAAGTACTGTAGTAAGTGCGTATTGCCGGATACACGACCAAATTTAATTTTAGACCATGAAGGTATTTGTAATGCCTGTCGAGCCCATGCAGGTAAGCCTGATATTGATTGGAGTCAGCGGCTAGCTGACTTTCAAGATTTGGTTAGTAACGTCAAGGCTAGATCAGAAGGATATGACTGCGTTATTCCTGTAAGTGGAGGTAAGGATTCCACCTGGCAAACATTGCAGTGCTTGAATGCTGGCTTAAGACCCCTTGCCGTAACCTGGGCACCGCCGCTTCGTACTGAATTGGGAAAGCGAAACCTCGAAAATCTCATTAATCTGGGCGTTGATCACATTGATATTCGCATAAATCCAAAGTTCGAAAAAATGTTTATGTTGGCCTCCTACCAAAAGTATGGAACGACCGCGATTCCAATGCATATGGCCATTTTCTCAATCCCACTCATTGTAGCGTATCGTTTTAATATCCCGCTTATTATATATGGCGAAAATCCAGCCTTCGAATATGGCACCGGTGATAATCAAT